>JAKLKE010000316.1 GCA_023150775.1 Myxococcota bacterium
GCGCCCTGTGTTTGTGTCGGGCTGAGCGGCGCCGAGAGCTTCGCCGCGGGCGCCGCACAGTTGGCGCCTACCCCATCCGCCTCCGTTCACGCCGCGGCGCCTCCCTCAAGGCGCGACGGCACACTCCACCCGGGGCGTCGAGCCGAAGCTCCCGCCCTTGAAGTCGTGGCTGAACACCTTGAGCTCCTTGGGGCCGACGCTCACGGCCTCGGTGTGCTGGTCGGCGGTGCCGTCGTCGCGGAAGATGCGGTAAGTCAAGGTCACGGCGGCGGCCTCGCTCGACGCGCTCTGTAGGGAGCAGCTCACCTTGTGGCAACGAAGGGAGAGCTTGTCACACTCCATGCTCGCGCCTTGGTTGACCACGGTGACCTTGGGGCCGAGGGTCGGCAGGTTCTCGCAGGCGGTGAAGGAGAGCAGGGCCAGGGCAGCAGGGAGCAGGCGCATACTTGCCTCAGGTGAAGAAGAGGGCCGAAGGGTAACACGACCGCGACGGCGGGCCGCGTTACCTTGGCGGGATGACGACGCCCCCTGAACAAACGCCCTATGTCCCGCCCACAGGCCCCAAGCCGCGACCCCAGTTTGGCGGTCGTGTGAACATGCTCGGCTCCTTCCCCGAGGCGGGGCTCTTGCCGACGCTCGCCGTGCCGGAGATCGCCTTCGCTGGGCGCTCCAACGTGGGGAAGTCGTCGCTCATCAACGCGCTCATCGGCGAGAAGATCGCCCGAACCTCGGGCACGCCGGGGCGCACGCAGACCATCAACCTGTTCTTGGTGGCCGACCGCTTCGGTATCGCCGACCTGCCGGGCTACGGCTTCGCCAAGGTGCCGCCGCACATGCGGGAGGCGTGGAAGGCGCTCGTCGAGGGGTACCTGGGCGAGCGGCCGAACCTCAAGCGGGTGGTGCTGCTCATCGACGCGCGCCAAGAGCCCCAGAAGACCGACGGCGAGCTGATCTGGGGCCTGCGCCAGGCGGGGCTGCCGTTCTTGGTGGCGGCGACGAAGTACGACAAGCTCACGCGCTCCCAGCGGGCGCCGGCCTTGGCCACCCTGCGCAAAGGCTTCGGCATCAAAGAGCATGAGCTCGTCGGCGTGTCGTCGGTCACCGGCGAGGGGCTCGACGCGCTGTGGGCGATCATCGCGCCGCACGTCGAGGCGGGCAGACGATGAGCAACAACAACGAGTACAGCCGCCCCGACCACTACACCAAGAAGGCCAAAGCCCAAGGCTTCGCCGCGCGCTCGGTGTTTAAGCTCGAAGAGATTCACCAGCGCCACCGCATCTTTCAGCGCGGCGACGCCGTGATCGACCTCGGCTGCGCGCCGGGGAGCTGGAGCCGCTACGCCAACCAACGCACGGGGGAGCCCCTGGTCGGCGTCGATCTCGTCGAGGTGAAGAGCGTGCCCGGCACCTTCTTGTTGGGCTCGGTCTTCGACGTCACCGCCGAGGCCCTGCTCGCGCCGCTCGGCCGCCGGGCCGACGTCATCCTCTCCGACATGGCCCCGCTCACCACAGGCGACCGCTTCGGCGACCATGTGCGGCAGATCGAGCTCGCCCGGCGGGGCCTAGAGCTCGCCCGGCAGACCGGCCGACCCGGCGCCACCTTCGTGGTCAAGATCTTCGACGGCGAGGACGCCCCGGCCCTGCTCGCCGAGCTGCGCGCCGCCTTCACCTCGGTCAAGCGCCTCAAGCCCGACGCCACCCGGGATCGTTCCGTCGAGTTTTTTGCCATTGGCCTCGGCCTCAAGAACCCCGAGGGGCTCTAAGACGAGGCGGGCTCGGACGCGGCGGGCGCTGACGTCACACGAAAGCCTAGGCCTGTGGAGCGGGTGAACTCATACAGGCTGTGGTTAAAGCAGCCCACGCTGCAGCCCTCGGCGAAGAGTGACTCTCGCCGGGCCTGCACCTCTGGGCTGCGCCACAAGGTCGAGAGCGGCGTCTCAAACACGTTGCCGACGGCGAGGCCGTCGCCACCCCACACACAGCAGGGCAAGAGCGCGCCCTCAAACGTGACGCCGTACTGGTCGATGAGGCCGAGGCAACGCACCGGGGTTTTTTCTCCGGCGTGGTAACGAAGGCCCTCGTCGTAATACCGGCGGCGGGCGGCCACGTCTGGGGCGGCGGCGCCGATGTGGGCCACGGCGTCGCGGTAGAGGCGGATGTGCACGTCTTGGGTGAGCGTGAGCGTCGGCGCGTCGTTCACCGGCCAGAAGTCAAAGCCCGCGCGGAGCTGCTGCGCGAGCTCAAACACCGGCACCAGCTCATGAACGTTCTGGTTGGTCACGGTGAAATACACCGAGGTGGTGATCCCGGCCTCGTCTTTGACCCGGCGTAAGGCGCGCACGGTCTGGGTGAAGGCGCCGACCTTGCCGCGAAGCTGATCGTGGGTGGTCTCTAAGCCGTCCAGAGACATGGAGAGGCTATCGACGCCGCTCTGTGTCAGCTCCGCCCAGCGCCGCTCGACGAGGGTGCCGTTCGTGGTGATGTTCACGCTCAGGCCCCGGGCCTTCGCCGCGCGCACCACGTCAAAGAGCTGGGGGTGCAGGAACGGCTCGCCCCCGGTGATCACCAGCGTGCGGGTGCCGATGGCCAAGGCCTCGTCCAAGAGCTTGAGCACCTGGGGTAGAGGCATGTTCTGCCCACGATCCCAGAGATCACAGAACGCGCAGCGCAGGTTGCAGCCGCGGTTGATCAACAAGAGCAGGGTGAGGGGCTTGGAGGGCTCACGAGGCGGGAGGTGGGCCTCGACGGGGTCAACCGGCGCGGTGTGGGCGCGGAGCGGCGCGGCGGGCGGGGGAGGGGAGTCGCCCCGGCGCAGGGCGGCGATGGCCTCGTCATTGTAGTCGGCGCCGCGTCCTTGGCCGAGGTAGAGCGCCTCGGTGCGGGCGGCGATCTGCGACCAGTCGTAAAAGCCGACGAGCTTCTTGGCCTGGGCGCCCATTCGAGCGCGGGCGGCTGGGTCTCCGAGCAGCCGGGCGACCTCGGCGGCGAAGCTGTCGGCGGTGTCGGCGATGCTCAGCTCGACGCCGGGGGTGTACCGGAGGCCCTCGGCGCCTTTGGTGAACGAGACCGTGGCTTTTCCGGCGGCGAAATACTCCAGGAGCTTCATGCGGGTGCCGCCGCCCGACGGCACGGGGCAGAGGCAGAGATCGGCGGCGTGAATGGTGGCGGGGAGGTCGTTCACCGGGCCCAAGAAGCTGAGCTTGGGCTGCTCGTAGGCCCGGGGCGGGCTCAGCCCGGCGATGACGGCGTGGGCCTTGGGGCGCAGCCTCGACAGGCGGGGCAGGAGCTCCTCAGCGATAAAGCGCACGGCGAGGGTGTTGGGCCAATAATGGAGGGTGCCGTGGAAGAAGAGCAGCTCGGCGTCGGGGTCTAAGCCGAGGCTCCAGCGGAGGTCCAGCGGGCGCGGGGTGGTGTAGGCGCCGAGGTTGACGCCGTGGGGGATGACGGTGATCTTCTCGGCGGGGACGCCGGCGCTCACCAGGCGGGCGCGGTCATCAGCGCTCACGGTGATCACGTCGTCCACGGCGAGGCAGGCCAGGCGCTCTAGCTCACGGGCCCTGAAGAGCGCCCCGCCGGAGAGCCCGACGACCTCTTGAAGCCGCTGCCACTCGACGTTGTGCTGCACGAGCGACGAGCGGAGGCCCAGGGCCCGGGCGACGACGGCGCAGGGCAAGGCGTAGCCGGGGAACTCGGCCTGGAGCACGTCGGCGCGCTCGGCCCGGGCGACCCAGGCGACGCGGCCCCAGAAGGCCGGGTCAAACTGCGCGGCGTAGAGGAAGTGCTCTTCTGCGGGGTAACCGACCCGGGCGCAGAGCCGCTCGGCGAGGCGGGCGCCGCCGCGCAAGACGGGCCACTCCTGGGCGGCCCGGGCCCGTGGGGAGTAGGGCACGCGGCTCACCAGGCCGTCGCGCCAGCGCAGGTAGGCCTCGCGGTCCTCGCTCACCAAGAGCACCTCGTCCCCACGCTGGGAGAGGTGCTCCGCGAAGGAGACGACCCGGGCCGCCGCCCCGTGGTTGGGGGGGAAGAGGTCGCCGCGGGTGACCAACACGACGCGCATCCGGCGACCTCTCGGCGAAGGGACGGCTCAGCCGCCCTCGTTCTCGCGGATCATCTTGGCCACGGAGTCCCAGCCCGAGAAGCCGATGCCGCCGCCGCGCAGCGTCATGTCGGGGCCGATGAGCACCCAGGCCGGGTACCCATAGCCCTCACCCGTCGAGGTGAGCCAGGGCCCGAAGACGGCGTAGGCGTAGCCCCGATCGCCCAAGACCGGGTCGGTGATGCCGAAGTACTCCGACCACTCGTTGAGCAGCTCCGTCGTCGGCGTCGTGAGGCTGTCGGAGAGGCCATTGCCCATGAGCGTGATGACGCGCACGTTGTAGCCCTCAGCGCGCAGCTCCTTGAGGAACTCGTGCTCGCCTTGGGCCATGGACTGGCAGGGGCCGCAGTCGTGTTGGGAGTTGTCAAGCACGATCCACTCGCCGGTGAAGTCCCAGAGGCGCACCGGGTCGCCGCACTGATCGGCGAGGGTGAAGTCGGGGACGACCTCGCCGAGCACGGGGCGCGCGACGGGGACGTGGGTGCCCGGGTCGTTCTGGGGCCAGCCGGCGGAGTAAGGCACGGTGCGCGGGACGGTCTGGTCGGCGAGCAGGTGGGTCTCGTCCCAGGCCCAGCGAAAGGTGCCTTCAGCGCGCAGGTTGAACGCGCCGCCGCTGGTCAGGGTGTAGTCGCTGTTCCAGGTGATCGCCGTGGCGACGCCCTCCTCGACGGGGGCGGTGAAGGTGGTCAGCTCACCCATGGCGCCGTTCGCCGTGCCGGTGCGGAAGAAGCGGCCATCGGCGGAGAAGCCCCAGTATTCGGTGCGGTCGGCCGTCGAGCCAAAGAGCGGCTCGTAGCAGTCGGCGCCCTCGTACATCACGGCGGTGCCTTTGGCCGAGAGGTCACACTCGGGGCAGAGGTACGACTGGTCGTTGTACTCCAGGCCCTCAAAGGAGCGGGAGTAAAAACAATCGACGTAGCCGTTGGCCTCGGCGGTCTCGTCGAAGTCGAGCCACCAGGTCGCCTGGCCCGTCAGCGAGCGGCCGGGCAGGGTGGGGGTGGGGGCGGTGTAGCCGACGTCCGCGCAGACGAGCTCCTCGTCGATCTGGGTGTCGATGACGCCGGTGTCGTCGGCGGAGGTGTCGTCCCCGCCGCCACCGGAGTCGTCCGCGCCGCCGGAGTCGTCCGCGCCGCTGTCATCGACGACGACGTTGGTGTCATCGGCAGACACGTCTTTTTCTGGGCCGCCAGCGCAGGCGAGAAGAGCGAGGACAAGGTTCATCAGGCACCTCCGAGTTCGACAGGATAGCTCATCTTTCGGGATGCCGGAGCCGCGCGTATGTTCCTCTTCACCGAGCTCCATGTGGATGACGCGCTCTTGGAGCGTCGTCGGGACCGCGCGACCTACCACGCCGCCCGTGTGCTCGTTGAGGAGATCCTCGCCGTCACCGAGGCCCAAGGTCAGCGCCTCGGCCTGCGCCTACGTTTCCCCTTCGCCGAGGCGGCCCTGGCCTTTGAGGGCGCGGACAACGCCGTGGCGCGCTGGGCGGCCCGGGGGCATGAGCTCGGCGCCCACGCCCACAAACGCAACCTCGCCCGGGCCGCGACGGCGATCCGCGCCGCCGGGGCTACAGACCTGCGCGTGGCCGTCCCTGGGCTCATCCAGGCCGACCGCGCCGAGTGCGCCCGGGTGCTGCGGAGCTGCCTCGGCTTGGGCTTCACCACCCTCACCGATCAGCCCCAGCTCGGGGCCTTTGCCTACTCCGGCCTCACGCCCTGGCGCCCGGCCTTGGACCTCTCCGGCCCCGGCGACGGCCCGTTTCTGTTCATCGACGCCTCGGTGAACCCCTACGCCTGGGGCCTCCTGCGCCGCGACGGCGACCAGATTGAGCAGACCATCGGGCTTCGGGAGGAGCACTTTGAGCGCCTGCTCGGCCTGCTCGACGCCCAGCTCCGCCTGCCGCGGCCCCACCCGGTGACCACCTTCGGCGTGCCCCTGCACGAGCACCAGCTCGGCACCGCTTGGGAAGATCTGCGGCCCGACGCCCGGAGCCTCCAGGCCTTCGGCGACTACCTCGCCGCCGCGG
Source organism: Myxococcota bacterium (assembly GCA_023150775.1). Taxonomy (GTDB): domain Bacteria; phylum Myxococcota_A; class UBA796; order UBA796; family CAJQPC01; genus JADKFE01. Next base: position 6,122 of record JAKLKE010000316.1, read on the forward strand.
CCAAGCGGCCCGTTCGTTGTGTGACGGCGCTAGAGGTTCACGCCGCCTGGGAGGCTGTCGAGGGCCCGCTGCCCCCCGCCGATCCCGTGGGTGAGGGCCTCTGGCGGGTGGATCCCCGGGGCCTCCGCCACGACGTGCCGAACAAGCTGCGGGAGCGCCTGCGCCCCGACCTGCGCCCGCTCATCCCCGCCTTGGCCCCGGCCCGGGCGCTGCGGGCGCGGGTGGCCGAGCTTCGCCGCCAAGGCCCAGCGGCCCAGGCCGAGCGTGAGGACGGCGGCGTGCCCTTCGCCCTGCGGGTGGGCGATCGGGAGGTGGACGCCGCGCGATACGGCCCCGAGGAGGCCGAGGTCGCCATCGTGTGCTCTCACGCGGGGATCTTCGGCGGTCGGCTGCTGCGCCTCGGCCCCTTCGGCCTCCGCCCCAAGGATCTGCCCGGCGTCACGATCTGGGCCTGGGATCGCCGCGGCACCGGCCGCCGCCGGGGCGAGACCTTCTTGGCCCCAGGCAACCCCCAGCACGTCGAGGAGGCCGAGGCCCTGTTCGCCCTCGCCGCGAGATCTGCCCGGTGGGTGGGCTGGTTGACCTTCTCCGGCGGCCTCGTCGCGCCCTTGCTCGCGCTCAAGACGACGGCGCCGGCGTTTTTTGTGGACGGGGAGGGCCCCTCCGACCGCCGCTCGATGAGCCCAGGCCGCCCCCAAGGCCTCTTGAGCGACCCCCTCGGCGCCGAGCTGCGCCACCTGAGCCCTGAAGACGACGAGGCCTGGGCCTTCCGCGAGCCCTACCGCCTCGTGGGCGCCCTGCGCTGCCCCTACCACCGGCTGCAGGCGGAGTGGGATCACGCGCACGGGCCCATGGCGCTCCACGCCCGGGTGATGTTGGAGCACGCCCCGGCAGGGGCCCAGCTCAACGGCGCTTTGTGGGACGGCACCTTACGCCTCTGGCCCGGCCGCCTGCATGAGCACG
>JAKLKE010000317.1 GCA_023150775.1 Myxococcota bacterium
GGGCTTGGCTTGGCTGAGCCCGGCTGAGCGGCCCAAGGAACAAAAAAAGCCAGCGGGATGAACCGCTGGCTTCGTGGGAGTGGCTCTGACTAGACTTGAACTAGTGACACCGCGATTATGAGTCGCGTGCTCTAACCAGCTGAGCTACAGAGCCCCAACGCCCCGCCTTCTTAACTTGCCTCTAAGGGCTGTCAACCCCCTAGGCGCACCACGCCGGCCATCGCCCCGGCCAAGGCCGAGAGCGCGAAGACGCCCACAAGGCCGAGCCAGGCCCCTCTCCGGGCGACGAGGCGCAGGCGCGCCAGCTCATCGGGGCCGACGTGCTCCTCAAACCACTCCTCGCCAAAACGCCGGGACTGGAGCGCGAACCAGACGGCGAGATCGGGCTTGGCCAGCGACGTGAACACCGCCGCCGCCAGCAGGCCGTCGATGAGCAGGGTCGCGGTGAGGAGGATCCTCATGCGTCCGCCGGAGGGGACGCCGCCGCGGCGGCCCGGGCCTCGAAGGTGGGGAGCAGGCCTTTGACGGCGACGGTGGTGGGGTGCTCTGCGCCCAAGGTGCGCTCCAGGGTGGCGGCGGCGACGCGCAGGCGATCCCACGCGGCGACGTGGGCGCCTAAGACACGCTCAACCTGGGCGAGGTTCACCGTGGTCATCGCGACGTTGGCGTTCTCTCGGCCGCCGTAGAGCGCGCTCTCCATGGCCAGACACGACAAGAAGCAGGCCCGGGCCTCCTCGTGCTCGCCGAGCTTGAGCAGCACGGCGCCGAGGTTGTTGAGGGTCGCCGCACGATCCGGGTGAGGCACGTCGCCGTAGATCTGGTTCTTGAGGCCTAGGCTCTCGGTGAGCGCCGCCCGGGCGCCGGGGAGATCGCCCATGGCGCGCTTGAGCGTGCCCAAGGTGTGCAGCCCCGCGGCGTAGTCCGGGTGGTGCTCGCCGCCGTGCAAAGCCCGCCACAGCGCCAAGGCCTGCTCGACATAGGGCACCCCCTTGGCCGGCTCCTCCTCCACCAAGGCGAGCACGCCCAGCTCATGCACCAGCACGGGCACGATGGGGTGGCGCTGGCCGCCCGACCGGGTCGCCGCGTCGAGGGCCTGCTCCACCTGAACCCGCGCCCCGGCGAGCTCGCCCCGCTGGCGCAGGATGTTCGCGAGCTGGTACCGCGCCGCGGCCACGTCGAGGTGCCAGGGGGTGCCGGCGTAGGCCACGAGCGCCACCAGAGCCTCCTGGGCGAGGCGCTCGGCGCCGGCCAGATCGCCGAGGGCTTGGCGAACGCCGGCGAGCTCGTTGAGCGTGTGGGCGCGCTCGGCGTGATGGGCGCCAAAGATGCGGGCGAAGCGGGCCTCGGCCTCGCTCAGGAGCGCCTCGGCCTCCAGGAGCTCGCCGCGCAGGCGACGGCAGACGCCCAGCTCTCGCAGGGTGCGGGCGCGCTGGGGGTGCTCCCCCTGGGGCACGAGCGCGACGATGATCTCCAGGCTGCGGGTGAGCGCCGTGAGCGCCACGTCATAGCGGCCCTCGTTGAGCGCGACCCGGCCCACGGCGGCCAGATCGTTGCTGACCTCGATGGTTGGTTTGTCGTCGGCGAGGGCCTCGTGGAGATCGAGGGCCTGCTCAAAACGCCCCCGGGCCTCGGCGAGCTGGCCCAAGGCCACGTGGCTCCAGCCGAGGTTGTGTAAGGCCGCGGCCAGCTCTCCGGGCGGGGCCTTCGCCTCGACCTGGAGCTTCACCGCCTGCTCCGCCTCGGCCACGGCGAGGCTGTACTCGCCCAACATACGCAAAGACGCGCCGTGCTCGTGGCGTAAGCTCCCCTGCCAGAAGGGGCTCTTGGCCAGGGCCAAGGCGGCCTCGGTCACCGCCCGGGCCCGCTTGGGGATCGCCAGGAGGTTGAGCACCTGGGCGAGCCGCAGGGGCACGATGAGCGCGCGCTCGGGATCGTCGGCCTGAAGATTGGCCGAGGCCATGACAAGGTGCTCCTCCAGGCGGCTGAGCGCCAAGAGCGCGATCTCTTCGGTTGGGGTGGCCTCACACAAGGCCCGCAGGCTCTCCAGGGCGGCTCTGCGGGCGCGAACGCCGTCCTCACGCCGGGCGCAGGCGGCGACGAGGCGGTGCATCGACAAGGCCCCGTCGCGGTCGCGGCGCAGGAAGCCCAGGCCGATGAGCCGCTCCACGGCGTCCTCGATGTCGAGGGGATCGTCGGCGCCGATGTAGACCGCCGCCCCGGTCAAAAGCGCCGGGGGCAGGCGCTCCGGGCCAAACCAGCCCGCGACCCGGTAGAGGTTCAGGGCGAGCCGATCGACGGGATCTTCGGAGGAGAGCGGCGCGAGGCCCGACTCAAAGAGGGTCTGGAGCGAGAGCTCCCGCAGCTCAGGATCCGCCGCCCGGGCGCGGTCGAGCACCTCCAGCGCCCCCCGGGTGGTGAGCCGGGCCAAAAGCGCCGTGGGCGGGTGGTGGCTGCGCCCGGCGAGGTCAATCGCCAAGGGCAGGTCGCCGAGCGCCTCACACAAGGTCTCGGCGGCGGCCTGCTCATGGGGCGACAAGGCCTCGCCCCGGGTGAGCAGACGTAGGCTCTCCACTCGGCCAAGCCCGCCCAAGCTCACGGCCTGGGCCCGGGGGAGGTCGGCGCGGCGGGTGGTGATCAGCACCGCGCAGTCCCCGGCGCGGGGGAGCTGCTCTTGTAAGCCGTCGCCGTCGATGAGGTGGTCCACGACGAGCAAGCTGGGGCCGGCCTCCTCCAAGGCGCGGCGGGCGGCCCGGGCGCGCTCGACGGCGGACACGGCGGTGGGCAGGCCGAGCTGCAGGGGGTCATCGGCCAAGGCCGCCATGGCGGCGACGAGGTTGTCGCCCGAGGCGTCGATCCACAGCACCAGCGCGCGGCTCTGGAGCGCGTCGCTGGCGATCTCCAAGGCGAGCTGGGTCTTGCCGACCCCGGCGAGGCCGGTGATCGCCGTCGGTTTGCCCGGGCTGAGCTGGGCCAACACCGCCGCGCGCTCGGCCTCGTAGCCGACAAAGTCGGGGTTTCGTGGGAAGGGCAGGTTGTGCCGCGCGAGGGGGGCCTCCGCCCGCTCGGGCTCCGGCGGGGCGAGCAGGCAGAGGGAGGCGGCGTCGCGTTGGTAGCCTTGATCCCGTAGGGCGGCCCGGGCCTCTCGCAGCGCCCGGGCGGGGCCGGCGCTGATCAGCCGAGGCAACAAGGCGGCGCTGAGCGCCCGGGCGCCGAGCACGGAGAGCGGCGTGCGGGGGCCGATCACCGCACGAATCCCCCCAAACTCACCGCCGCGGTGCAGGGCCATCGCCGGGCTCATCAGCACGCCGCCGGGGGTGGGGTCGGCCGCGGCGTCACAGGAGAGCAGCACCACGGCGTCGAGGCTCGGCGCGTGGGCGCCCAAGGCCCGCTGCAGCGCGGCGCCGTCGGCGAAGCCGTCCTCCAGTCGCAGGCCCTGCACCCCGGCCTGGGCCCCGCCATGGGCCAAGAGCACGACGTGGGTGAACGGCGCCTGGGCCCGGGCGTTGACCAGAAGCTCGCCCAAGGCGCTGAGCCCGGCGTTGGCCAGCTCGACGATGGCGCCGCCATAGCCGGCGCTCCACAAGGCCCGCTGCTCCTCCACGGGCACCCGGCCCCCCGCCGCCGACCAGGCGAAGAGCAGCCGAGGCCGCAGCCCCGGCGATCTCGGCGCGGGCGACACCCCCGGCCAGCGCCAGACGAGGCTCACGCTGGGCAGGTCGGCCAAGGTGAGGCCGCTGGGCTCGATGCGCACGAGCTCCCAAGGCAAGGCGTAGAGCTCGGCGGCGGCGAAGGCCAAGACCAGCTCCACGGGCTCACCCCGGCGGATCACCGCCTCATCTTCAGCGAAGCCCAGCTCCAGGAGCATCGACCGCAGGCGCTGCCCCACCCGGCCTTGGGCCTCCGCGTCGGGCCTCGGGCGCTGACAGGCCGCGAGATCGTTGAGCAGGGCGTCGTCCCAGGTGATCGCCGCGTCGGCCACGCGCCCGTCCTCAAACGATCGGCGGACCACCTGGGCGCCCAGGCGGGCGGCGTAAGGATCTTCACCGTGCTCCAGGCGAGAGAGCTGGAGCGAGATGCGGGCGGTGGACGGCACGGAGGCTCCTGACGATCGCGGCGCGGCGAACCCATTCACGATAAACCATCGGCCCATGCTGCGCCGCACCCTGCTCAAGCTCGCCGCCCTCTCCGGGCTCTCCGCCGCGCTGCCCCGGCCCGCCCGGGCGTCGTCCCCCGCCGCTCCCCCGGCGCGTGTGGTCGTCGTCGGCGCCGGGCCCGCGGGCATCTCCGCCGCCATTGAGCTCGCCGAGCGCGGCGTCGCCGTCACCTTGATCGAGGCCGACGCCCAGGTCGGCGGCAAGGTGAAGGGCTGGACGGAGACCCTCGGCGCGGACGCCGTAGACGTCGAGCACGGCGTTCACGGCTGGTGGCACCAGTACGTTCATTTTAAGGATCTCCTGCGCCGCGCTGATCTGCATCACCGCCTGAACGAGCGTGATCCCAAAGGCACCTACCGCTGGGCGGGCGGCGAGATGAACGCGAACACCCGCCGGGGCTTCCGCGCCTTCGTCGGCCGCTTTCGCGCCGAGAGCAAAAACCTCGGCTACGAACGTTTTCAGCGAGATCTACGCGCCGGGCTCAAGTACCTGCAGAGCCTTGAGCCCGCCGCCGCCCGCGCCACCTTGGGCGGCCGCTCCGTCACCCAATGGCACAAAGACGGCGCCCCCCTCACCCTCTGGCGCGTCTTCGCCGATGAGACGGCCCACTCGATGTACTTCGTGCCCCCGGAGCAGCTCGACGCCGCCGAGTTCGCTTTGGGCGAGCGCTTCTACTTCGCCGAGTCCCGCGACACCGTGAGCGTGCAGTGGCTGCGCGGCAACCCCCAGACCGAGCTCTGGGAGCCCCTCATCGCCCGCCTCAAGTCCTTGGGCGGCCAGGTGCGCCTCAACGCCCGGGTGAGCGAGGTTGAGGTGGTGGACGGCCGCGCCGTCGGCGTTCACCTGGGCAAACCTTCCCCGGGCGTACACGTCGCCGAGCTGCCTTACGGCTGGACCGAGCTCCCCCGCGAGGGCGGCGAGGGCTCGATCTTTGTGCGCCGCGACGAAGACGACCGCCTCACCGCGCTCTCCGGCCGCTGCACCCACGCCGGCTGTCCCCTCACCTTGACCCCCGGCGAGGGCTTCACCTGCCCCTGCCACGGCGGCCGCTTTGACGAGGAGGGCCAGCCCATCGCGGGCCCGCCCGAGGCCCCGCTCCAGCGCCTCTGGGCCGACTGGGGCGGCGACGGCGTCACCATCGAGGGTGAGCCCTCCGCCGAGTTTGTCCCCGCCGAGTGGGTGATCTTGGCCTTAGACGCCCCGGGCCTACGCGCCGTGGCGGGCGACATCTTGCCCGCGGTGAAGCGCCTGCGCACCGTGCCCGCGAACGTCGCCCGGTTCTGGCTCGACCGAGATCTCCCCGAAGAGCTTGGCCACGCCGTCATCTTCACTGAGCTGCCCCACATCTCCAACGGCTTCTTGCTGCACAGACTGCAAGACAAGGCCCGCGCCTGGGCCGAGGCCCGCGGCGGCGGCGCCGTGATCGAGCTGCAGGCCTACAAAAACATGGACCCGGCCCTCTCCCGGGAGGCCACCCTCGATCTCATCGAGGCCGACCTGCGCGCGGCCTGGCCGGAGCTCAAAGAGGCCAAGGTGCTCAAGCGCACCCTCACCGTCTCCAACACCTTCACCTCGTTTCACCCGGGCTGGCACGAGGGCTCACTGCCCGTGGTCACGGCGGTCCCAGGCCTGCTCCTCGCCGGGGATCACGTCACCACGGACCGGGTCTGCGCCTTCATGGAGAAGGCCGTGTTCACCGGGCGCCTGGCGGCGAACGAGGTGCTGGAGGCGCTGGGGCTGCCCAAAGCGAAGGTGCTGGACTCGGCGTGAGGGGCTGAGGATCGCCGTCCGGAGCTTTTCTTCGGCGATGGATCACAGCTTGGGGTGCTGGCGCCATTCAAGGAGGAGCCGCTCGTTGGGCGCCCGAGATGGCTTGGCCTGCCGGTCTTGATTGTGCGCGCCTTCTTCGATTGGTTGGTTGGGAGCGGGGCGACGGAGGCGCTCAGCGACCGCGGAGGGGCGTGAGGTTAACCGTCCCGACCCACTCAGCGACCGCAGAGCGGCATGAGGTCCTGCGGCCCGACCTACTCAGCGACCGCAGAAGGGCTTGGGATCACCCGTCCCGAAGCACTCAGCGACCGCAGAAGGGCTTGGGATCACCCGTCCCGAAGCACTCAGCGACCGCTGAGGGCCTTGGGATCCAACGACCCGACCCACTCAGCGACCGCAGAGGGGCATGAGGTCCAACGTACCGACCCACTCAGCGACCGCAGAGGGCCTTGGGATTAATCGTCCCGACCCACTCAGCGACCGCAGAGGGCCTCGGCACCCCCTCAAGCCCTACCCCGCCACCTCCGCCAACCGCAGGTTCGCCAACAAGAGCGCCTCCTGGGCGTCCGCCGTCGCCTCAAACTGCACCTTCACGTAGTCCCGGTCACACAGGAGCTTCCCGCGCTTCATCTCCGGCACGCCCATCCCTTCGAGGAGATCCCGGAACGAGAAGTCATCGGGGTACACGTAGACGAGGCCCATCTCATCGAGCACGAGCTGCTCCGTGATCCCGCCGCGCACCCAGAGCTGGTGGCGGGCGTCGCGGAAGAGCAGACTCTCACAGCGCTTAAACGTCTCCATGCCGAGCTTGGGCGGCACGTCCACCGACAAGAAGCGCCGGGGTTTGCCCTCGTGCTGTTTGCCCCGGCGACGGTCGGTGAGCTGGAGGTACATCACGCTCCACGGCGACGAGAGCGCGCCGGCCAAGGCGTAGAACACCTCGGCGAGCCGCTCTGGCGGCACGGAGACCGAGAGGCGGGTGGTGCCGTCGGGGGCGACCTCAGCGCGGTAGGCCGTGGGGATCTCAAAGCCGTCGGGCTCCCCCTCTTGGGTCACGGAGATGGCCTTGGGCGCGGCGGGCAGCGCGGCGGGGGTCACGGGATCGCTCACGGCGAGGCTCCTGGGG
>JAKLKE010000318.1 GCA_023150775.1 Myxococcota bacterium
GTTCCCATACCGAACACGGAAGTAAAGGCCCAAGGCGCTGATGGTACTGCAGGGGCGACCCTGTGGGAGAGTAGGTTATCGCCGTCCACCCCTTAGACCCCCGCTCGCTGAAAGGCTGAGCGGGGGTCTTCGCGTTTGGGGTTCTAAATGTTCCCCTTGGCGCGGGCGGGGCTTCATTCGGTCGAGGGCGGCCAGCTCACGACGGCGTGGCCTAGCGCCCGCTCGGCTTGAGGCGCTCACGCCAGAACGCCAGACGCTCGGCGATGCTCTTCTCGTTGCCCCAGGAGACGGGCTCGTACAAGGTCTCCTCGGTGAGCGCGTCGGGCCAGTGGCGCTGGGCGACGACGCCGTAGGGGTGGTCGTGGGGGTAGAGGTAACCTTGGCCCGCGCCCTCGCGGCGGGAGAGCGCGTCGCTCGCGTTGCGGAGGTGCAGCGGGGGAGGGGGCGCGCCGGTGCGCTGCACGAGGGCCATCGCGCGGTTGAGCCCGGCGTAGGCCGCGTTGGACTTGGGGGCGGTGGCCAAATACGTCACGCCTTGGGCGAGGTTGATGCGTCCCTCGGGCATCCCGACGAGCGCGACGGCCTGGGCGACGTCCACCGCGACGCCGATGGCGCGGGGGTCGGCGTTGCCGACGTCTTCGCTGGCGAAGATGACCAGCCGCCGCGCGATGAAGACGGGATCTTCCCCGGCGGTGAGCAGGCGGGCGAGGTAATACAGCGCCGCGTCGGGGTCGGAGCCTCGCATCGACTTGATGAGCGCCGAGGCGAGGTTGTAGTGCTCGTTCGCGCCCAAGCTCAAGAACGCGGAGTCTCGACCAAGGCGCTCCCGCACGCGGTCATCATCGAGGGTGGCGCCCGCTGGCGCGGACTCGGCGACACGCTCCAAGAGGCCGAGGGTGAGTCGGGCGTCGCCTTGGCCCATTCGCACGAGGAGATCTTCGGCGGCCTCGGAGAGCTTTAGACGCTGGGCGCCTAAGCCCCGCGCCTCATCCACCAGGGCCCGCTGCAGGACGATCCGCAGCTCAGGCTCACCCAGGGGGCGTAAGGCGACGATCTCCATGCGGGAGAGCAAGGTGCGGTTCACCTCAACGGCGGGGTTCTCCGTCGTCGCGCCGATGAGGGTGATGGTGCCGTCCTCCACATGGGGCAACAGCGCGTCTTGTTGGGCTTTGTTCCAGCGGTGGATCTCGTCTACGAAGAGCACGGCGCGCTGGCCGCTCAGGCGGCGGAGATCTTCGGCGCGCTGGATGGCGTCCTTGAGGTCTTTGGTGCCCGAGGTCACCGCGGAGAGCGTCAGGAGCTTGTGATCGTCGCGGCCCGACACCAAGAGCCGCGCGATGGTGGTCTTGCCGCAGCCTGGCGGGCCCCACAGCAGCATCGACGGCAGCACCGCGGCGCGGGTCGCCGAGTGAAGGGCTCGGCCGGGGGCGATGAGGTGCTCTTGGCCGATGAGCTCGCTGAGCTGGGACGGGCGCATCCGCTCGGCGAGGGGGGCGTTCTGGTGGACCATGCCTCGTTGGTTAACCCGATGCTTTGGCCTCAGGCGAGCGGAGGGAATAGGCTGGGCCGATGCTCGCCGCGCTCATCAGCGACGTCCACCTCGTCGGGCTCAACGACCCGACCCAAGACGCCCTCGTCACGCTCCTCGACGGGCTTGAGACGCCAGAGCTGGTCATCCTCGGGGACCTGTTTCATTTCTGGTGGGGCTTCCCGGGGGTGATCGACGCGGAGTTCACGCCGACCATCGCCGCGCTGCACCGGCTCGCCCGGCGTGGGGTGCGCCTCCGTTTTGTGCCGGGCAACCACGACTTCGCCGTCGGCGAGACGCTCCGGGCCATGCTCGGTTTGGAGGTGGCCTCGCGGCTGGACCTCACCTGGGGCGGTCGCCGCTTTGTGCTCGTCCATGGGGATGAGGCGGACACCTCCCGCGGCTACGCGCTCACGCGCCTCACGCTGCGGGGGCCGCTCTTCGCCGCGCTGATGTGGGCCTTGGGGCCGGTTCGGGGGCGTCGACTGGGCTTGGGGCTCGCCGGGGGATCCCGCGCGCTCGCCGATCACGCCCCGAAGCCTTGGCTGGTCGCGGCGCAGCGGGCTTGGGCCGAGGCTGAGCTGCGCGCCGGGCGGGCGGACGTCGTCGTCATGGGGCACTCGCACAGCCTGGAGCACACGCGGCTTGACGGCGGCGGCGAGTACATCAACCTCGGCGACTTCACCCGGGATCGGCAGTACCTCGCCGTGCTGAGCGACGGGCGCTGTGAGCTCAGGCGTGCATCATCCGGCTGAGCAGCTCGGGATCTTCAACCGCGGCGCCCGCGCCCAAGAGCGCGCAGCGCTCGGGATCTTCGGCGAGCACCACGGGCAGGCCCGTCGCGTCACGAAGGCGCTCGATGAGCCCGGCGAGGCGCGCGCCGCCGCCGCAGAGCACGAGGCCACGCTCTAAGGCGTCTCCGGCGAGCTCCGGCGGAACCTGCTCCAAGACCTGACGGAGGGCCTCGACGATCTCCATGACCGGGCCGAGCACGGCCTCGCGGAGCTCGTCACCGTCGAGCTGGATCTGTACCGGCTTGCCCGAGCGCGCGTCGCGGCCGGAGATCGGGACGGTGGCGCCTGGGGTGAGGTTGCCGAGCTCGTGCTTGAGGCGCTCGACCTGGCTCAGGCCGAGGTGCAGGCTGTGTTTGGTGAGCAGGTGCTCGGCGAGGGTGGCGGTGAAGCGGTCGCCGGCGGTGCGTAAGGAGCGCGCCGCGGCGAAGCCGCCCAAGGAGATGAGCGCGATCTCCGTGGTGCCGCCGCCGATGTCCATGATCAGGCTGCCCCGAGGCTCAAAGATGGGCAGCCCGGCGCCTAACGCGGCGGCCAGAGGCTTTGAGAGCAGGCGGACCTCACGGCAGCCGGCGGCCCGGGCGCTCTCCAAGACGGCCTTTCGTTCGACCTCGGTGAGGCTCGCCGTGGCGGTGACGAGCACACGCAGGCCGCCGACGCCACGGTTGGCCCCGGACTCCTCCAAGAAGGCGCGCAGCATCTCTTCAGCGAGGTTGAACTGGGCGATGACCCCGTGGCTCAGCGGGCGCTGGACCTCGATGTGCTCGGGGGTGCGCCCGAGCATCTCTAAGGCGCTCGCGCCGACGGCGACCACCTCGGCGGCGGCGCCAGGGGCGCGGCGGGTGGCGATGAGGGACGGCGCCTCTAACACCACACCTTTGCCGCGCTGGTAGAGGCGCGTCCAGCTTGTGCCCCAGTCAAGGGCGAGCTCTCGCCCGAGGCGCCCTAGCCCCTGGGGCACGGGCTCATTCGCTCTTTTTGGGGGCGGCCCCGGACGTCGAGGAGGGCGCGGGCACGACACGATCCTCGGTGGGACCGCCGAAGCCGCGCTTCACGCTGCGCTCGATGTAGGGCTTGTCCATGACCGAGGCGATGCGCTCGGCGTAGCCGCGCAGCGTCTTCTCTTTGGACTGGTTCACGAGGTGGGACTCGCCGCTCAAGGTCACGACGTAGACCTCAAACGTGGCGATGTCGCCGCCGATGATCATCTCGACCTTGGCGACGTCGTCGAAGCTGATGCGGTCGGTCTCGGTGCGGTCGGCGTACTTCGTCGTGAAGATGATGGAGGTGGTCTCCTTATCGACGACGATGTGCTCCGAGGCCTGGTTCTCGCGCATGGCGTAGAAGAAGGCCGCGCCGGCCACGGCCATGGCCGCGATGAGACCGAGCAGGCCCATGAGCCCGCTGGAGCTGCGGGGAGCGACCTCGGTGAAGTCGTGAAAGCAGTGCTTGCAGCGCGGGGCTGCCTCCGGCACATCGGCGCCGCAGCTAGGGCAGGTCTTGGTCGACACCGCGAGTTCTCCTGAGGGTGCGTCACCGCATACGCGCCAATTGAGCCGATGTCAAGCCGCTCTGCGCCCTAACGGCGTGGTCCTGGGGCCTCGTTCATGGACCTTCGGCGGCAAAGCGCGCCAGAGGCCGCAAGAGCGTAGGGACGAGGAGGGTCACCGCGCTCTTGGGGTAGGTTCGCTCAAAGGTCTTGAACACCTTTTTGCCTTGTTTGACCATGCCCGCAGGATCCTCGGGCCAGCCCAGCGCCCGGGCGAGGGCGGCGCGATGGGGCGGCGGCAGCTCCACGAGATCCTCTAGATCGTAGTCCGAGAGCGGCAGGCCCCGCTCTTTGCGGCCCAGATCGACGAGGCGGGGCAGGATCTGGAGGAGCAGGCTCTCGCGGTTGATCACCTCGTCGAGCACCACGGCGACCTCCATGGCGAGGTCGGCGAGGTCACCCTCGGGCATGTTGTGCAGGGTTTGGCGTTCGTCCGCGGTGAGCGAGAAGGGCATAGAGGCTCCGTGACCCGGGTGGTTGGCGCCGAAGAGGCGGTGTCGCGCTCCGACAAGAGATATAGCCTGAGGGTCCGACGCTCACCTCGGCCGGAGGTCAAACGAATGTTGCGCACCTTGCTCGCGCTCTTGCTGCGCCCGCCGCTCGTGGGCCTGTCGTGGCTCATCACGGCCTGGCTGCGCTGGCGCGTCGGCGCGCGGGGGATGCTGGAGCTGCGCCTGGACAACCAGCTCAAGCTGCCGCACCTCGCCGCCGCCGAGGTCGAGCGCGCGTGCCGGGCGAGCGGCGCCCGGGGGCTCTTGTTGGAGCTCGGTCCCCTCGACTGGGGCTGGGGGGCCCTGGATGAGTGGCGGCTGATGCTCCAGCGGCTGCGACAGGATGGGCTCTTGCTCATCGCCAAGGCCGATGGCCTCGACAACCGGCAGCTCTACCTGGCCTCAGCCTGTGATCGGGTGGTCGTCTCGCCCCCGGCGGAGGTCAGCGCCATCGGCGTGAGCGCGCACAGCACCTTCTTTGGCGTGGCCCTTGAGCGCCTCGGCCTGCGCTTTGATGTGGAGGCCGCCGGGGCCTACAAGAGCTTCGGCGAGACCTTCACCCGCCGCGGCCCCAGCCCCGAGAGTCGCGAGGCCACCGTCACCCTCGTGGACGACCTGCATGAGCACTTCGTCGCCCGTGTGGCCGAGGGGCGTGGCCTTCACCCCGACCAGGTGCAGGCGATCTTGGACCAGGCGCCGATGGGCGCCCAGGCGGCCAAAGACGCCGGGATCATCGACGTGGTGGGCTATGACGACGCCCTCGATCCGCTCCTGGAGAGCCTGCTCGGTGACGACTTTGGCCGCGCCGACGCCGGCTGGGCGGCCTGGCTGAGCGGCTGGGCGCGGAGCTTCGGTGAGGCGCTCTCGTCAGATCCGCGGGTGGTCGTGCTGCACCTCGAAGGCGGCATCACCATGGGCGAAGAGTCCCAGAGCCGGGGCCGCATCGCGCCGACGGAGCTCGTGCCGATCTTGCGCGCCTTACGCGACGACGACCGCGTGGCCGCCGTCGTGATGTCGGTGAACTCCTCGGGCGGCAGCGCCTTGGCCTCGGACCTCATCTGGCGTGAGGTGGAGCTGCTGCACCGCCAGCGCCCGGTCATCGCCCTGTTTGGGGACGTGTCGGCGTCGGGGGGCTACTACATCGCCGCGGGCTGCGACGACATCATCGCCACGCCGGGCACGCTCACCGGCTCCATCGGCGTCGTCGGCGGCAAGCTCGTCACCGGGCGGGCGCTGGGCGGGCTGGGGGTGTACACCTCGGTCTACTCCCGCAGCCAAGGCGCGGAGATCTACGGCACCGAGCGCCCCTTCGACGAGCAGGAGCGTGCGCGGTTTCGGGCGCGGCTCAGCGCGACCTACGATCTCTTCTTGGAGCGTGTCGCCGCCGGTCGTCGTCGGCCCGTCGCGCAGCTCGCGCCTTATGCCCAGGGCCGCGTGTGGAGCGGGGTGAGCGCGCTGCGGCTGGGCCTCGTGGACGGCCTCGGCGGGATCACCCAGGCGATGGAGCGGGCGCGTTTTCGGGCGGGGCTGAGGCCGACGGAGCCTGTGCGGCGCCTCGACGTCGTCGTGCGCCCGCCGCGCCCGTTCTACGCGCGGTTTTTGCCCGAAGGGTTCTTGGGCCGGGTCGACGCCGCGCAGCAGCTCCGTGAGCTGGCCGGCCTCATCGGCCTGCGGCTGCCCGAGGCGGCGGTGCGGATGTTGCGCGCCCCGGACGAGCCCCAGGCGGTCATGCTGGAGGACATTGAGCTTCGTTGAGCCGCTCAGGGCTCGAAGCTGGGCTCGGTCGGCAGGCCGCTCCCGCCGGGCTTGGGCGTGATGGGCTGCACCTTCACCGTCGCGTCGCCGTAGGTCCAGCGGTAGAGCATGAGGTAGCCGAGCACACGCTTCACGTAGCGGCGGGTCTCGGTGTAGCTGATGTTCTCGGCGAACCAGTCGGCGTCGGGGGGGCTCGTGTAGCCGTCGAGCCAGCGCTGGACGGCCTCGGCGCCGCCGTTGTACCCGGCGATGACCAACGGCAAGGAGGGGCTCACCCCTTTGGCGCGAAACCGTTGGTGCAGGCGGCCCAGCTCGGTCGTGCCGAGCCAGGCGTTGAAGCCGACGTTGTACAGGCGCGTGGGCTCAAACTTGGCGCCGGGCATCAAGACGCCGCTGAGCTCCTCGCCCAAGGTCGGCATGAGCTGCATAAGGCCCAAGGCCCCGGCGATGGAGCGCGCGCTGGGGTCCAAGCCCGACTCGGCGGTCATGATCGCGTAGGGCAGCAGGGGCTCAAGCCCGGCGCGCTCGGCGGCCTCTTGTACGACGGGGAACTCGGGCCGGGGGGTGCAGGCGTAGAGGGCGACGGGGTCGGCGTCGGCCTCGATGAGCCAGGGGCTCACGCAATGCGGGCGGGCGAGGCGCTGGCCGTCTTGCAGCGCGCCGACGTCGATGAGCGCCCAGGCGAAGGCCAAGGTGGTGTCGCGGTCGGCGCCTTTGACGGCGGGCAAGGCGTCGAGCAGGCGCTCTCGGGCCCAGTCGAGCTGCCCAGCGTCGGCCAAGGCCAAGGCCTCCCGGGCGGCGGCGTTGTTGTTGAGGAAGCTCACGGAGAGGGTGGGGGCGGTGATGGCGCCGTGGCCGGGGAAGCGGCGGCCGAGGCGC
>JAKLKE010000319.1:0-3531 GCA_023150775.1 Myxococcota bacterium
CTGTTGGTTTATGAGCATATATCACATGGTCGAGCGATGCGTGCAAGCTGGATCAAGTTGGAGAGCTACCGCTGTAACGTGCGCTGAGGTCGCCCTCGTTGGGGTTATGAAAGGTCTGGATCAGGCTCACCGTGGCGAGATCCCCAGAGATACGCACGGTCACGTCGCTCTTGAGCATCGGCAGGGTGGTGATCTCGCCCTTGTCGGTGATCGCCTCCAATTGCCCCCCGGCGGGGGACTCGGTGAAGGCCAGCGCGGCGGCGCTCCAGAGCGTGAGGGTGAGCAGGTGAAACATGGTGGGCTCCGGTCTTAGGGGGTGGACGCGAGGGCGGAGAGGGTGGTCTGTGATGATGGCCGCGGTGGCGGCGGCAGATCGAGGGCCTGGGCCAGCTCCCGCTCCAGGCTCAGGCAAGGGCTGGGATCGTCCTCACACAGATCCCACGGGGTGATCCGCTGGAGCATGGCCCAGGAGGTGCCCGGCGCGGCGAGCCAGCGCCAGGCGGCTTCAGCGCCGGAGCTCGCCCACTCGCCACGCTCAGAGAAGAAGCTGGCCTGCACACGGTAGACCTCCCCTTCGGGGCTCGTCGCCCGCCAGGTGACGGTGGGCGAGAGGTCGTGGCGCACGCCGAGATACTCCACGGTGTTGCCCGCGGCGCGAAGGCACACAGAGGGCTCGTGCAGGTGGCGCAGGGGCGCCGTGGTGCGCAGCAAGAGGACGAGGGAGGGCCTGCCCCCGTCGCCGTCGTAGAGCCGCTTCTCGACGTGGCCGCCGAACCTCTCCAGGTAGCTCGTCTCCTCCGGCGAGAGCGGGCGCGGGACGCCGTGCCGCGCGCCTAAGCTCGCGGGTAAGGAGGCGCCTGGGCTGGACTCGCTGAGGTCAACCGGTCTCTGCGGGGCCAGGGTGATGAGGGCGGCGGCGACGGAGCAGGCTCCGGCGAGGGCGGGGGGACAGGCCCAAGGGGGCTCGACGCGGGGCGGCGCCGGGCTGAGCGGGGGCAGGCGTCGGGCCAGCCACAGCGCGGGGGCGGCGCCCAAAGCCAAGGTGGCGAGGCCGACGAGGCCATGGGCGGGCTCGGCGAGCCAGTCGGGACGTAACACAAACAGCGCCACACGCAGGGCGTTTGTGCTCAGCGCGCCGACCGCCGCGACGACGACCAGAGGCAGCACCCCGCGCCGGGTGACGCCCAAGAACAAGGCCAAGGTCAACAACAGCGTGAGCCCTTGGGAGCCCGAGCAGGGCAGCTCCACGGCGATCTCAACGCCGGGTCGGCTGAGCATCGCCCCGCGCCGGGTGAGATCCGACACAAACGGTGAGAGCAGGGCCTCAGCGGCGGCGGCGGCGGCGAGGCGCATGGGGTGCCCGGCAGCGCGCTGCACCCAATACTCCAGGGGCAACGACATGGCGAACAGCGCGGCGAGGCCCAGCGGCGAGGCGGGGACGGGTCGTCTGTGCAGGCCGAGGCCCAGGGAGATGGCCATCACGTCGAGGCACAAGGCCGCGCCGCCGAGGTGGTTCACGGCGAGCACCCGGCCGATCAGGCGGGAGAGCGCGGCGAGGGCGACGAGGCCCCAGGCGAGGCGGGCGTCGGCGCCGGGGGAGGGGTCGGGGCCGCTGCGCGCGGCGCGGACGGCGAGGCCCAGGGCGGCGAGGGCGGCGAGCGCCCCGGCGGAGCCGTCGATGGGCCGCCGCCACTGCTCAACGAGCCACAGCGCGGGCTCCGCGGCGAGGGCGACGAGGCCGGGGATCAGGAGGAGGGTGGCGAGGCGGGTCATGCCGACAACATGCCCGACCGCTTGGGCGGGCCCTCGCAGGGGGTGAGGCGGCGGGGAGGGGAGTTTGTGCAGAGGGTGTGCAGGGGCGCGGGGCGTGGTCGGGGTGGCTCGTGCGGGTCGTGGTTCCGGTCGATAAACGTCTTTCCGAGCCTGTCCCAGGTCTGGATCGTGGACGGTAGACCTTCAGCCCGACGCGACCCAGGCCAAGACGCCGCTCGGCGGCGGATGGATCGAGCGGGCCCCTCACCAGCCGCCCCATCCGCGCACAAGCCCCCCTTCGTGGGGCCGCCGTGGATCCTGGTTGGTCACTTGTTGACCGGGCGGCGTCTTGGCCGATGACCCCTCGGGATGAGGGCGCACCGTGCCCTGCCGCGGCCTGCGGCGCCTCCAGCGGCGACGCTCCTGAGCGCGCGTCGGCGCTTTAGGCCCCCCCCGGCCACCTCCGGCGCCAGCGCGCCTCGCGTCGCCCGGTTAAGCGGCGGCGCATGGAAGTCCGCGACCCAATCTTCGGGGCCATCCCCCTCAGCCGGGCTGAAGAGCCCCTCATCGACCACCCCGCGCTCATCCGCCTGCGCAGCATCAAGCAGATGGGCTTCTCGGAGTGGTCGTTCCCAGGGGCGGCCCACTCGCGGCTCCTGCACAGCGTCGGGGTGATGCACCTCGCAGGGCAGGCGTTTGACCTCGCCTTTCGTGAGCATCCCCTGCCCGAGCCCCGCCGCGCCGAGCTTCGCCAGTGTGTGCGCCTCGCCGCCCTGCTCCACGACCTCGGCCACGCGCCGTTCTCGCACTGCACCGAGTTCGCGATGCCGTCGCTCCGCGCCTTGGGCCTCGCGGCCGTGCCCGCCGAGGTGCTCAAGGCCCGTGGCGACCGCCGGGCGAGCCACGAAGACTACACCATCGGCCTGCTCACCCAGTCCTCGCTCACGCCGCTCATCTCCCGGGGCTTCGCCTTCACCGCATGGACTACCTCGTGCGCGACTCCTACTTCTCCGGGGCAAAATACGGCCAGATCGACGTGCCTTGGCTGCTCAACAACCTGAGCGTCTACGTCGAGAACGACACCGTCTCCTTGGCCCTCGACCGCCGCGCGCTCTACGCCTTCGATGACTTCCTCGTCGCCCGTTACCACATGTTCGTGATGGTGTATTTTCACCACAAGTCCATCGTGTTTGAAGAGATGCTGCGACGATATTTTAACGGCCCAGGCAACACCTACAGCCTCCCCGCCGACATGGATGAGTACGTCCAGATCGACGACATCCACCTCATCGCGCACCTGCGCCAGGCGGCCGATCCGTGGGCCCAGGCCGTGAGCCAGCGCCGCCCCTACGAGCGCCTCGTCGAGCTTCACGGCACAGAAGAAGAGGTCGATCTCACCTGGGCCGAGGCCACCCTGCGTGAGGCGGGCATCGACACCATCGCCGCCTCCTCCGTGGGCAAGCTCAGCCGCTACGCCGCCGTAGGCCAAAAACGGGAGAGCGCCCCGCCCATCTTCGTGCTCAACCGCACCCCCGGCCCCCACCCGGCGGCCATGCCCATCACCCAGGCCACCGAGGTGTTTGAGCGCTACAAACGAGAGCGCCGCATCGCCCGACTGTACGTCGCCCCTGAGGCCCTAGAGCGCGCGAAGCAGCTCCTCGCCACACGCCTCGCGCGCGGCTCCACCGCCCGCGGTGACGACACCGCCCGCGGCCTCGGCACCCACTCCTGAGCCGAGGCTGCGCGTCACGTCCTCACTCCCTGGCCCGACGATTGCTC
>JAKLKE010000319.1:3541-6936 GCA_023150775.1 Myxococcota bacterium
ACCGAAGGAAAACAAGTTCGCATCCGGGCGGGGTCACGGGTCACAATCACGAGCCCATCGACCGCGGCGTGAGCGCCGATGTAGAGGTCAGGAAGCGTAGATGTCCGGGGGCCGCCCCGCTGGCGATACTCCCGGAAGGCCTGTCCGGCTAAGTAGCTTGCCTCCCAGCTAAGCGGCCGTCGCTCCCAGAGGGTCGATGGCAGCGCGGAGTCGAGGTCGGACATATTCGAGAACCCAACCGCTAGCTCGGCGTAAATAATTGGATTGATGACCAATATGCCCGAGTCTGCGCAGCGGGCCAAAGTGCTCGCTGACCAGGAGCGCCAGACGGGGTCATTCTTCAACACGTCAATGATGATGTTGGTGTCGATCAGGAACCCGTTCATCGAGGCTCACCCCTCGTCATGGCCATCAGCTCATCTGCGTTCGGCCCTGTGTAGTTGGCGCCTGCGAGAAGTTTGATGACGTCTTGCCCACGTTGACCCACACGACGAGACACCCGCATCTCGACGACATCGCCGACGAGCCGGAAGTCTAGCTCCGTTCCGCTCTCGATCCCTAGGAGTCTCCGCAGCTCGGGTGGAAGTATGACCTCACCTGCTTCTCCGACACGCATGATGTCCTCCAGTGTCTTTGGTGAGCATAGCATGGCCTGCTGTGCAGCGTCAGGGCGCTCCCGTTCCGTCGAGCGCCTTAGAACGAGTCACTCGCAGGCAAGGGCCCCGCCGCCACACCGCCAAGACGGTTTCCACCACGGGCAAATCGTTGGGTGAACGGTCGGCGTGGCGGTCCTCAAGCTCGCCCAACGACACGATCCACTCGCCATGAACCACCGAGCGCGGCGTACCCCGACTCATCGCCCCAGACGGGGGCGCGCTGCGAGCCGCCGGGAGCAGGCTTGAAGGTGAACAGCGCCTTGTGCAGGCGCCCGGCTGAGCGTTGCCCGCCGTTGTTTGGGTGAAGCGTCGGCCCCTCCCCCCCGCGACATCTCGCCGCTCGGCCTGGCCGCCGCCGCCGGGGGTTATGCTGGCCCCTCCCTCTGGAGTCTCCATGTCATCTCCCACCGTCCCGCAGCTCATCATCCTCGGCGCCGTCGTCGGCGGCTGTCGCGCCTCGGCGCCGCACTCCAGCGCCGAGGGCCACGGCCCAGGCCACGCTGAAGTCCACGCCCACGGCCCCGACCACTTCTCCGACCCCAGCCAGTACGTCGCGGCCTGGAACGCGCCGGATCGGGACGCCTACCAGAAGCCTGAAGAGATCGTCGCCGCCTTGGGCCTCACCCCTGGGCAGACCGTGGTCGATCTCGGCGCGGGCACGGGCTACCTGCTGCCGCCCCTGGTGAAGGCCGTCGGGCCCGAAGGGGTGGTCATCGCCGCGGACGTGGAGCAGGCCATGCTCACGTTTTTGGGTGACGCCGCCAAAAAAGAGGGCTGGGCGACTGTGCGCCTGCACCTCTCGGCGATGGACGATCTGGGCCTGCCCCCCGCCAGCGTCGACTCTGTGGTCACGTTGAACGTGTGGCATCACATCGAGGGCCGCCCGGCCTACGCCGCCAAGGTGCTCCAGACGATCAAGCCCGGCGGCGTGTTCGTCATCGTCGATTTTCTGAAGGAGGAGACTGAAGGGTTCGGCCCGCCGATGACGATGCGCCTGAGCGCGGACGAGGTCATCGCCGAGCTCGTCGCCGGTGGGTTTGAGGCCGAGCTGGTCCCCGAGACGATGCCCCGGCATTATGTCGTGCGTGGGCGCCGCCCTCTGTAGATCGCCGGGGTAGGCGCTCTCGCCAAGGTGGGATAGGGGGCTCGCTGGAGGTTCGATGCCCAGCACCCCCGACCACGGTGACCCTGACTCCTACGCGGCGATGATCGCCAGCGTGCAGGCGTTTCACGACAAGCACAACTTCAAGGCCCGCGGCGGCGAAGAGCTCGTCTACCGCGTCGCGCTCATGGCTGAAGAGCTCGGCGAGATCAGCGCCTGCGTCACCAAAGGCAAAACCTCGGAGCAGCTCGCCGAGGAGTGCGCCGACCTGCTCATCTTGTTGTTGGGCACGGGCATCTCGGCGAATGTGGACCTCAACGCCGCCTTCTGGCGCAAGATGGACGAGCTGATGGCCCGGCCCGCCCGGGAGGTCAACGGCCGGGTGCGGGTGAGCCGTTTTGACGGCGTGAAGGAGCCGACGTGATCGCGCTGTTGTGGGTCTTGGCCTGCGGGCCCAACATCCCCGGCGTCAAGATCGGCCCCGCCGACACCCAGCCCCCCTCGGACAGCCCCTCCGAGGGCCAGGGCGGCGACAGCGACCCCAACCCCGACGACAGCGGCGGCGACAGCGGCGTCCCCGCCGGGCCTTGTCCGTCCGAGATGGCGCTCGTCGGTGAGACCCTCTGTGTGGACCGCGTCGAGGGCAGCTTAGAGACCTTGGTGGACGGCGTCTGGACGCCCCGCACACCCTATGGTCCCCTCAGCGGCGAGACCGTTCGCGCCGTGGCCAAGCTCGGGCGTGTGCCCCAGGGCTACATCTCCGGGGACGAGGCCGAGGCCGCCTGCGCCGCCTCGGGAAAACGTCTGTGCACGAGCGACGAGTGGCTCCTGGTCTGCCAAGGCGACGAGGGCCGGGTGTATCCTTACGGCGACACCTACGATCTCATGGCGTGTAACGACACCTACGGCGGCGGGCACCCCGTCGTGGACTACTTCGGCAGCTCAGACGGGGTCTGGGACACTGCCCACATGAACGACGCCGGGATTAACCAGCAGGCGGACAGCCTCGCCGCCAGCGGCGATTTCCCGGGCTGCGTGAGCCCAGAGGGGGTGCTCGACCTGCACGGAAACCTGCACGAGTGGGTGAACGACGCTGATGGCACCTTTCGAGGCGGGTTCTACGCCGACGCGAAGATCAACGGCACGGGCTGCGCCTACCGGACAACAGCGCACAGTCGAGACTACCACGACTACTCCACGGGCTTTCGTTGCTGCGCGGACGCGGTGAGATGATCACGGTTAGTCCTCTACCCGTACAGTCCGCCCGTCGTCGGTGATCCGAAGGCCCGTCGTCAGCTCGGCGCGCTCCAAGAGCAGGGCCGGGGTGGCGTCGAGCACGGCGAGGCTCCAGGCGCGCACGGTGCGGTCCCAGCTCGCGCTGTAGAGGGTGTCGCCCAGACGCCCGACGTCTACCACACGCCCCGAGTGCCCCGAGAGCACCGCGATGCACCGCCCGCTGGGAACGTCCCACACCCGCAGCGTGTCGTCCCAAGAGGTCGTCACCAGGCGGGTGTTTGAGAGCCACAGCGAGGCGATGGGGTAATGAACGTGGCCCTTGAGGCTGTGACGGGCGCCGGTCTGTAGGTCCACGACGGTGAGATCCGGCGGGTCGTCCGACATCACGAGCAGTCGGCGAT
>JAKLKE010000031.1 GCA_023150775.1 Myxococcota bacterium
CACTCCGGCTCACCCGCGGCGCCGGGCAGCATCGTGTGCAGCGCCCGCCACTCGGCGCAGGCGCCCTTCGCGCCGCGGCTCGCGCCAGCGGCGGCGGTGAGCGCCTCCCAGGTGAGCTCGGTCGCCCCGGCGAGGGGCTCACCACCCCTGAGCCGATCTAGCAGGGAGAGGTCCGTCACGAGGCGGCGCCCGGGGCTCTTCAGCCAGCGCTGCCTGAGGGTCTCGCTCGACGCACGCCCACGCTGGGAGGCCGCGTCGGCGAGCGCCGCGTCCATCAACGCTAGGTCGTCGAGCCAGTCGCTGGCGAGGGTGGCCCCCTCGTGCAGCGCCTTCGCCAGCATTGGCCAGGCGCGGGCCTCTTGTTCAACCTCGCCGGAGTCCACGATCCAGCCCATGCGAAGCGCCTTGGCGTCAAGGGTAGGAGGCTCTGGGAGCTGACCTTCGAGGGCTCGCAGCTCAGCGAGGGAGGCGCGTGGGTCGTCGGGATCGAGCCTGGGAGGCTCCTCTTTGAGTAGTTCCAGCCGTTTATCGCCATGGGCGGGCAGAGCTTGCCCGTTGGCCACCGCGGCCTCCAAGGTCTCCAGCGCTGTCTGCGGGGTCGTCATCTCAGCTCTGATGTATCCTGTCCTGAGCGCGGAGAGGGCTCTCCTTCATCCGCCTCTTCGGTTAGGGTATCGTCAGGAGGTTCGCGTGAGTCAAGAGAGCGTCGAGCGGTTTCGGGAGATCTGGGGTAAGTGGTCAGGAGGAAAATACCCCCAGAATGCGAAGTTAGGTCAATTCTTGACCGCACTTGAGGACCAGACCCATGCGGCTTCGGTAAGCTCCAGCGGCGACCTCCGCGCTGTACAATGCATCCTCCTCGACTCCGAAAGCGTTGGTGCGCCGAGCCGCCTCGCGATCCATGAGGTCACCCGTTGCTTAGGTGACGAATGGAGCATGGAGGACACGAAGGATGTCAACTTCGTTCAGGCCATGCTCCTCGCGGTACGACCGAAGGCCCCTTCGCTCGCGGAGTTGATGGTCGCGGGGCGCGCAGCGCAGCGTGGGCGTAACTCGCAACAGTCCCTTATCCCGAAGTGGCTGAACTCTGCGCAAGGGGAGCCACGTAGAGCCGGGGGCTCGAACGTCCCCACGGTGAGCTTCGTTCCTCGTTCGGCTCCGTCATTCGCAAACTTCGATGCAGCCGTGGAGTACCTCCTCACTAACTCGCACCAAGATCTACGATTCTCCGGCTTCTCGTCACAGCTTCTCACCGCGCTTGATGAACTCAACCTCGCCATTGGCCAAGAAGTGGACTCAAAGGCTGCGGTGGATTGGGGAGATGCGAGCGCTTCCAGGCAGACCCTCCAAGACAACAAGAAAAGCCAGTGGAATTATGCGCACTTTGGAAGTGACCTGAATATTTTACTTAGCCATCTAATCAAACGAATCACTGCGCTCGGCAGCTCGCTTAAGGTCGAGTTGGTACTACGGAGGTTGACCGAGCTACAAGGGAATGCTCATGGGTTCAACATCTATGGCAAAGACCTCGTTCAAACACTTGTCCAGATAAAATCTGAGATTCTCCAAACCCACCACACCCGTGAGACTCAGTCGTGGCAACAAGAGTATCGCCGCTGGGCCGAGGCCGTCACCGCGCTGGTCCAACCCCAAGCATTGGCCTCCGCGGAGCAGCAGCTTCTGTGGTGGGGCCAATCCCGCTACTGCTCCCCGTTGCGGTGCTCCTACCGCACCCTCCGGTCCAACCTGATTGAGACGGTCTGGTGGGCCGCCGTCGAGGTCGCCGAGATTGGCAAGCCGCTGGAGTTCGCGCCGCTGTCAGCCTTCCTGGTGAACGCCTTAGAGACGCTCGGGCTGGACGTCAACGAGAAGAAGCCCGCGTCCGATTGGCTCGCCTCCCTCGGGGAGATCCTCAAGGCCGACGACGACAATATTCGTAAGTACGTTACCCCCAAGGACCCGCTAAAGAGCCTTGCCGAGAAGGACGCACTTGGGCTCCCCGTGACCTGGCTACGGCTCAAGCGGACGGGTGAGCTGTCCAGCGCGGTGGCCCTCAATCTTGAGCTCGAGATCGACCTCGGTGAGTTTTCCGAGTGGATCCTCGGTGAGCTGCTGCTTGATCATCGGATGGCCCTGTGAGCGACGCCCTGCCTTCGCCCAACGTCGAAGGGTTGCCTGCGCCGCTCCGGCCACTGGCCTGCAACAACCTGGACTGTACCCTGGCGTCTGGGGGAAAGTGCGCCCGCGCGAGCGAGTTCCAGAGCCCCGAGGAGGAGTGCACCGACCTTCAGCGCCAATCGGTCGGCTCGGTCGCGCTCAGCCCGAAAGAGCCTCCGGCGAACACCGCTGCGGTGGTCTCTCCTCCTTCGGTCAAGGAGGCGCGCACGCGATGGGGGGGCGGCAAGCTGAACTCAGCAGCGGCAGAGGAGCTGATGCGGAGGAGCCCCGCGCGGGTCTTCGCGATCCTTGGCCCGGCCGAGGTCGGGAAGACCTGCCTGCTGACCTCGTTCTTCCTGGAGCTCGCCCAAGGTCAACACCATGATCTGCCGTACCGCTTCGCTGGAAGTCGCTCATTGTTGGGCCTCCAGAAGCTCTGTGAGCGCGCAGCCGCATGGGGTGGCTTACCGGAGAAAGAGATCGTTGGTCACACCACGCTTAATGAGAGTGATGATGCGTCTGTGTTCTTTCACCTCCACCTTCGCCCCAAGGCCCAGGGGGATAACCGAATCCTCGACATCTTGCTCTCCGACGTGCCCGGTGAGTGGGTGACCGATTTGGCTGCCTATGACTCTCCAGAGAATCGGCATCGGCTCGCGTGGTTGTCCAGAGTGAACGTCGTCATGGCGCTAGTGGACGCGCCAGCCGTCGCCCAACAGGGAGGGCAACGAGCCGACTTACAGTTTTCGCGGGTCATCGAGCGTGCGTTCGAGATCGCGCGGAAGAGCGAGACTCGTCCTGCCGTGGTGGTGGTGTTCACCAAGATTGACAAGCTCGGGGATCAGCTACCCTCGGACGCCGAAGCGCTACAGCAGCCAGAGACTTGGCCGATCTTCGAGAAAAAGGCTCGGCGAGTCTTGGCGGCGCTCTCGCGAGGGCGCGAACAAGGACTCAACATTCGGTGCTTCGCCGTCAGCGCGTTTCCGACGACGATTGAGGGAGGACACCCTGTGAACGTCATGGCGCCGTTCGTCTGGGCGATGTCCCAGGCTGACGCTCGCGCGAGTTGGGAGCGGCCGACGCCGCCGATCCCCGAGAACGCGCGAGGGTTCTTGGCTGTTCGTCGCTGGAGTCGTCCATGACCAAGGTTCAGTCCATCGCGCTCTTGGGCGGGCCGAATAGCGGCAAAACGACGTGGCTCGGCGCCGTGGCCAACCTGATCGACCAAGAGAGGCTGCCGCAGATCACCAGAACCCAGCTCTCCGCTGACACGCGCGCGCTAGACAGGTTTGTCGAACCCCTGCTTGAGGGCAAGTACCCCCCGCGAACCCCGCATGGTCACAGAGCCCCGATCAGCCTGCATCTGCGCGCTACACAAGATGACGGGGCTGAGACGCCATTCATGTTGCAGGTGGAGGACTTCGCTGGGGAGGACATGGAGCGTGTGTTCAGCGACAGGTTGTGGCCTGAGGCTTGGCGTGTCTGGTCCGAGTCCGCGAATGGGGTGCTGCTGTTTGTCCGTCCATCGGAGCTGGTTCCCCTCCCGCCGATCCGGCCACCCGCAGAGAGCGCCCTTGACGGGCTCTTGGGGCCTGCCTCAGCCCCCGTGCAGATCGGTCCGCCCGACCCAACCGCGGCCTTCGGCGGGGACTATGTGCCCGAGGCGCCGGAGACCCCGCGGGCCTCACCCCGCGACGCCCAGCGGGTGCCGACCACCCTGGCGCTTATCGAGCTGCTCCAGCTCCTGCGCGCGCAGCGGGGCTTGGCCACGGGTGTTCGAGCGGGCCACGGCCTGCGGGTCGCGATTGTCGTGACGGCCTGGGACGCCGTCCAAGACCACAAGACGCCGAACGAGTGGCTCGCGCAGAACGCGCCGATCCTGGAGGACTACCTCTGGAGCAATTTCGCGACTGAAGACGTGATGCGGTTTGGACTCTCGTCTACCGGCGTAGACCTCCGGGTGAACGGAAACGCCGAGCGCTACGAGGAGGACCCCCGGGGGTTTGTGGTCTGGGCCGACGAGGGGAAACCTCGCCGAGAGCCCGACATCGGGCTCCCGATGCGGTGGGCGCTCTTTGGCGCGTCTGCGCTCAAGACAGGCTGATCCGGCATGGAGACCCCGCTTCCGCAGACGCTGCACGGCTATGAGCGTGGGCACCGTCTCCTGGCCTTCGCCGGAGACATGTCCGACGCTGAGCGCAGCCTCATCGAGCGCCTCAGCGACCTGTCCGGCTACACGCCCTCGGGCTTCTCGTTCACGTCGTACCTCACGGGCTACCCCTGCGGGCGCTACTACGCCTTGGCCTGCACCTGGCCTGATCTCACCGCCGAGCGCGGAGGCGCGGTGCTAACGCACACCGTGCTGTTGCCTCGCGCCCTCGCCGCCGCTGCGCCGAGCCTCGCGCCGCTGCTCAGCCTTCACCGCAAACCCTCATCGGCCTCTGATCGAGCGCCCTACCAATCGTCCCGCTCTTGGGACCCGGCCCAGGTCGCCCGAGAGCCGTTCATCAGCCCCGCCCGAGCCCGCGCGGCTCTTGCGTTGGTGTTCTTTCAGCCTGAGCGGCCCGCGGTATGGATCGACGTGGTCGCTCCCCTCGACGGCGTCGCGCACATCTGGCGGCACCTCTGGCCGGAGGCGCGCCAAGACTTCTCCTTCTGCACGCTGTCGTTCCAGCCTCGGCAGGTGGAGGGGCGCGTGTTCACCTTCATTGGCGCCCCGCCGGAGTCGCGCGGTGCGTTCCCAACCCGCGGCACGACCCGCGCATGGTGGGATCAAGGGCAGATGGGCGACCCCCGCTGGCTGAGTGAAGGCGCCATCCCCGCGCTGGATCAGCTCGTCTCCGGGGGGCCCGCATGGGTGAAGGGCCTCCTCGACCCGGCGCGTGAGGCGGGCCTGCGGCCACCGCGCCCCCATGAGCTCCCCCAGCTCGCGCAGCTCATGGAGCTGAGGCGCGCCGCGCCGAGCAGGCTCTCCGCGGCGAGGGGCGCCGCCGACCTCTTGGCCGCGCTGTGGCCCGACGCGGCCCCGTCCCATCCATGGTGGACCGAGGCGCTGGGGCACCTCATCAACCGGCAGCCCGACGCGGCCATCTCGGCGCGACCGCTCTGGGAGCTCGTAGACCTCCTGGGCCGCCCCCAGCTCAAGGCCCGTCTGGTGGAGACGGCGCTCCTTGCCGACCTGTGTGAGCAAATTCAGGAGCAGGTGGCCCATCGCCTCACCGAGGCTCCCGCGGCGACCGCCGAGGGGCTCAGCGGCTTGCTCACGGCGATCGGAGACACGCCTGACGGAGAGCGCCTGCTCAAGGCCGTCACCGACGGCGCACACGCCGCGGTATCCCGCTCGACAAGCCCCGAGCAGGCGAGGCAGATCACCTCGGCGCTCTTGAGCACCCGCAAAGCTCATCCAATGTTGGAGGAGATCGCCTTACGGGCGCTTCGTAGCCTGTCGTCAGGGGACCGCGTCGAGCTCCTTCGCGCCATCCCCGACCCCTCCGAGCGGCGAGCGCTCGGGCGACACCACCATGCGCCCTCGGTCGTGTTTGACTCGTGGGTCGCCGAGGGTGACACGCTGCGGGGCCTGTTTGAGGCTGCCAACACCGCGTGGGAGCACGATCCCCCCCTCACGTCTGAACTAGAGGCGGTCTTGTCGTCGGCGCCTGCTGAGCTCGTGGTGAGCTGGGCGACCCAGATCACCGACTCGCGCCAAGCAGCAGACGCGGCCCATGAGGCCGCCAAGGCCGCACGACGGGCGAACATGACCCTCGCGTCCATCGCCGAGCGCTGCGACGGCGCGGTGAACGGCTCGCTCGTGTTCGCGGTCGCCGCGAGCGGCGCGAACTCTGAGGATGTTCGCTCCAAGCTGGAGTGGAAGCCCGCGCTCGCATTGGCGATCCTGCGGGCGAGCAGTACCCAGAGCACGGCGGGCATCCTTGACGGCGTGGCCCGTGACGCCGCGCGCTCGATCACGGAGGAGCGCCTGCTCTCACAGGAGCTCCGAGAGCTTCTCGTCCAAGAGAGCGCCTCGCGCTGGGGGCGTGAGCTGCAGGGCCGCGCCGCGAAGCTGGTCATTAAGCGGCTGGTCACGGGGAAGATGTCACCCGAAGAAGCCGCCGAGTGGTTCACGTTACCTGATGTGCGCTCGACTCTCAAAGATCTGTCACGATGGGACTTTCTTCCCGGTGGTACGTCACACGGCGCCGCACTGCCACCGCTCTGCGCGGCCATGCGGCGGCTGTTAATGATTCAGGCGAACACGCTAGACTGGGTAGAGCATCACCTCGTGGTGATCATTGAGGGTGCGAGTGCTTCGGCTTTGGAGGCTTCCACCAACGATCTGTGCGGCATCATCGAAGACCTGCCTGCGTCATCCACACAGTTAGAGCTAGCCGCAGCGATCTTGACGGCGATCCGCAGCTACCCACCACGCCGAGGCTGGATGCTCGTTGAGCGCTGCTTTCCCCTCGTTTACCCATTCTTGGAGAAAAAGAAAGTAGAGGAGGAATATCACTGGTTCTTCGGGGCGTTTTGGCGAAGCGTAAGCGTGCCTGGATGGGACAAAGCCAAGGTGGCACGGCACTGGATCGTGGAAATCTGGATTCAGCGCGAATGGCCCGCGGACTCGCTACTGCGCCTCCTCGCCGCGACTCCCGACGGCGCAATCCTGCTCACACGCCTGCTCAAACGCGCCCGCAAAGTGACCGGCGGCGAGGCGCTAATTCGTGCGCTGGAGAAGGCCACAAGGACCAGCGCCGACCTCCCCGAGCCCTTCGCGACACGCGCGCGCCTCGCCGTGAGCGGCCAGACGCCAGAGCCTGAGTGGGACTAAGGCTCACCCCACGACCTCACGAATCCAAGCCTCAGCGCCGGGGATGTCCAGGGCGTCGCTGGCGTAGTCGAGGGCGAGCAGCTCGTCGGAGAGGAGCGCGTCGTGCTTGTTCCGCTCCTTGTTCTTGATGTCCGCCGCGAGCTGAAGCGCATCGCCAAGCCCCTGCTCATTGAGCGCAAGCAGCGCTTGGCGCAGGGTGTCGAGCTTCAAGTGGTCGACTCGTAACGTCAGCGGGGTAGACGTGACCGTGAGGCCCCGTCGTTGAAGGGCCTGCATGACCGTGCCATGCACACGGTCTCCTCGCCAGACGAACACCCCGACCCAATTCGGGCCCGTGGTGAACGAGGTGTGCCCGAGGCCGAGGCGGTGGTAGTGCTCCCGACCCTCGGCAAGCAGCACACGCGCGGAGGGGTCGAGGAACGACGGCACTTCCTCTTGCTCATAGACGCGCCTCATCTCCAAGCGCACCTCGTCATGCACCTGGGCACCCCCTGCGCCCGTGAAGCGCGGCGGGCGCCCTCCGGGGGCGGGAACGACGCTGATCACACGCTTCGACTCCTCCACATGCGTCACACGCCAGCGCTTCCCCCCAAACACGATGAGGCTGTCCTCCATCAGCGGATCGACCAGCGGCATGGTGCCGAGCTGCTTGGCGCCAAACAGCAGGCGCCACTCCTCCGGCGAGGCGAACACCGAGTAGAAGTCGTGCTTGTTCACCATACGCTCGCCCGCCAGCCCGAGCACCAAGGTCCCGTCGTGATCTTGTTGGATGAGCTGGTGCTGCCCCATCGCCCGCAGCAGGGCCGCGAACTGCGCCGCGGTGACGCCCTCAAAGGGTCCAGTCTGCGCCAGGAGCTTGTAGGCCCCGCCAGCGCTAACGCCGCCGTGCTGAGCGATCAACGAGAGGATCTGGTGGAGCAGCGTCGAGAGGTGAAGCGCGCCTTCGGGAGAGGGCTCACACCAGCGGCGCAGCAGCAGGTTCACGATGGCGATGCCCTGGACAAGCTGCGCGCGGAGGGCGTCCTCAAGGTCTGGCTCACCCTTCAAGGGGCGCTCGGCGATGTACATTCGCAGCACCGCGGGGCCCCCTCGGCGGCCCGAGCGACCGAGGCGCTGGCGAAGGCTCGCCACGGTCGCGGGGGCGCCGACCTGGCCGACGCTCTCGACATGGCCGACGTCGATCCCGAGCTCTAAGGTGCTGGTGCAGAGGATGGTGGCGGGGAGCTCCTGCTGCTTGAGCATCCGCTCGGCGTCCTCACGAAGCTCACGCGACAATGAGCCGTGATGGGCGAAGAACTCAATCGGGACGCGCTCACGCTCGCTGAAGCGCCGGAGCAGGTCGGTGTAGCGCTCAACGTCGCGGCGCCGGTTGCAGAAGACGAGGTGACGCGCACCTCGCATCGTCTTGTAGAGATCCCCGGCGATCTTTAGCTCGTCCTCGGGCTCATCCTCCACCGTCTCATCCGGCGGGGGCGCCTCGGTCGCGGGCTCATCGTCCTCGACGGGCTCGGTGCCACGATACCCTCGGATCACCAGCCGAAGCTCGCCGCCGTCGCCGGGCGCGTCCACAAGCACCACCTCGTCAGGCTTCGCGCTGCGCAGGAACCGCGCGGCGACGCCCAGATCGCCCAAGGTCGCGCTCATGGCGACGCGGGGCACCCTACGTCGGGTGATGCTCTCGACGCGGTGAAGCAATGAGCGGAGGTGTTGGCCGCGCTCGCTGCCGATGAAGGCGTGCAGCTCATCGATCACGATGTACTCCAGCGCGCCAAACAGCCGCGGGAGCGTCGTCCCACGCAGCACAAACATGGCCTCTAAGGACTCTGGCGTGATGACCAGCACGCCAGAGGGCTCCTTGAGCAGGGCCTTCCGCTCGCTCTCCCGCACATCGCCATGCCACCGATGAACCGAGACGTTCACCTTCGCGGCGAGATCGACGAGCCTGCGGTGCTGGTCATTGATCAGCGCCCGCAGAGGGCTGATGTTCAGGACGCGCACCCCCGGCCCCGAGCGGTCGGCGATCTTGCTCAGCACGGGCAGAAAGGCGGCCTCAGTCTTTCCGCCCGCGGTCGCGGCGGTGATGATGACGTCTCGACCGTCCATGATCGGGTCGATGGCCCGCTCTTGGGCGGGGCGCATTGAGGTCCAGCCGTTGTCCCACATCCACTCTTGCACGCCGCGGTGCAGGCGATGAAAGCCGGTGCTTGTGGGCTCAGAGCTTGAAGGTGGCGAGGTCGTCATCTGCGCCCTGCTCCGCGGCTCCTTCGCCGTCTGTGAGGCCGACATCATTGTTGGGGTCGGTGTCACGGGCGATCGTCACGGCCCCGAGGAGCGAGCGCCAGTCCGCGCCGGGGTTCTGCTCCAGCACCGCCAGCAGGTTCACGAAGGTGGTGATGGTCGCCCGCGGTGTGCGGAAGTAGGCATCTCCGACGCGCTCCTTGCAGTGTCTCATGAAGGCCATGAGCCCCTCATCTGGGAGCAGATACCGCGCTGAGTCGCCGCTGGCGTAGACGTGGCGCAGCTTGGCCAACAAGACGTACAGATCCTCAGGGGTGAGGCTGGGCAGGCGCACGATCGGCCCGCTCAGATCAACCAGACCGTCCGCGGCGAAGCTGTTCTCCGAGAGTCGGCCTTGCAGCGCGGGGTAGCTGTAGAGACCACGGCGAGGGTCTAACAAGAACTCGGGGGTGCCACCCAGCACGAAGCCGAGGCCCACGGCGACACCTTGAAGGCTGTCGTTGAGGATGCGGAGGATCTGCTCGTAGTTGGCCGTTCGCGCCTGCGTGTTCGCGAGCTTGTAGAGGTTCACCAGCTCATCGAGCCCGACGATGAGCCCACCGAAGCCCGCGAGGCGGCAGAGCCGCGCGAAGAGCTTGAGGTGATCATAGAAGGTGGCGTCGTCGATGATCGTGCGGACCCCCAGAGCCGTCCGCGCGTCGGTGCGAGTCGCGAACTCCCCGCGCAGCCAGCGCACCGCCTGCTGCTTGAGCGCCTCGTTCCCGGTGTCGTGGCCGCGCCAGTAGGCCGCGACGACCTCCGCGAAGTCGTACCCACCCACGAGCTCCGTCAGCTCGGCGAGGCGCTCCCGAATAACCTGCTCGGGCCCGACCTCTCGCGCGCGAGAGTCGGTGACCGCCGTGGTCACGAAGCGCTCCACGACGCTGGCGAGGGCACCCCCGTCGGGCTTGGCGCGCGTCGAGACGTTCCGCATCAGCTCGGAGTACAGCGAGCGGGCCTGTCCCCCTGTGGCGTGTAGCCGACGATCCGGGTTGAGGTCCGCGTGGGCGGTGACCAGCTTCTTCTCTAAGGCGACGTTCCTCACGAGGTTCAAGAAGAAGGTCTTGCCTGAGCCATAGCTGCCAACGACGATCCGGAACCCCGATCCACCGTCCGCGACTCGCTCGATGTCCTTGAGGAGCGCCTCGATCTCTCGTGCGCGCCCGACCTGGATGAGGTGTTGCCCTGCGCGGGGCACGACCCCAGCGCGGATGGACTGAATGAGCGCGTCACGATCACGGGCACGGATGATGGGGGTAGTCACTGCGGTATGCTCCCGAAAACGTCTGTGTCGATTAGAAGTGGATCGTCCCCAGAGATGAGCGGATCGCCGACGATGTCTAGGGCGGCCTCGTTGAGGGTGTCGATGGCGCCGTCGGGCATGAGCCCGAGCTCAGCGCAACGCCGTGCCCACTCGTCCCGCTCCATGGACGCGACGCCGCTGAGGGCCAGCAACATCGCCGAGTGCCCGCTGTCGAGGCCCGCAATGGAGGGGCCGGTGGGCGGCGGTGGTGGGGGAGGCGCCTGCTCCTCGTCTCCGCGAAAGATGTCCGCCAGGACCGCCGAGGCCCGCGCGGACTCCGCGACCTGGGCTTGGACCCGCGCCATGTCGAGCTGGATTCGCCCGACCTCCGGTCTTCCCAGAGCGCCCGCGTCGCTGGTGGACGTGGGTCGCGTGGGGATCGAGAATCCGGCTTCAGTGGGGGCACCCTGCCGGACAACGACGGGCTCTTTTGTGGCGCGTGTATTCGCCATCGACTCTCCGCCAAGCTGATGCACCTGCGCGTAGACGGCCTCCTCGGGCAGCCCGAGGAGCGCGAAGATCTTGAGCAGCGTCTGCACCTCCGCGCGGCTGACCGTGCCATCGGCGCCCGCTACGGAGACCATAAACCGCCCCACGTCGGCGCGCTGTGGCGCCGTCAACGCCGCGGCGGCCTTCTTGAGCGCGGCGGGGCTCGGCGGCTCGGTCAGGAGCCACGCGGCGTTCGCCTCAAGTCGGCGGCGCTCGCCCGCGGCCAGGCCCAGCGCGCCAGCGACGTGCTCGCGTAAGAAGCGTGACTCGGCCTCCGCGACACCATCAGCCCCCGCGACCGCCGCGGCGAATCGCATCAGCGTCGTGATGCCTGAATACTCAGCCGTTGGCGCCGCGCCTCCCCCCTCCAGTCGAAACAGCGCGATCTGCCCTTGGGGAGACGGCGCGGGGCCACCAAACCGCACGTCGGGCTCTATGCCAATCCCCAGCTTCTCCAAGAAGGTGACCAGCGCGGTGGCGTCGGCCTTGCCCACCTTCGCCGCGCCTCCAGGCAGCCAGCGGGCGAGCACCTCAGCGGCCCCGGCCATGACCGGCTCGCCCGCCGGGACGTATCGATCGAGCCACTGGCGAAGGTCCGCGAGGGCCGGAGCGCCATGCCGATGCAGCAGCTCTTTGGGGAGCAGCGCCACCCCGGCCAGGGCGGAGGCGTCCCCCTGGGCGTTTCGACCTAACCAGCGGCTGTAAGCGTCGAGGGAGTCCACACAGTCAGACGCCAACGCCGCGAGCGCCTCTCCCACCGAGGCGTTCGCGTTGCTCACGTCTCGAACGTCGGGGACCTTGAGCGTGAGCGAGCCCCCAAAGCCCGGGCTCGCCGGGCGATAGTCGATCTTGAGCTTGGGCCCCTGGTTCTTCAGCACGACGCCTTGGCCGTACACCTCCGCGTATCGGAGCTCAAACAGCTCACGAAACTCCGGCTCGCAGCGCGTCGCAGGCGTGCGCCGAGGCGCCGACGGGAGGTTGCAGGCCCAGCCAAAGGCGAGCTCCGCGGGCACCGGCACCTTCGTCGAGGCGTGCCGCCCAAGCCGTAGCCGCACATCCGGCGGGATCTCCCACCCGAACATCGTCGCCCTGAGGGCGCCGACCGCGTCTCCAGCCTGGATGCGGCAGATCGACAGAAAGCTCGCCGAGTAGCCCCCGAAGGAGCCGTTCTGGCCATAGATCTGCTGAAGGCGGCGCACCTCCGCCACGAGCTGCGCGAGCTCCTCAACATCCGCCCTGTCCGCAGGATCGGCGTTGAGGGCCCGGCGCTCCAGGCCGTAGAAGTACAAGAAGACGTAGCCAATGTAGGCGTCTGGGTCGCTTCGCCCGGTCGCGAGCCACTCCAGGTAGCCCGCTCGATGCTCGGGGGAGATGCCGGAGTAGGACGGCCAATAGCCCATCCCTTCGCCCGATCGGCTGTTGGGTCCCGTCCGCGCGGGCAGCCCAGGATCGATGAGCGCGGGCTCAACGTCACGATACGCCGCGAGGGCGGGGAGCCTTGAACCAACGTAGAGCATCCCGCCAGCGATGGTGTAGCCAGCGACGTTGACGACCTCTCCGGGCTTGACCCAGCGGGGTGGAGTGGATGGTGAGCTGGGCGCGCGAGGGGCGGGCGGCGACGGGGCGCCAGCCCACCGGCTTGGGGGCGGGGTGGGAGGTGAAGGCGGCGGCGCAGACCGAGCGGGGCGAAGGGGCTGGGGCCGCGCCGCTGTGGGCTCGTCCCGCTCAGGGGCGGCGGGCTCATCCTCCAGCGTGGGCGTTTGGGGCGTCGGCCATACGGCCCGCAGCAGCATCAGGAAGGCCAACGCGGCGAGCAAGAGGGCAAGTGGCGTGAGCAAGAGCCATGACTCCATAAGGCCGCGCACGATGTGCGCAGGGGCAGAGATGATCTTAACCTCGGGCGCTCCTCGCTCGTCGCGGTGGTGTGCTCAAGATACGAGCAGATCAAGTCACGGGCGCCGAAAGGAGCGCTCCGCGCCTTGTGTTAACCGCCGGTGCACGCAGGTGATGAGGCGCTGGCGTGGCGCGAGCGTCCGCGCGCGGGGTGAGCGGCGTGGGTTATGCTCGGCGGTCTGGAGCCGCGCGTGCCTAAGGTTTCTGCTGAGATGGTTGCCCTCCTCCAAGCCCTGTTCAAGCAGGACGAGCTCTCCCGCGTCTTGGAGCGAGAAGAGTGGGGCGATGCGCTAGTACAGCATATTCATCCCGCCTGGCACACGACGTCAGACGCCTGGTTTCACGGGCTGGTGCGCCTCGTGATGCAGCATGGGCGGGTGCGGGAGCTGTTGGCAGTGGTAAGGAGAGAGCGGCCCGCGCGGGCCGCCGAGATTGACGCGGTAGGGCGGTTGCTGGACCAGGGAGCGGCGCCTGCAATCAAGGTCGCCGCGCCTGCGATCGAGGTCGCCGCACCTGCAGTCAAGGCCGTCGCGCCCGCGATCGAGGTCGCCGCACCTGCAGTCAAGGCCGTCGCGCCCGCACCTGCGGCGCCCGTCAACCCACCTGACAAACTCCGCCCCGCGCCGCAGGGGCGGCGCCCGGTGCGTGTGCTCCACCTCTCCGATCTACACTTCTCGGCGAAGACGGCCTGGGACTCGGACACGGTGCTCGGTCGCCTCGCGGCGGACGTGGCGTCGCTGCGCGCTGAGCTCGGCGAGCTGCACCTCGTCGTGGTGACCGGCGATATCGCCAACCACGGTACCGCTGAGGAGTACGAGCGTGCGACGGCGTGGCTCACCAAGCAGCTCGCGCAGGCGGCGGGGGTCACCTCAGCGCAGATCCGCGTCGTGCCCGGCAACCACGACGTGTACCGGGCGAGCATCACCCGCACCGCGAAGGCCCTCACCAACGACCTGCTTAGCGACCCCGACCCCCAACAAGCCATCGCCGAGGTGCTCTCCGACCCCAACGAGCGCGCCCCGCTCCTCGCCCGCCAAACCGCCTACCTCAGCTTCGCCCAGACCTTCCACCCCGGCCTCACCGTCCCCTGGTGGTCTGAGCGCCTCCCCGACCTTCAGGGCCTCACCGTCCACCTCGCGGGCTTCAACTCGGCCTGGCTCTCCTCCGACGACACCGATCTCGGACGCCTGCTGGTGAGCCGCTGGCAATGCCACCAGCTCCTCGCTAGCGCAGAGGGCGCCGACCTCTCCATCGCCCTGCTCCACCACCCTTGGAGCTACTTGCAGGAGCAAGACCAAGGCGTCGTCGAGGAGGAGATCCGGCGTCGCTGCGGCGTCATCCTCCACGGCCACCTCCACCAGCAGAAGGCCCGCATCGCCAGCGACCCCGACCGCGACGTGCTCCAGCTCGCGGCAGGAGCCTCCTACGCAGGCTCCAAGTGGGCGAACGCCTACCAGCTCCTTGAGCTCGACCCCAAACGCGGCGAGGCCCGCGTCCACTTCCGCCTCTGGGACGGCTTCGACTGGATCCCCGACCGCAACCGCTACCAGAAGGCGCCCGCCAGCGTGGCGACCCTGCCGCTGCGCCGCTCCCCCAGAGCCCCCGCGCCCCGCGCCATGACCCCGGCGGAGCTGGCGCTCTCGGCGCTGTTCAGCGAGGAGTTCACGACCCCGGCCCTCAACGCCTGGCTCTCGGCGGACCCTCGACGGGCCCCGGCGCGCTCGGCGCTGACCCAGGCGGGTGAAGACCCTCACGATCGGCTCGACCTGCTCGCCGTCACCTTGACCCAGCTCGGGCTGGTGGACGAGACGCTGTTCGTCTCGCTCGTTCACGAGCGCCCGACGAGCGCGCAGGCGGTCGCCGAGGCCGCGCGGGTGTGTGGGGTGACGCTCTCCGTCAAGGTCCAGGCCCTCGCCCTGGAGGCGCCGCCTGCAGACACGCTGACCCGGTACAGCCGCCTTGAGCTGGTGATGATGCTGGAGGAGCTGCAAATTCGCCGCGACCGCGCGCGTCGCTCAAAACATGAGCTGGACGACCTCAACGAGCAGATCAACGCCGTGGCGAGGCGCCTGGCGAGCGCGCTGCCTCCGCGTGTGGGCGCCGTCGTCGCTGGGGCCACGCTGGAGGCGCGGGTCGCGAGAGGCGCCTTCGGGGCGGTGTGGCGGGGGCGCGCTCCCGACGGGCAGACCGTCGCCGTGAAGGTGTTCCACCCCGAGCAGCTCACGACCAACATGGCGGTGTGGGGCTTTCGACGCGGCGTTCGAGCCATGCAGACCTTCGCCCGACGCCGCGCGCCCGGCTCCTTGGCGCGTGTGCTCTCCGTCGCCGAGGATGAGCTGGCCTTCACGATGCCGTTCATCACAGGCGCCACGCTGGAGGAAACGGATCTGTCGCGCTGGACGCTCAGTCAGCGCCTCGACTGCTTTCAGGCGATCTGCGAGGCGATACAGTTCGCCCACGACGTTCAGGTGATTCACCGCGACCTGAAGCCCGCGAACATCATGATCGACGGCGCGGGCGCGCCCGTGGTCATCGACTTTGACGCTGCTGATGTGGGACACGCCACCTTGCTGAGCATGGCTATCCAGATCGGCACCTTGGAGTACATGGCGCCTGAGCAGCCCCGCGCCGCCCGCGCCAGCGTTCTGATGGACGTGTACTCCTTGGGCCGTGTGCTGCAATACCTGCTGAGGGGTGAGCATCCAGACAGCATCAGCTCGGATGCGACCATCGTGCGCTCAGAGCTGCGCACGGCGCCTCCGGCGCTGGTCGAGCTGGTGCTGCGCGCCACCAGCCCGACCCCCGAGGCGCGCCCGACGAGCGTGTCCGAGCTGCTGCGGGAGCTGGGCGAGGCCCGCGCGGCGCTGACCGTTGTGGAGTCTGAAGCGCCGATGGTGGTGGACCCGGCGGTCAAGCCTCGGCCCACAAACCTTCGGCGCCCAAAGCCGCCCGTGACGGCGCCGACGAGGGAGCCCCCTGAGCCCGTTGAGGCGCCGATCGCGGCGAGGGCGCCGCAGATGCCAGCCTCCGACGCGACGCGCGACGCCCAGACGGCGCAGGCCCCGCCCCTTCCCCCACCACCGCCCGCGGCGCCACCTCTGGCCCCCCCGGCGGCGCCGAGCGCTCCGGTCGTCTCCCAGCCCGTTGCCGAGGCCCGTCCGCCTCAACCACCACAGCCGTCGGCGCCTCCTCTGGCCCCTCCGGCGCCGTCGAGCGCGCCGGTCATCTCAGCGCGCGCTGCCGAGGCCCCGCCACCTCAACCGCCGCCCCAGCCCGAGGTGCCCCTGTCGTCTGCGTCCGTCGCCGAGGCCATCCCAGACTTCACGTCGTCTACATCGGGCTTCGTGGCGGTGGAGCCGGTGGAGCCGGAGCGGGCATCGCCAAGCTGGGGCTGGCGTGGCCTCGGGGCCCTGGTGGTGGTCCTCGGCGTCGTCGGGGCCTGGGTGAAGTTTGGGGAGGAGGAGGCCGCGCCCGTCGAGCCGGTAACAGAGGCCACGCCCGTGAAGCTTGCGGCTGCGGTGGCGCCCACGCCCGTCATCGGGCCCTGCGAACTCCCAGCGCTCGGCGGGCCGACGGGCGAGACGCACAAGCCCCAGGTCGCGGGCCTGGACATGCCCTTCGTGGGCCTCTCCGCTGGCCAGTTCTGCATGGGCAGCGCCGAGGGGGTCGGCGACGACGACGAGCACCCCCAGCACCCCGTCAAGGTCGCGGGCTGCCTGATGGGCAAGTCCGAGGTGACCCAGGCGCAGTGGCGCGCCGTGGTGAAGGCCGCCAAGGCCACGAAGGACGTGGACGCTGCGGGGCTCAACGAGGATCCTTCGGACTTCAAGGGCGACAAGCTGCCCGTGGAGAACGTGAGCTGGTGCGACGTGGTCCGGTTTGCCAACGCGCTCTCGCGGCTCGACGGTCGCGCTCCGGTCTACGAGGTCACCGACGGCTGCGCCGTGCGCTGGATCGACGGCGCCGACGGCTATCGCCTGCCCACCGAGGCCGAGTGGGAGTACGCCGCGCGGGCCGGCACCACGACGGCCTACGCCACGGGCGACGACGAGGCAGCCTTGGCGTTGGCGGGGTGGTACGACGCCTTCACCACCGACGGCGGCAACAGCGGCGGCAAGACGCACGACGTCTGCACGGCGCCCAAGCAGCCATGGGGCCTCTGCGACCTGCACGGCAACGTGTGGGAGTGGGTCTTCGATGCCTACGACAGCGGCACCTATGCCCGTCGCGCCGCCGCCTCGACCTTCGACGGCTCGGCGACCTTGGCAGAAACTGCCAGCGGTGGCGCGTTGCGCGTCCTGCGCGGCGGCTCCTGGGACGACGGGCCCGGGGGCGCGCGCTCCGCGGACCGGAGCTGGGGCGAGCCCTCGTTCACGTTCGGGCACCTCGGCTTCCGCCTGTTGTTGTGCCCGCCCGAGCGGCCATAGGCCGTGGGTCATTGATCATAGAGCGAGTGTCAAAAGTCGGCAGGTCGGCAGACCCTCGGCAAGAACGCCCTCGGCCCCCTCGCCACGCCCCCTAAGCCGCCGTTCGGCCGCTGAGGCCCACCTCGCCCGGATTCCCCAAGGATTCCGGTCGCCTTTGCGCGTCTCGGCGC
This sequence comes from Myxococcota bacterium, assembly GCA_023150775.1. Classification (GTDB taxonomy): domain Bacteria; phylum Myxococcota_A; class UBA796; order UBA796; family CAJQPC01; genus JADKFE01. The sequence continues at coordinate 17,542 of JAKLKE010000031.1, forward strand.
GGTCCTTCTCGGCGCCGCTGCCCGCCGACCGCCCGTCGCCCTCGGCAGCCTCTGGCCGACTCCGTTGTCACGCCCGGCAGGATCTGCCGACCCCAAGGTCACGCTCGGCAACCCAAGCTCCTAATTCTCTCGCCTCCCCCGCCCGACCTTGCCGACCCCCCGCCGACCTTGGCAGTCTCGGCCCCCCAATCGGCAGGATCTGCCGACTTCATGCCGACGTTTTGCCGACCTCTGCCGACCCCCTGCCGACCTCGGCAAGGTCCGCCAACCCCAGCGCCGCCTCAGATCATTGATTGGTCAACCAACCCACCCCGTCCGTCGCCGGTCAGAACAACACCACCCCGGCGCTGCTCGCGAAGGACCGGGCGAGGCTGGGCCCAGGCCGACCGGCGAGCTGCCACCGGGCGCGGCGGCTGAGACGCCGGAGCGCACGAGGCCGGACGGTCAGCCCGGCGCGGGTCACCCGATAGCCCAGGCCGTCGAGGTGCCCGGCGCAGGAGAGGATCGGCGCCAGGGGGTGCTTGAGGCGCAGGCCGCGCTCACGCTGTAGCCACTCGCCGATCGCCGCGCGGGCCTGCCGCAAGGCGCCGCGGGTGTCGGCGAAGAGGAAGAGGTCATCGACGTAACGGACGTAGCCCGGCGCCCGCAGGACACGCTTGACGTGGTGGTCGAGGTCGTTCAGGTACAGGTGCGCCGCGAGGGCCTGGCTCGTCGCCGCGCCGATGGGCAGGCCCCGCCCAGGCGGCGGCCAGTCCGGCGTCAGCCCCGCCCAGGCGCGGGCCTCGGGGCGGTCGTAGAGCCCCCGGTCGGCCTCCAGCGCGCGGTCCATCACGTCGAGGAAGGGGCGGTCGCGCACGCGGCGGGCGAGGAGGGCCCGGAGGATGTCATGATCGACGCTGGGGAAGTAGGCGCGGATGTCGAGGTGAAGGACGTGGCGGTGACGGCGCATGAGGCGAAGCAGGCTCAGGACGGCGCGGTGGGCGCCGAGGCCGGGGCGGCAGGCCATCGCCTCGGGGCGCAGGGGGCGGGTGAGCAAACAACGTGCGGATATGCGCTGGAAGAAGGTCAGTACATAGAGAACTTGAGCTATCTCATAGGAACGAATTCATAGTCGACGGGTATGCCGACCTCAAATCTGATCGTGCTGAATCCAAGTTTTGACGTACCACGAAGCTCGGCGCCCTTTTTCCCGCATAGTACGATTTTGAGATCTGTGTCTCTAAATCCAAATTTTTCAAGTTCCTTTGCGAGCGTTGCAGCAGTATCAAACACCTGTACGGTGTCCACCTTCTTACAGCGTTCGAGTTGCTGCTGGTTTTGATGATCGTCCAGCGTCTCGAATTCACTCCTCTTGACGAAAGCAGTGACGACTCTTTCTACCGTGGCGCAGAAGAGGTCCCACAACTCCGACCAGAAGCCTCGCTCGTCCGCGTGACGAGTCATTTTTGCTTGCGCTTCTGCCCGCCGAGCGGCGCGACCAAATTCACGAACCTTTTGGACTGCGGTCCCCCAATCAGGGTGCGAAACCCACTTGCCCTCAGACTCGTTGTTCAAAGCCGGACGGGTGGATTGAAGCAGAGAGGCGGGCACTGCGAAGCCTTCCAGAACGAATTCCGGTGGGAACTCTAAGACAGGATCGACGTTGTCGTCCGAGTCGAGCTGGAATCCTACGAGTAGTCCTTGATGTTCTTCGGCCAGTCGTCTCCATCCGTCTAGGCGCTGTTCGATCATCAGAGAACGAGCTCCTACTGTATCAGTCTTCATGGCTTACTCCAGTCTTCGGCTAGGCCTTCTCTGACCGTTCCGAGATTGAACGGCGATGTGGTTGCATCATCCATTGCATCGTTCGTTGCCTTAGATATTGCCTACAGATCTGCGAAGAAACTCCTCTACACGAGAGTCCGGGGGTGAAGCCCACGAGCGGCCCGAACATGTTGACCTTCGTGGCGTTGATTATCGTATAAGTACACAGATCGGGTAAGGCTATAGAATCAAAGCATCATTAGGATCCAAGTCATGAATCTTAACGATGTACGTCAAAGTGTCAGTCAGTTGCACTTTCAGAAGCACCTGGATCAGCACTACGACTGGAGTCTCGGGAGCCTGTGATTACGCGCGGGCCCGCAGCAGCGCCCGCCGCCGGGCTTCCCGGTCAAACTGGGCGCTGGCCTCGGCCACGGCGAGCGCCGCCCGCTCCACGAGGCGCCTCGCGCGGTCGAGCGGCACCCCCGGCGCGTCCTCGGGCCTCGCGGCCTGGAGCGACCGCGACAGCGCCGCGCAGCGGGTGAAGGCGTCGAGGTCGGCGAGGCCCCGGCGGGTCTGCCCGGCGCGCTCGGCGAGGCGGGGCGGGAGCGCGTCCTCCAGAGCACCCCGCAGCGTCTCCGCCTTCTGCTGGAGCGCGGCGCGCTGGGCCTCGCTCAGCGGTAGGGCCTCTTTGCGGATCACCCACTGGCCGCCGCGCTTGACCCCCGGCAGCTCTCCCCGCGCGACCTGGGCCCGCACGGTGCGCACGCTGCGCCCCAGAAGGGTCGCGGCTTCAGTGATGCTCAGCTCCATCGTCAACCTCCGGGCCTCAAACGCCCGAGGGGGTGAAGGCATTCCGCAGAGGCGCGGGGGTCGGCAAGGTCGGCGGATCTTGCCGAGGTCGGCAAGAAGTCGGCGGGAGTCGGCCAGGAGTCGGCCAGGAGTCGGCAGATCTTGCCGATTGGGGGGCCGAGGCCGCCGAGCTCGGCGACGGGTCGGCAAGGTTGGGCGGGGGAGGCGATAGAATTAGGGGCTTCAATTGCCGGGCGTGACGTTGGGGTCGGCAGATCCTGCCGAGCGTGACCTTGGGGTCGGCGAGAGGCCGCCGAGGGTGACGGGCGGTTGGCGGGCGCGGGGCCCGTTCATGGCCGCGCCGGGACGCGCGAAGATGACCGGAATCCTTGGGGAATCCGGGTGGGGTGGGCCTCAGCGTCCTAATGACGGCTTATGGGCGTTGGCGAGGGGGCCGAGGGCGATCTTGCCGACGACTGGCCGACCTGCCGACTTTTGACACACTCTCTATGATCGAAGACCCACGGCCTATGGCCGCTCGGGCGGGCACAACAACAGGCGGAGGCCGATGCCCCCGCGCGAGTACGAGGGCCCGTTCCAGTCCCGGCTCGCGGAGCGCGCGTACCCGGGCCTGCCGAGCCAGGAGCCGCCGCGCAGGACGCGCGGCGCGCCACTGTCGGCAGATTCTGCCGACATCGGCATGGCCTCGCCGACGGCGAAGGTCAAACGCCGAGGGTCAACGGTCAGGCCGTCGGCGCGGCGGGCGTAGTCGCCTCTTTCGTCGCGGCACCACTCCCACACGTTGCCATGAACGTCGTGGAGGCCCCAGGCGTTCTCCGGCTTCTGCGCGACGGGGTGGGGGTGCCCGTCGCTGTTCTGGGCGGTCCACCCCACCCGCGCGAGGTCGGCGTCGGTGTCGCCGCTCCAGAACCTCGTCTTTGTCCCGGCCCGACAGGCGTACTCCCACTCCGGCTCCAACGGCAGCCGGGCGCCTACCCACTCCGCGAACATCACCGACGCGAACCAGCTCACGTTGTAGACCGGCACCTCGTCTTGGGCCTCGGGCGGGAGGGTGCCGTCGAAGTTGTCCCGCGCCGCGTCGTGGCCAGGGTCGAACAGGCGGTACATCGCCCAGGTCACCGGCACGCCGAGCATCTCGAAGCCCGAGGTGAAGGTCACCCGGTGGATGGGCTTCTCGTGGGAGTACTCCTCGCTGCCCATCTCAAACGACCCCGCCGGGATCGGGCGCCACCAGGGCTTGAGCAGCGCCAGCAGCTCCTCACGCTTCGCCGTGGGCAGGTGGCTGAACACGTTGTCCGCCGCCCCCTTCGCCGCACGTTTGGCGTCCTCCACCGAGCCGTCGAGCACACCACCGGCCACCTCACCCCGCTCAATCCGCCGCAGCACCTCCCGCACCCAGAACAGGTCGTGGCCGCAGGTGGTGGCCTTGGCGGCCTGCTCCAACAGGCCCACGGCCACGGCCAGATCCTTCACCAACGCCGGGATCTCCTCGATCACCTTCTGCCGGGCTTGGAGCTGCGTACGTTGCAACCCCAGCTCCAGCTTGAGCGTGCCCCGCACCGTCTCCGCGCTGATTCCCTCGGCGTCGGCCACCACCCGCAGCAAGAGCGCCGTGTTGCCCTCCTGGGTGATGCGTCGCACGAGGCCATCGGCGCCGCCCGGACCCAGGCGACCGCAGGTCAAGGCCAAGACCTCCGCCCAGCGCTCGGGGCGGGCCTCGCCCTCGGCGAACACGCGGGCAAGCTCCCCCTTGCGGGATTTGGACACCCCCGCCGCGACGGCGCCCATGTCGCGCTCCAAGGCCATCGCGGCCAAGAACTCGCGGAAGGTGCGGTGGGGGAAGCTGTAGGCGGTCGCGTCGCGCACGCGGCCCGTGTCGGGGATCAGGAGGCCCGTGCGCTCGGCGACCTCTGCGACGAAGGCGGCGGGGCTCGGCCAGTGTTTGCCGAGGCGCGCGGCGTTCCGGGCGTCGGCCTCCAGCGCGGCGATCAGCTCCCGAGCGCGGTACGCCTCACCCTCCAGCCCGTGCAGGCGCAGCGCGGCCCAGCCGAGGAGCTCCAGGGTGAGCTCAGGCTCCCGCATCGGCGCGACGGGGGCGGAGCCTTCGGCGTTGTGGTCGCGGGTGAGCAGGAGCTTGAGCGCCCGCTCGTAGAGGTCGCCCCGGCGGCTCGGCACGTCTTGCCCGGCGCGGAGCAGCAGGCCGACGAGGGTGAGCAGCAGCGGGTTCTCGGCGAGGCGGCGCAGGCGTGGGGTACGGCTCAGGCGCTCTAAGGCGCTCTCCGCGCGCCCGGCGTCTTGTACCCAGCGGCTCAGCAGCGCGGCCTGCTCGGCGGCGCCCAAGGGGCAGATCGTCAGCGTGTGGAAGTCGGCGGAGGGCTCGGTGTAGCCGATGGGGCGGCTGGCGACGATGACCTGGCTGTGCCCCACAAGATCGGCGGCGCCCACCACCCAATTGCGGGCGGCGGGGAGGTCTACGGCCTCGTCGAGCCCGTCGATCAAGAGCACCGCGCGCCCGGCTTGGGCCTCACCCAACACAAACTTCGCGAGGTCGGCGGCGTTGAATGACGAACACAGCGCCGTGATCGCCGCGGGGAGGCCCTGCGCCAGCTCGGCGACCTTGAGGTAGATCGGCAGGGGGCCGCGTGGCTCCTTCAGCAGCTCGATGGCGACGTGGCGCAACAGCGTCGTCTTGCCGCCGCCGGGCTCGCCGAGCAGGCCCCAGCGACGGTGTTTGTGGGCGAGCACAAGCTCCAGCGACACGCGCCCGTGCAGGTCTTCGACGCCGCCGATGAACCTGCCGCTCACCTTTCGGCCTTGGGCGTGGGGGGCGTCGGCGCCGCAGTCGAGCTCATGCTCATGGGCCGCAAGGGTGACCTCGACGAAGACGGCCTCGATAGTGCGCGGGCCGCCGCCGATGCGGAACACGTCGGGGAGCTTGTGAAGCTGGCCTTGAAGCAGGGCGGCGTAGCGTTCGAGCGGGGTGCGGACGGGCGTGGGGTCGTCGTCGGTGTCTTCGGTGGGGTCGTCGTCGGGAGGAGGCGGCTTGGGCGGCTTGGGGGAGCGGCGCAGCTCCAGCTCGATGAGCCCGTCGGCGCCCGTGCTGGGATACCGCTCCCGGTCGGGGATCCAACGCTTCGTCCGAGTGTGCCACTTGCGCAGATGCACCTTCGCGAGCCCGAGGCCGGGATCCAGCTCAAGGAGCTGAAAGCCGTGGGCCCAGCCCTCGCTCGGCGGGGCGTAGCTGGCGCCTGCCGCCGCCTCCAGCACCAGCCGCCCGTCGCGCCTCGCGGAGAGGGTGTCTACGTCGTGCAGGTGGCCGCGCAGGATGACGCCGCAGCGGTCGTAGGTCGCCTCGCGGTGCGCGCGGGCCTCACGTTCGCAGAGGTCTTCCCAGGGGTGGTGCATCAGGGCGATGGTGAGGTCGGCGTCCGGGCGACCGGCGGGGAACAGCGCGTTCCATTGCCAGCCGCCGATGGCGAGGTGGCGGTGGTCGTCTACCTCGCCGCGCTTGTCTTTGTGGCTGCCGGAGAGCCAGGCCGTGTTGAGGCCGATGAAGTGAACGGACCAGCCCTCGATCGCCTCCTCAAGACGCCAGCCGGGCGCGTCGTCTTGGGGGTTGAAGCCGCGGGCGAAGTCTCGGTAGGCGGCTTGCCGACCGAGGAGCAAGGGGCGCTGCTCGTCGTCCTGCATCAGCTCAGCGATGACGGCGTCTCCCTCGCTGATGATGTCGGCGTCGAGGTTCTGCACCGAGCGTTTGACCTTGGACCGATCAACGTCGTGATTGCCAGGGACCACACGGATCTGGCTCGGCTGGATCCCGGCGGCCTCGGCGAGCGAGCCGTTGAGCCACGCGGCGGCCTCCTTGTACTCGTCGGCGGCGCCGAAGTTGGCGATGTCGCCCGTGATCACGACGCGGTGGATGGGTCCGAGCTGGTCGCGCAGGGTCTTGACCTCGGAGAGCAGACTGGTGAGCACGGGTTGCTGATCCCAGGCCGCCTTCGCCGAGAAGTGCAGGTCGGAGAGGTGGAGCACACGCACGGGGCGCCACGCGGGGGGCGCCTCCGCTGGGGCGGGCTTCGCCGTGGGCGCCTGTCGAGCGTCACCGGCAGGCGCCGGATCGGCCTTCGACGCAGGCGCACGCCGCTCGTCACCGGCGCCCGGCGCAGTCACCGCCGCCGCCCCCAACAACCGCCCCACCGCGTCGATCTCCGCCGCCCGCTTGGGCCGCAGCGCCCGCATCACCGCCAGCAGCTCGGGCACCTGCCCATGCTGCACCGCGAGGCGCACGACGCCATGAAACCAGGCGTCCGGGGTCGCGTGCTCGGCGGGGCGGAGGTGCTTCACCAGCTCGACGGACCAGTCCTCACGCTCCAAGGCGCGGGCCAGCTCACCCTGGTCAAACAGGGCTTGGAGGAGGTCAACAAGCTCCGCGGGCACCTTCGACATGAACAACTCCAGAGGCGCCGGATCTTACCCCATCGCCTCGCGCGGGGCCTCCGGTGCTATGCTCCTCCGCCGGAGTGACGGGGTTCGCCGGGGGGTACGTCTGCCGCTACTCGTCTTCCTGTAAAATGCCGGGCCGAAGGTGAACCCAGCCGCCTTCGGCGCGCTCCTCGACGCGCTCCTCGACGCTGGTGGCGGCCCCCTCCTCTCGCCAAGGCCGGGCGGCGATGGCCTCGACATGGGCAGGGTCACCCGGCGGCGGGAGCTGGCGCAGGTAGGATGCGGCGACGGCGGGGTCGGGCTTTTGGAGCAAGATCAGCCGCAGCCCATGCAGCGCACACATCCGCCGCACCCGAGGCAGGAGCGCGTAGGTGTGCGCCCACTCAAAGCCCGGGTCGGAGAAGACCACGTCGGCGGGTCGCAGCGCCCGGCCTTCGGCGACGAGCTGGCCCTCGATGAGCAGCGCGAGCATCGCCAAGGAGTCGCGGCCCAGGCCCATGTTGAAGCTGATGAAACGCCCCTCTGATGCGACAGGCGGACGCCGCGATCCGCCAGTCCCCGATGCCCCGCGCCTCCCGCCTGGACGCGCATCCTGCACAATCAGCCCCTCATCGCCACCGCGACCGCCGCGTCTCCCGCTCCTCGATCAGCTCTGCCAGCACCTCATCAAGCCTCTGAATCGTACTTTGCTGCTCGTTCACGACGAGCACCACCTCATTCACCCTCGTCTCCAGCGCGGCGAGACGCTCGTTGAGCTGCCGCAGCTCCCGCGCCGACGCTTGAGACGCCTTCACCTGACCCACGGTGGCTTCCACGCCGTCCAGCCGCCCGCCAAGCTCCCGCACCGACTTTCGGAGCCCATCACGCGACCGAACCTGCTCCTCCGCCGCCATCGTGATCACCTGGCGCGTCTCCGCCTGCGCCGCCTTGGCTACACGCTCCAGGCCGTCGAGGCGGGCCTCTAACGCCGCGAGCCGGGCCCCCTCGTCGCTCACCCGGCTTGGCCTCACCGCCGCCTGCGCCGCTCGCACACGCCGGGCGTTGGCCTGACCCCGGCAGCGCTCAGAGCAGAACTTGGCGTCGCGGCGCGCGGCGGCGAAGTCTCTCCGGCACTCCTCGTTCTGGCATTGCTTGACCATAGGGGCTCCTGGGCACGGCGACCGTCGTCACCTCACTAACCCCGACGACGCGGCGCCGCGCGCTGGTGTTGAGCCGCGCGACACGCCCCCAATAGGCGTCAGGGGGCTGGTCAGGCGGGCCTGCGGGGAGCCCGCTTAAACGGATCGCACGTCAACGGTTCGCTTGGGAAGTAAGTTCAAAGCTTGACAATAACCGTTATAGAGCCCATAACCGGATCTTACCGGATATAACCGGATCATTACGTTTACCAAGGCCGCCGGGACCACGCTCAGGCGCCCTCGCCGGATGCGTCGAGCCCGCATCAAGCGCCTGAGAACGAGGACAGCGACCGCGTTGTGGAGGCTCACCGCTCCATCGAGCGCTCACTACTCGGCCAAGCGCTCGTCGGTGAAGCCTTCAACTCGGCCTGCGACCCGACCCTGAAGAGCCCTGAGCCGTTGATAACCGGATCATTCTACCTCCAACCTTCACGACTGGAGCGTGGAACGCGCCGAACCGCGTATTATGACCGCCAAGTCGATGGACAGCGACCTCGGCATCAGCTCGCGGCCGCCCGGCCTGCGCCCAGTTGACCTCTCGTTGTTGATGTTACCAGACCAGCAAGTCTCGGCCCCCTGAAAACGCGCGACCCCGCCAAGGCCGATCGAGCCCTGCCGCCCGAAGTTACCAGACCAGCGAGATCTGACGACCTTGGAAACGCGCGACCCCGCCAACTTCGGCCCGCACGACCCCGCCAGGGCCGATCGCGCTTCACGGCCCCGATGTTACCAGACCAGCGAATCGAAGCCCACTGGAAACGCGCGCCGCCGCCAACTATGGCCCGCACGACCCCGCCAAGGCCATTCGCCCCCGTTGCTCGAAGTTACCAGACCAGCGAATCTTGGTGCCCTGGAAACGCGCGCCGCCGCTAATTTCGGCCCGCACGACCCCGCCAGGGCCGATCAAGCCCCGCTGCTCGAAGTTACCAGACCAGCAACTCTCAGCGCCCTGGAAACGCGCGACCCCGCCAACCTCTCACCGTCGCGGGCCTCCGAGCCGCGCTGTCGCCATCGCGACCGCCTGCTCCAGCGCCACCAACTTCTGCTCCAGCCCGGCCAGCACCGTCGTCACCCGCAACAACTGCGCCTCAACCTCACGGAGTCGCTGGTCCCTCCGCCGCCCTTCAGTCGCCGCGGCCCGCGCCCGCCTCGCCTGCGCTGCGACCTCGGTATCTACCCGCGCCGAGAGCTCCGCGACGGCCTCAGCAGCCTGGTCCCGCCCAACCCGCAGCTCGGTCGCCAGCTCACCCAGCCCCCGCACCGCCTCCACCCGCGCGGCCTCAATCGCGGCCTCCAGCCCCCGCACCCGCCGCTCCAGCCGCGCAGTCGCTGGTGTCGCTGGCGTCGTCGGCACCACCTCCACACCCGCCGCCACACCCGCCCGCGCCAACAGATACTCCCGCCGACTCTTGAGCGTATGAGCCCGAGCGCGACAGCTCGCCGAACAGAACCGCGTGTCCCGCCGCTTCGCGATGAAGGGCTTGCCACACTCCTCATTCTCACATGGCTTGACCATCGTGCTCTCCTGTCCTCGACGCCCTCATAATCCTCAACAATTTCTATCACAAACAACTTTTCTCTCAGAATTGATCATTCCGCCATTGCCCGTCCCCCAGGCATTATGTAACACTATCGCCGGTGCTCCTCAGCACCGTCTGACACCCTAACCCCAGCCGAAACGGGCCCGGTGAGGCTTGAGCCCCTCACCGGACCCCGGAGCCGAAGATGAATGCACATCAACGACCCCGGCGAGCAGCCTCAGACTGCCCGCTCCTTGAACATAATTCCCGAGTTCGCTCCGACGCCAGCAAGCCGCCGTCGAGCGAGGCCCCTGCGCCCCTGCCTGAGCCGCCCCTGCTGACCTAAGTATAGGTCCCAGGCGGGTTCTCCGCCTATAGCGCCAACGCCAGCGATCTCCGCGTGATCCCCTCCCGCGGCGATCCTTGGCCGAGCTCTGCCCGCTGATCCCGCGTCATCCGGCGGGGGATCTGGGCTCGCCCTCGGCCACCCCGCGTCCGCCCGTCCAGGCCGCGTCGTCTCCGCGACGACCCGACCCAGGGCCGCGCTCTGACCAGGCCCAACACAGACTCGAACCCTTCACTCGGGAATCAAACATGCCCACCGACCCTCAAGCCCTGAGCCTCGACCTCTACGCTCAGCTCCTCCAGGCCCGCGACCGCCTCGACGACCTCCTCCCCATCGCCGAGCGCGCCTGCACAAACGCCGAGACCCTCGCGCTCACCACCCTCCAAGGCGCCGACGCCGACCCGCGCCCGCTCATGCTCGACCTCACCCACCTCCAATCTCACCTCGACGGCCTGACCCTCAACGTCACCCGCGCCGCGAACCTCCAGACCGCGCTGTGTGTCGAGCAGGCGACCATCCCGCCGCACACCCCACCGCGCCCTCTGAACCAAGGCGCTGCCGCCCTGGTCCCGCTCACCGAGGCCATCGCCACCCTACGCAGCGCCATCGGCACCGGCCCACGGCGTCTCGACCAACAAGCCCGCGCGGCCCAGGCGGTCCTCCTCCACCTCACACGAACCCTCCGCCAGCGTCCGCTCACGGACACCGACCTCGCCCCGCTGCACGACCTCCACACGAGCCTCCACGGCAAGCCCGGCGCCCTCCAGGCCGCCCACGACCACCTCGGCGAAGCCCTCCGCGCCCTCAACGCCTTCCCCACCGCCGACGAGGTGCGCTGATGTCCACCCCCAGCCACCTCATCCGCGCCGTCGGACGCCGCATCTGCACCCTCCGCGAGCTTCGCGGTCTCACCCAGCGCCAGCTCTCCGAGCGGGCCGGAGTCGGCCACGCCGAGCTGAGCAAGATCGAGAACGGCCAGCGCGCCGCGAGCCTCATCACCCTGGACGCCATCGCGCGGGGCCTACAGTCGAGCTTGACTGTGCTTCTCGACCACGAGCAGCCTCTCGACCTTCTCCGCGAGATCGAGGGCGCCCTGAGCTTGCTCCGAGAGGCGGCCCCCGCCCAGCGCGACGAGGCGATCCGCGTCATCAACGCCGTGCTCAGCGTCACATCTCGTGGCGATTCGGAGGACAAATGACCCCCGACACCGACACCGACGCCCTCAAGGTCCGCGTCGGAGCGCGCCTACGCGCCCTGCGCCGAGCCCGCGACCTGAGCCAACGCGACGTCGCGTCCCTGCTCAACACCGACGCCGCCGAGGTCAGCCGTCACGAGTCCGGTGCACGCTGCCCGTCCGTGCCGTTGCTCGCTCGCTACGCCGAGGTGCTGGAGGTCCCGATCTACGAGCTGCTGCGCTTCGACGAGCCCGTCGTGACCCTCGGCTGAGCGAGCCCCAACACGCGGCGCCCGCCTCCTGGCCTCAACGCCCGGAGGCGCGGCGCCTCAAGCCGTAATCGCGCCGAGATTCGACGAAGAGGCTGGTTCAAGCCTCCTTCCACACCGACTGACCCCGCCCAAGGCGTACTTCCACGTCAGCGGGGTCCGCCGAGACGAAACGTAACTATTTTTTAGGCCATTCTGAGGCCCCTCACAAAACGTAACTCTGGACCGCTCCAAATCGACCGCGTCCAGAACGCCATCGTAGCGCCAAGCGCCACCCCAGAAACGTACTCACGACCCATGTTCGTCAACTCTCAAGATACCAACGTACTTACCAGCCGAACCCCCTCATTGACCCGTACTTCCGCGTACTTCCCAGTACTTCCCAAGCTCGTTTGGTCAACGATTGTTCGCGCCTCTTCGCCTTCAATCGGCAAGCCTACAGCGGTGACCGTCGAGATTGATACGCTCAGCCCACGGCATAACCGCATCCTCTCGCCCAAGACTGGCATAGTTT
>JAKLKE010000320.1 GCA_023150775.1 Myxococcota bacterium
CCGCGGCCGTTCGCCCTGGCGAGGCCCCGCGGGTGCTCGTCGTCGATGACGCGCCCACAAACCGCCTCGTCGTCACCCAGCTCCTCAAGGCCCTGGGCTGCGTGTGTGTCGAGGCCGAAGACGGCGAAGAGGCCGCCGAGCGCGCCTTGGCCGAGCCCTTCGACCTCATCTTTATGGACACCGACATGCCGCGCCTCGACGGCCTCGGCGCCACGGAGAAGATCCGCGCCCAGTCCCCCGAGGCCCGGCGCGGGGTGATGATCGTCGGCCTCAGCGGCCACGCCGACCCCGAGGATCGTGCCCGCGCCTTGGCCGTCGGCATGGACGACTACCTCATCAAGCCCATCCGCGTCGCCACCTTACGCGAGGTGCTCGCCCGCCTCAGCGCGCGCCGCGCCCCTTGAGCACCGCGGGCAAGGTGAGCAGGAGGATCTTGAGGTCGAGCCACACCGACCAGCTCTGCACATAGTAGATGTCGAGCTGCACCATCTCCTGAAAGCCAAGGTCGGAGCGCCCCTTCACCTGCCAAAGGCCGGTGATCCCCGGCGGCACCTGATGCCGCAGCTCAAACCAGTAGGCGATCTCAGGATCTCGCTCGACGCCTTTGAGATCCTCCACGGGCAAGGGCCTCGGGCCGACGAGGTTCATGTCGCCGCGCAGCACGTTCAAGAACTGGGGGAACTCGTCGATGCTGTACTTGCGGATGAAGCGGCCGACGCGGGTGATGCGAGGATCATCGCGGATCTTAAACAAGGCGCCGTCGGACTCGTTGCGGTCGCGCAGGGCGTCTTTGAGCCGATCGGCGTCCACCACCATCGACCGGAACTTGTAGAACGGGAACACCCGCCCACCTCGGCCCACCCGGCTCGCCGTGTACAGCACCGGGCCCGGGGACTCCAGGCGGATCAACAGCGTCGTGAGCAGCAAGAGCGGGCTGATGAGCAGGCCGCCGACGATCACCGCCACGAGGTCAAAACCACGCTTCCAGGCCTGGGCGAAGCTCGTGTACGAGAGCCGCGAGATGTTGATGAGCTGGAGCTGGCCGAGCTCCGCGAGGTCGAGCCGCGGCGAGACGATGCCCCAAGTAAACGGCACCTGCAGCACCCGCAGGCCCATCTGGCTGCACCGCGTGGTCAGCTCCATCGCCTCGGCGCGCTCGACGGTGCGGCTGGCGATGACCACCGTGTCCAAGGCGTAGGCGTTCACCACCGCGCGCAGATCGTTCAGCCGCCCGATCACCTGCTCTTCGTCCACACGCTGATCTTCAACAGCCGCCGGGCGCAAGAAGCCCACGAGGCGAAACGCCGCCCGCCCCTCCCGCGCGAGGCGCTGGGACATCAACAGCGCGTCCTCGCCGACGCCGATCACCGCCACCCGCTCGATGGGCAGGCCGATGTCAACGCCGCTGAACAGGCGCAGCACCGCCCAGCGCCACACCCCCAACGAGAGCGTCGAGAGGCTCAAAAAGCCGATGATCAGCGCCCGGGAGAACAGCCGCTGGTAGAGCAAAAACTGCGCCACCACCACGATCAGGAGCATCACCCAGGCCGCGCGGGTGAGGAGCTGCACGCTGCGGATCGTCGAGAAGCTCTTCGCGGGGCTGTAGTACCCAAGCCAGCCCAAGGTGCCGATCCAGGCGACGATCAGGGCCGCGGCGGGGGGCATCCAGTCGTTCGGGCCGAGGAGATCGAGGGGGGTGATCTGCACCACCCGATCGAGCTGGGGCCGCCAATACAGCCACAGACGGCACACCACCGCGAGGGACGCCACCATGAGGAGGGCGTCACAGAGCACCACCGCCGCGGAGAGGAGCCGCTGGGCTCGACGCATCCCCAAGCCTACTGGATGACCACCGAGGTGCCTTGGGCGCCGCCGATGATCGCGTTGCGGTAGATCGCGGAGCCCGAGACGAAGGGGGCGAGCAAGGACTGCACACGCTTAAAGAAGCGCTCCACGTTCACGATGGTGCGCGTCGGCACCACGACGATGTCGCCGCGCTGCAGGTACACCATCTGCGAGAAGTCGCCGCGGCCGTAGATGGCCTCGACGTTGATCAGGTAGAGCTCAGGGGTCTCTACACCGCCACGCACGAGGAGCACGTTGTCGGTGCGGGCGTCGGGGTTGATGCCGCCGGTGCGGGTGAGCGCCTCTAAGATGGAGAGATCACTCTCGATCTGGAGCACGGCGGGGCTTCGCACCTCGCCAAGCACGAGCACCTTCTGGTTCGAGACCTCGACGATGTTCACCGAGACCGAGGGGTTCACGTAGAACTGGCCGATGCTGTACTCGATGGAGCGCACGAGCTCGGGGTAGGTCTTGCCCGAGACGTTCACCCGCCCGACCATCGGCAGCGCGATCGTGCCGTCTGGGGCGATCTGCAGCTCGCTGTCGAGCTCTGGCGCGCGGAACACCTTGAGCTCGATCACGTCCCCAGGCCCAAACTGGAAGTCTTGGGGCGCGGGCACCCTGAACTCCTCGGGAGCCTCGCTGACGTTGGGGGGCGGCTCCACCTTCTTCGACGCGCAGGCGACGACGAAGGCGGCGAGGAGGCTCAGGAGGAGGGCTTGAAGAGTCTTCACGATGACAAGCCGTAGCTTCGGAATGAGCAGAAGTCAACCGAGTGGGCGAGGCAGCAGATCGGCCAAAGAAACGACGATATACTGATTGGTCAAGGCTAGGAGTCCCCCATGACGCTGAATCACCTGCCCCTGCTCCTCCTGGTGACCTCTTTGGTAGGGTTCACGGCCTGCACGGGCTTAGAGACCCTCGGCGATGATCCTACGAAGGTGGACGACAGCGGGCCCATCGACTCATCGCCTGAAGGTGACGCCGACGCAGACGCCGACGGCGACACCGACGCCGACGCAGATGGTGACAGCGACGCCGACTCCGACAGCGACGCCGACTCCGACAGCGACGCCGATCCCCCGAGCGTCACCGGGGTGAGCCCAGAGTACGGCAGCAACGGCGGCGGCGTCCAGCTCGTGATCACCGGCAGCAACTTTGAAGGTTCACCGACGGTCAAGCTCGGCTCCGCCAGCGCCACGGTCGTGAGCTCCACGGCCTCCACGATCACCGTCACCAGCCCCAAGACCGCCGAGTCGGGCTACGTCGATGTCTCCGTCACCACCTCGGGCGGCACCGACAAGCTCACCACGGGCTTCTACCTGTTCCCCGACGCCAAAGGCAAAGCGGGGATCTTGGGCAGCGTCGATTGGAACGTCTACCAGGGCAGCTACTGGACGGGCGCGGCGCCCTTCGGGAGCGCCTGGGTGAGCCTCGTAGACCCGGTGGACGCCCACTACTGGCAGTTCTTCTCGAACACCGCTGATAGCTGCGCCTCCAACTACTCAAGCGCCGTCTCGTTCTCGGTCTACGACCTGGAGGTCTCGACGGTGAACATGAAGATCGGCAGCCGCACGATCCCCTTGGCCTGGGACGCCGCGGGGCTGCAGTGGGGCGCGGATCTCGTCTCCGCGGACTTCAAAGAGAGCGCCACCTACGGCCTCGACACGGTCTCCTCGGCGTCCTACCCCGACTTCACCCTGGCGAGCCTGGCGACGACGCCGAGCGCCATCACCTTGACCTCGCCCAAGATCAACAGCGCCAGCCCGCCGAACGTGAGCCGCTCCAACCTGCGCTTTCAGTGGTCGGGCGCGGCCAGCGCTGACTACGTCCTCCTCGACCTCATCCTCTCCCGAGACGGCAACCTCGACGCGGCCTCCATCGTCAACGAGGTCACCTGCTGGGTGAACAACGACGGCGACTTCACCGTGCCGCCGAGCCTGTTCTCCTCTTGGCCCACCTCCGGGGTGCTCTACATCCTCGTCGGCGCGGTGTCTGAGGGCGGCGCGAGCGTGCTGCCCACGGACAACAGCGAGTCCCGAGTGGTCGGCGCCTACTGGATCATCGGCGCGGGCTACCCCATATGAGCGCAGACGGGCGGGTGCGGGTGCTCGGCCTGCCCGTAGACTCCCTCGATCTCCCTGGCCTGCTCGACACCGTCGAGGCCTTCATCACCCAAGGCGCGCCGGTCACGGTGAGCTACCTCAACGTACACGTCGCGAACATCGCCGCAGAAGACGCCGAGCTCACACGTTTTCTGCAGAGCGTTGAGCTCTGTTATTGCGACGGCAGCGGCGTGGTCCTCGGCGCCAAGCTCCTCGGCGAGTCGCTCCGGGCGCGCATGACCGGCGCGGACTGGATCTGGTCCTTGGCCGCCCGGGCCGAGGGCCGCTGGCGTGTGGCCTGGATCGGCGGGGCCCCGGGCGTCACCGAGCGCGCCGCCGCCGCCCTGCGCGAGCGCCACCCGGGCTTAGAGATTCAGGGCTGGCACGGCTTCACCCCCGAGGCCGAGACCCCGGCGCTCATCGAGGCCGTGAACCGCTACGCCCCGCAGATCGTGCTCGTCGGCATGGGCACGCCGATTCAGGAGCGCTGGGCGGCGCGCTGGCGGCCGTCTCTAAACGCGCCGGTCTTGTGGTGCCTCGGCGCCACGGCGGACTTCGTCTCCGGCGAGGTCTCCCGGGGCCCGGCCTTCCTCTACGAGCACAACCTGGAGTGGCTCGCCCGGCTCACCACGGAGCCCCGGCGGCTCTGGCGGCGTTACCTCGTGGGCAACCCGCGCTTCTTGGGCCGGGTGCTCTTGGAGCGCCTCCGACGCTGAGCCAGCGCCGGCGACCTCACTCCTGAATCTCGGCCTCGAAGTAGGGCTCGGCCGTGAACGGCAGAAGCTCGGTCTCGGGGTTCTTACGCACGGAGAAGGTGTAGATGTTTAAGGGGGTGCGACGGCGATCATACTCGCCGAGATCGTAGGAGTGGCGCACCCCCGCGCGATCGTAGAGGATCGCGCGGTCGATGAGCTTGGTCTCCATGCTCACCCACAGCTCGGCCCGGAACAGATCGACGTTGGGGTCGTTCACGACGACGGTGACGTGCCAAGACTCGGACTCGGGCATGAGCTCGGTGGCCTCGGCGGAGGTCCAGTCGTACCAGAGCACCCGGTCGAGGTCCCAGTAGGTGTTGGGCGCGGCGTCGAAGATAAAGACGCGGTTGACAGGGCGGTGGTGGCGCCAGACGTAGCGGCCGTTGTTGTACCAGTCGATGTCTTCATAAGAGACGCGAAAACGCCCCCCACGGAAGTACGCCGAGCCCAGCTCAACCTCGGGCTGGAGGTTGTCGATCTGGGAGTAGGTGAAGTCGACGGCGAACGAGCGCATGACGCGGTGGGCGCGCACGGTGTCCGCGATGACGCTTTGGGGGGTGATCGACTCGTCCTCGGCGGCGATGGCCGGAGCCACCCCAAGAGAGGGCACGACCACCGCAGCTAAGAGCACCGCAGGCACGACCAGGGAGATCAGACGCTTCACCGACACACCTCTCCGTCAAGACTAACCCGAGCGCCACGCCGATGCGCGATGGGATCAACGCCCAAGCGCGCAGGCCCCCAAGGGGCCGATCGACCACAGTCTCCCCTCACCGTCCACGACGACCTCAGTTGGCGCGTCGCATAGCGGCTCTAAGGCCTCCGGCGCGCGCCCCTCCCCCAAGGCCACGACGGTCCCGGCGCTGGTGATCCCCAAGGGCCTCAGCGCGGAGCCACCCAAAGCCACGAGCGGCGCATCCGGGCGCCAAGTGGCGGCGACCTCACCGCTGCCCCGATGGAGCAGACTCACCCCGCCCTTGTGCAGCGTGTAGAGGTGCTCGTTCGTGGCGAGGAGATCTTCGGCGACGTGGCTGCCCGGCAGATCAAACCGATCGCCATTGCCCCCAACGGCGATCACCCGCTCCCCCACGGCCACCCACAAGACGCCGAGACCGTCCGCCGACATCGCCCGCACGGGCTCCCGCGAGGGCCCGGGGACGAGGCGATCTTGGCCAAGATCGAGGCGGTAGAGCCCTTTGGGGCCGCCGACCCACAGGCTGCCGCCGGAGAACACGGCGTGCTGGGCCTCTGCGGGCAGACTCCAGCGCCTCGGCGGATCGCGGCGACCCGCCCGCCACACCCCGTCTTGGGTGATGACGTAGAGCCAGGGGCCGTCCTGGGCGAGCGCGATCACCCGCCCTGGCACCATCAGGAGCGTCTCCCAGCCCCGAGGCAGCTCGCCCACGGCGCTGAGGCCCTCGTCACCGCCGAGGATCAACCAGTCGTCCCCGGCGAGGAGGGCGGAGACGGCGCGACCGGCGGGCAGAGGCGGCTCGGGCCACACGACGGCGTGTTGGGTCGCGACCCGAAAGAGCGCGAGACCCTTTGAGCTGCCCACCCACAACGAGCCGGGCGGCCCCAAAGCCACGGAGAGCGTCGCGCCAGGGGGCAGGCCCTCCGCCGCGCCCCAGGCGTGTTTGGGGCCGAGCACGTCATCTACGGCGATGAGCCCGGCGCTCCCCGCGGCGGCGAAGAGCGTCGAGCCCGCCCGGGCGAGGCTGTACACCGCGCCCCCCGCCGGGCGCCAGATCGGCGTGAGCAGGCCTTGGGTGAGGTACAGGAGCCCCTCGGTCTCCGTGGCGAGGCTCAGGCCCTCGGCGCCGACGTCGAGATCGAGCACGCTGAGGCCGTCGTCTGTGCCGGGCACCACGTCACCGACGGGCAGGCGCATGAGCCCGACGCCGCCCGCGTAACCTTGGCCGGCGGGGGTGAACTCCAACGAGAGCACCGGGGCGTCGTCGGTGATCACCGTGACGATCCCGGCGGCGTCGATGCGCGCGAGGCCGCGGTATGTGCCCACCCAGGCCCCGCCCGCGCCGTCGGGGGCGACCGCCGACACCCAAGGCTCGACGAGGCCATCCGCGGCGTCCCACACCCGGATCACGCCGCCCTCATCGGCCAAAGCGAGGCCCGCCGCCGTGCCGATCCACAGGCGATCCCCGTCGATGGCGACGCTCAGCACAAGCTCTGAGGGCAGCCCCTCGGCCCGG
>JAKLKE010000321.1:0-2000 GCA_023150775.1 Myxococcota bacterium
GCGGTGGCCGTGGTCGCGGTGGTGGCGGCGGCGGCTACGGTCGCGGCGGCGGTCGCTCCGGCGGCGACGACTGGTAGTCGTCCTCCCCGATCAGCCAGACTGATCAGGGCAACAAGCTCCCCCGCGTCGATTCGTTCGACGCGGGGGTTCTTGTCTCTGGGGTTTGCGCTGGGGTTGTCTCTGGGGTTTGCCCCGCGCGCTGGGGTTCCTCCCCCCGCTCAACCCCGCCAGAGCGTGTCCGTCTCCAGCGCCGCGATGATCGCCGTGATCAGGTGCTGCTCGAAGTCGTTGCGCAGGATGAAGCCGTTGAGGTCTAAGGTCGAGCCGCCCAAGACGAGCTCCGGGCGCACAAAGAAGGGGCGCTGGCAGGGCCAGAGGTAGAGCCGCGCCGCGAAAGCGAAGGCCAGCCGCGCGGCCTCGGCGTAGCGCCGGGCCCGAGGCAGGTCGCCGCAGAGCTTGGCGAGCTCCGCCGCCCGGGCGATGGCCTCGGCGTACACCGTGCTCGCCGCCGTCGGCGAGGCGTTCCCCGTGGCGAAGCCCCCGACCCGTTGGGGATCTACGCCACGTCTGGGCCTGACCTGCCGGGCCAAGAGCAGCTCGATCTGCGCCCAGACAAAGTCGCGGATGCTCTCCACCTGCTCGTCCGTCGCCCAGGGCACGGGGCGGTCACTCTCCCATTGGCGCTCCAAGAACGACCGCCAGGCGTCGGACTGCCAGAGCACAAACGCGCTCGTCGGCGCCCGGGCGAAGCGCGCCTGGTAGTGGCGCAAGGCGCGCAACATCGCAAAGGGCGCACGCGGGGTCTCCCCCAGACGCACCGCCCCGGCCAACGCGAGCAGGGCCTCGCCGGGGTAGTAGTCTTGGTTGGCCTCTTCGCCGGTCTCCTCGACGCCGACGCTGCACCGAAACAGCCCATCGGCGCGCTGCATCGTCAGCACGCCGTCGAGCATCCGCCGCCGGGCCTCGGCGAGCTGGGTCGGGAAGTCGCCGTACTCCGTCGCCAAGATCGTGAGCGCCAAGGCCCCGAGCTTTCCTTGCCCGCGCTCTTTGGCGCTGAGGCCTTGGGCGATGTAGTCGGCGTGGGGCGCGTGCGGGAACGGCGTCGCCCGGGCCAACAAGAAGTCCAAGGCGCGGCGGGCGCTCTCCTGGGCCGGCTGGCGCAGCGGGTGGTCTTGGGGCAAAAACGCCGCGGCCCGGGAGACGCTGTACGCCGAGCCGGCCATCCGCACGAGGTTAAACGCGCCGTGATCCCAAGCGTCGGTGCGCCCGTCAAACTGGTAGGCGTAGCTGCCGTCGGCGCGCTGCACCCGCAAGAGCCGGGCCAAGGCGCCCTCCAGCATCAACGAGAGGGTCTCCCGGCTGACCTCGGGCTCGGGGAAGGGCCGCAGGCGGCGAAGCTCGACGGCGCGCTCGCCCTGCTCCAGCACAAAGTGCCGCCAGATCGTGCGGGAGAGCTTGGCCGTGGGCCGTCGCCAGGCGCCTTTGGGCAGGCCCGCCTTCCGCGCGAGGCGCCCCAAGAGCAGCTCCGGCGTCGTGAGCCCCGAGGTCAAGGCGACCGACGGCTTAAAATAGGCCGACTTGTCGCCGACCTTCAGCTCGACGCCGACCACGCCGCAGGGCAAGAGGCGCGCGAGGCGCTTTGGCTCCCGCTCGGTGACGTCCTCGACGCCGACGTTCACCCACAGCTCCAGGTCGAGCTGGTGAAGCTCCGCCGCGCACAGGCCGCCGCCGTAGCGCGCGTCTGACGCCGCCCGCCGCGCGGCCTCGTCCACGGCGTCGAGGATCGACGGCCCGGCCCCCGACATCGACGCCCGCAGCACCCCACGGCGTCGCAGGGTGAGGTTCACCGCGCGCACCTCCGCAAGGGGACCGTCCGGCGTGACGAGGGCGGCCTCATGCCCAAAGGCCCGCAAGAGCTGGGCATAGGCGCGGTGAAGCAAGACCGTCGCTTGGGAGAGCGTGAGCGCCGCGTCACGGCGCGATTCATCGGAGCGCATGGC
>JAKLKE010000321.1:2010-6867 GCA_023150775.1 Myxococcota bacterium
TCTTGGTGCCGGCACCGGCGGCGCTGAACATGTCGCCGGTGCCCGGATCGGTCTGCTCGACCTTGGGCGCGTAGAACGCGCTGCCGGTCAGCTCCCAGCCCTTGCCGCCGTGGTAGACGTCGTCGGGATCGTTGTTGAGCCAGCCACCGCCGCTCCAGGTGAAGCTCGACCCGCTGTTGAGCCACACGCCCGCGCCTTGGCGCGCGAGGTTCTCGGTGATGAGCACGTTCGTGAGGGTGAGCGCGCTCGTCCCGGTGAGCAGGAACGCCGCCCCGGCGTTGTCGCAGGCGTTGCCGCTGGCGAGCCCGGCCCCAGCGGTGAGCGTGGCGTCTCGCAGAAACACGCCGCCGCCGTCGTTCTCGGCGACGTTGTCGCTCAGCGTGAGCTGCCCCACATCGCCCGTGCTGCCCACCCAAGAGAGCCCCGCCGCCAGCGGCGCCTCGTTGGCCGACGCGGCGAGGTTGGCCCCGGTGATCACGCTCGACTGGGCGTACATCCCGCCGCCCTCCTCCCCGGCGCTGTTGCCCTGCAGGCTGAGGCCGTTCGTGAGCAGGGTGACGCCGTCGAGCCGGGCCCCGCCGCCGAGGTCGTCGGCGCGGTTTCCGCGGATCGTCACGTCTTGGGCGGTCAACACGCAGCCCTGCTCGGCGTTCAGCCCGCCGCCGTCTTCGGCGTGGTTCTCGGAGATCGTGACTCCGTTGAGAGTCACGACGGCGCCGAGGCAGGTCAAGCCGCCGCCCCGCCTGGCGTCCCCGCCGGTGAGGGTGATGCCGCTCAGGCTCAGCTCCGCCCCGGCCTCGACGCTCACGGCGTTGCCCGCGCCTTGGGCGTCGAGGCTCGTGAGCCCCGCGCCGCCGAGGCCCTCGACGTTGAGCCCCGCCGCGCTCACCCGGAGCTGCCCGGTGTGCGCGCCGTCACACAGCCGCAGGGTGCCCGGCTCGTCTAAGGCGAGGAGCTTCCCGGCGAGCTTTCGTTCATAGGGCTCGGCCGGGCCGCTCACCGGCCAGAAGGTCACGAGGCCCAGATCCGCCGCGTCGCCGTCGCAGTCGTTGTCGAGGCCGTCGCAGAGCTCGGCGGCGTTGGGGTACACCGTCCCCTCGGCGTCGTCGCAGTCCCCGGCCTCATCGGCGAAGCCCTCGGCCTCGGGCGGCTCACAAGCCAAGACGGCGCCCTCTTGAACGCCGTAGCCGTCGCCGTCGCCGTCGGGGAACCACGATCGGGGGGTGCACGGGCCGCCCGTGTCGTCCCCCCCGGAGTCAGATCCCTCGTCGTCTTGGCCCTCCGGCTGAATGCAGCCGCCCAGCGCCGCGCCGATCACACACCCTCGGATGAACCCTCTTGTTCCCATCACGCCCTCCTGGCGATGGGATCACCATAGAGGAAAGTTTAGGGATTATGTGAAGATGGCTCAATCAGGTCCTAAATACCTCACGAATCACACGCTTCACGACGCCGGGCAGGGCCACCGTCGTCGGCGCGTGGAAGCGGCGCCCGCGCCCGGCCAGCGCCATCTGGCGGCAGGCGCGGTTGCCTTGGGGCAGATCCCGGCCGAGCTGCACGACGTGAAGGCAAGGAAAACGCGCGGCGACCTTCACCGGATCCCAGCCGACGTTGGTGATGCCGTCGCTCAACAAGAGCCCCACACGCTCCCGGCGTTTGGACCGGCGCAGCTCATGAAGCCCGGCCTCAAGCCCCGCGCTGATGTGGGTGTAGCCTTGGGCGGGCACCATGAGCACGCGCCGCACGAGCTCTCGGGCGCTCACGACCTCGCCTACCCGCACGAGCGTCGTCGCCGTGGTGTCGAAGGCGACCACCCCCACGGCCTCCAGCTTCATGTGTAAGATCGCCGCCGAGACCGCCGTGAGCGCGATCTTCTCCCCGGTCATGGACAGGCTCATGTCGAGGATCACGACCACGTCGGCGTCTCGGGGGTCGCGCCGGGTGAGCACGAGGTCCTCGGCGTCGTAACGTGCGCGGCGGCCGTCGCGCCGGGGGCGCGGCGGGTTCTCCAAGGTGGCCATCGTGTCCAGCTCACCGTCCTCAGGCCAGGCGCCGACCACCACCCGGCTGGGGCGTGAGGTGTGGCGCAGGTAGGCCCGGGCGCGCTGCAAGACGGCGTCGATGGCCCGCTCGGTCACGATCTTGAGGGCTTTGCCTTCGCCTAAGGTCTTCTTGAGCCGGTGAAGGTGCTGCGCGGCCTCCCAACCCGCGGGCAGCTTGGCGTCTACGGACTCCAGGTCTTGGCCCTCAAAGAACGGCGCGGTGGTGTCGTTCGGGTCGCGCTTGTAGCTCTGGGTGGCGGAGTTGGTGAGGTTCAGCGTCGGCTTTAGCGCGGTGTCGCTGAACTCATCGGGCTGCTTTTTTTTTTGAGCTCGTCCAGGAGCGCCTGCAGATCGCCCGAGCGCTCCTCCATCAGCTCGATGCGGGTGGGCAGCGCGAGCTCCGCCGCCCGGGACACGTCACCGTCGAGCTGGGCGGCGAGGTCGGCGATGGCCACGGCGGCGCGCACGGAGGCGCCGCGGCGAACCCGGCTGTCGCCCCGGGTGGCCCGGGTGATGGCCACGGCCTCGCGGATGATCTCTTCGTTCGGCGCGCAGCGGGCCTCTTGGCGCACGATCTGCGCCTCTTCATCGGCGCCTTGGTAGTCCAGACGCACCAGCTCAAAGCGGTCGAGGAGCGCCTCGGAGAGATCCGCCGTGGCCACAAACTCCGCGGGGTTCTGCGTCGCCAGCACCAAGAAGCCCGGCGCCGCGCGCACCGCCCCGTAGTGCGGCACATAGACGAGGCCCTCATCGAGCGCCGGGAGGAGCACGTTCTGCACCCCCTCGGGCATCCGGTTCAGCTCGTTGAGCAGAAGCACGGCGCCCTCTTGCATCGCCCGCACCAGGGGCCCCGCACGAAACGCCTCGGGCACGTAGCCACGCTCCAAGACCATCGGCGGGTCAAACTGGCCGACGAGGCGGGCCTCGGAGTAGCGGCCGTCGCCGTCCACCCGCACGAGGCCGCGCCCGAGGGCCTCAGCGACGGCACGGGCGATGGCCGTCTTGCCCACGCCGACGGGCCCCTCTAGGAGCACATGCCGCTCCGCGCGCACGCAGGCGAGGAGCGACGTGAGCTCCCGCGCGCGGCCGACGATGTGGTGCTGGTCTTGCAGGATCTGGAGCGTGCTCATGGTGCGCCTCGTGCCCGCCTCATAACGCCATCGCGCGCCGATCGGTGCGCCGATCGGCGTGGGGAATCGCCGCACCCAAGGGCTCGGCGTGCTCTAATGGGCGTCCCTCCAATGGAGTGCCCCATGCAGCGCCGCCGCCTGATCGCCGTGATGCTCACCTTCGACGTGCTCGTGCTCCTCCCGGTGGTGCTCTTGTTGGTGTTCACGCCGGGGCGCGGCGGCGATCGGGTGAGCGCGCCGAGCGCAAAGGGCCCCTTCCCGCTCCCACCGGGCTTTGAGCTGGGCACGGCCATCGCCGCCCAGCAGGTCGAGCACCAGCAGCCCTCGGACTGGACGGTCTTTGAGCGTGACGCGGCGGCGAACAACCGCGCCGAGCACAGCCCCATCCCCGGCGTCGCCACCCCGGGGCACATCGCCAAGATCACGGCCTGGCCTGAGGACGTGCGCCTCAAGAAGTCGAACTTTGACGAGCTCTACGTCGAAGATCTCAAGCTCGCCCGCCAAGGAGGCCACACCGCCTTTCGTTTCTCCGTGGACTGGGCGCGGCTCTTCCCGAACCCCGGCATGACCGAGCCCGACCCCGCCGCCGTGGCCTTTTACGCCGGCGTGTTTGACACCTTGGATGAGCTAGGCATGACGGCCTCGGTCACCCTGTTTCATTTCTCGACGCCGGCCTGGCTGTGGGAAGAGAAAGACGGAAAACGTGGCTTTGAGCGGGACGACGCCATCGCCCACTGGACGACCTACGTTCGTGCGGTGATCCAACACTTCGGCCCCCGGGCCAAACATTGGTGTACGCTGAACGAGCCGATGGTCTACCTCTACAACGGCTATCTGGAGGGCATCTTCCCGCCTCTGGAGCGCCGGGCCGGGCCCCCCGCCGTGGCCCCGGTCGCCGCCCGACTGTTAGAGGCCCACGCCGTCGCTTACCAGCTCCTGCACGACGACGCGACCTCCCGCGACGCCACCGTCGAGGTCGGCTTCACCCAGCACACCCGGGCGTTTGAGCCCTGGCGCGGCTGGTTCCCCCTCGACCGCATCGGCGCCCCCATGGTGGCCGAGGCCTTTATCTGGGACATGCTCGACGCCGTACAGACGGGCACCTTCTCGCTCACCGGCACCGACTTCTCTCAAGAGATCCCCAACCTCAAGGGCAGCCAAGACTACATCGGCATCAACTATTACGGTAGATACTACGTCGAGATCTCACCCTCCAACATCGGCGCGCCGATCATCCACGCCAACGACCCCAGCGACCCCAACGAGCTCGTGAACGATCTCAACTGGGCGCTCTACCCCCGGGGCCTCAGCGACATCGTGAACGAGGCCTGGAGCCGCTACAACGCCCCGATCTACATCTTAGAGAACGGCGTCGCTGACGCCGCCTTAGACGACAGCATCCGCCAATACGCCCTCGTGAGCCACCTCCGTGAGCTCTCGTTGTTGTCCTCCGCCGGGGTGGACGTGCGCGGCTATTACCACTGGTCGCTCGTGGACAACTTCGAGTGGGCGGAGGGTTTTGAGGCGCGCTTTGGCCTCGTGCAGGTGGACTTCGCCGACGGCTTCCGCCGTGTGCCCCGGGAGTCCTTCGCCGTCTACCGCCAGATCGCCGCCGAGGGTGGCGTGAGCGAGGCGCTGTGGGCCGCCGAGGGCAAACCACCCGAACGGGCGCCGACGGTGGTGGT
>JAKLKE010000322.1 GCA_023150775.1 Myxococcota bacterium
GCGGGTGCGCAAGGTTCTGCTATCGTTGGCCCAGATGAGTGAGAGCAGCGCGCAGGACGTGGAGCGACAGGATGAGCGTGGCCACCGCTGAGCTAGACGGCGCCCTCGCGGCGCTGCGCAGAGACGAGTCCAACGTCGCCTTGCCCGGCTTGGCCTTGGCGTATGCCTTGCTCGTGGCGCTCTTCGTGAGCCCGGCCCTCGTGCACAGCCCCTGGATCTTCGCCCTCATCTGGGTGCCCCTGGGCATCTTGCAGTACCGCGTGGTGATCAGCGGCCACGAGGCCGTCCACAAGACCTTGTGTTTCCCCCTCTGGCTCAACGAGCTCCTCGGCGTGTTCGGACAAGCTCTGGTCGGCGTGAACTTCGCGGCCTACCGCCTGCAGCACCTCGACCACCACCGCGCCCGCAGCCTCGACGAAGACCCCGACGGCCACATCTACGGCGGCATCATCAAGACCCCCAAAGGCGCGCGTCGGATCGCCGTGTGGACGCTCGGCACCTTCGTCGAGATCCTCGTGAAGATCCGCCAGAAGGGCACCGGCGGCTACGGCACCCTGCGGGATCAGCGCCCTGAAGACGTGCGCCAGCGCCGGATGCACACCCTCTACGTCATCTTCGCCCAGCTCACGATCATGACGAGCGCGGCGGTGGTGCTCTCCCAGAACCTCGGCGTGGCGCTCGTGCCCACGTCCTTCACCTTCGCCCCCCTCGCTCAGACCGCGGCGCTCTTGGTCGGCGGCTACGCGCTCTTGTGGACGGGGCCGCTGTTCAGCGTCGCCGTCTTCCTCAACCGCAGCCGCATCCTCATCGAGCACGGCCTGGCCCTGCTCATCAACGACGAGTCGCCGGGAGCGATCTCCGGGCCCAGGATCCCCACCGTAGACATCGTGCCCAACGTGATCGAGCGGGTGATCTTCTCGCCCTTCCTGTTCAACTACCACTGCTGCCACCACCTCTACATGACCGTGCCCCACTACAACCTCCCCCAGGTTCGGGCGCTGTGCCGGGCGCACGGCGTGAAGGGTTACCACGAGGTGCAAGGCAGCTACCTGAGCGCGCTCCGGCGGGCGATGTCGGCCTGATCCCGCCGCCTTCTCGCCGGGGCGATCATCTTCCTGACCGATCCTGGGCTCATCCTCTTGATGATCCGCGCCGATTTACGATGGGCAGGTTACCCCTCGTCTCCCTGTTCTCGCGTCACCAGGTGAATCATGTCCACCGCGCTGCTGTTCCTGCTGGTCGCCTGTGGCGGCCCCCCCGAGGTCAAGGTTCAGGTCCAGGACATCTGGTCTAAGCCCATCGAGGGCGCGACGGTGTACCGCGAGGGCCAGCTCGACCGCTACACCACCGACTCCAACGGCAACGCGACGGTGGTGGCCGAGGTCGGCGAGATCTTCGTGCTCGCCGGAAAAGACGGCTACATCAAGGAGCTCTCCCGCTTCGAGATCGTCGAAGACCAAGAGGACATCCCCTCGGTCACCTTGAAGCTCTACCCCGAGCCTGAAGAGGTCGGCTTCTTCGCCGTGGGCAACAAGGGCCCGTACATGAAGCTGGAGCCCGCGGTGATCAAGGCCGTCGGCACCGAGATGACGAACGTACACGGCCTGCAAGACTCCCCGAAGGTGAACATCCCGCTCAACCAGGGCCCGGTGCGGGTGGTGTTCAACACCAAGCTCACCAAAGAAGAGATCTCCCGCCAGAACCTGCGCCTGAGCAAGCTACGCTTCGTCGAGTCCACCGAGATGACCGGCCTGCTCGGCCCGGTCTCCGTGGGCCTGAACCTCTGGGTGGCCGACTCTGACGTCGATTTTGAGGTCGATCGCCTGCAGTCCAAAGACGACTACCTCATCACGTTCACGCTGCCCCGCGAGGAGGGCGTCTACGCCTTCCACGCCCAGGGCATCTTGGACCCCTCCAAGGCCTCCGAGCTCGACAAGCTGCCCGACGAGCTCAAGGTCGCCTGGAGCTTTAAGGCCAAGTAGGCCCCCGCGCCCCTGCCGCCGTGATCGGCGACAGGGGGTGAGCGTCACGTCGCCTTAGGCCGCCGCGAGGCGCCGGGCGGAGCGTAACCACGCGCCCGACTGCAGCCGCCACATCGCCAAGATCGCGATGGTGACGACCTCCGCCGTGAGCCCGATCCAGGCGCCCATCGCCCCCAGCCCCGCGGTGTGGGCCAAGGCGAAGCCCAAAGGCAGCTTCACGAGCCAGCACGGCGCGAGCACCGCGATGAGCGTGAAGCGGGTGTCCCCCACACCTTGCAGCGCGGAGAGCCCAGGCATCGCGAAGGCGTCAAAGACCAAGAGCACCGCGGCCACCCAGAAGAGCTGGCGCGCGATGAGGTCTACCTCAGCGGTCGGCGAGAACAGCGCCAAGAACGGCCCCGGCATCAGCACGAAGGTGGTGCCCAAGGTCACCATGATCACCAAGGTGAGCCCGACCCCGGCGCGTAAGGATCTCAGCGCCCCCCGAGGGGTGCGGGCGCCGATGTGTTGCCCCACGAGCACCGAGGTCGCGTCGCCGATGGCCCGCCCCGGCAAGAAGCTCAGGCTGGCGATGCGGATGACGATGACGTGGGCGGCCATGGCGCTGTCTCCCAGGCGCGCGAGCGCCATGGTGAACAGGCTCCAGCTCAGCACGTCGAGGCCCTCCTGCAGGCTCATCGGCCCGCCGATGGAGAGCACAGCGCGCAAGGTCGTGGGGTCGGGGCCTCTCGGCTCCTCAAACAGCTCCTTCGCCCGCCACAACAAGAGGCCGAGGCCGACGGTCAAGGCGAACACCGAGCCCCAGGCCGCGCCGGCCACACCCATGGCCGGGATCGGCCCAAAGCCGAAGATGAACATCGCGTCCAGCGGGATGTTGAGGCCGTTCGCGATGAGCGCGGCGAGCATCGGGGTGCGGGTCTCCCCTTTGCCCTGAAACCACCCCGCCAGGGCGATGAACAGGAGCTCCACGGGCCCGCCGAACATGCGCACCCGGAAGTAGTCCGCGGCGAGGTTCGCGGCGTTGGTGCCGCCGCCGATCACGTCAAAGATCGGCCTCGCGAAGAGCCCCAAGATCGCCGCGAGGGTGCCCAAGCCCAGGCCGATCCAGATCGCCTGCCAGCCCAAGAGCTTGACCCGGGCGTCGTCTCTTGCGCCGACGGAGGAGGCCACGAGGGTTCGTAGCCCACCCACCGCTCCGGTCGCGGCGGCGATGGGCACAAACGAGGCGGGGAGCGCCACACCCATCGCCGCCAAAGGCGCTGTCCCCAGCTTCGCGAGAAACAGCGTGTCGGCGGTGAGCATGACCATGGTGGAGAGACGCGAGACCATGACGGGCCAGGCGAGGCGCATCACAGCTTTGGCGTCGGACATCTTTGGGAGCGTGCGCTCCAGAGCGGGAGACATTCTTCACCTCAGGATCCTTTACGGGTTGAGGCCCACGCCGAGGGCGCGGGGAGAGGGGTGAACAGGCTCGGATTGAGCGGGCGCCAAGACGCTGCGCCCCGGGTCGGGGACACGAGCACGCGGCGGGCGCGTGGCCTCAGCGGTGAGGACGAGCCAGGGCTCGGCTCAGCGCAGGCAGGTCAGCAGGAGCGCTGGGAGCGGCGCGGCTGGTCGCAGGAGGCGCGACCGCCGACGACCAGCACAACGGGAGCGGGACCGTAGGCGGGGGTGTCGTAGGTCATTGAGGCCTCCTGGGCTGGCGAGCGCAGCGAACGTGCACGACTCCATGGCGTGCGTGTCCACCCCTCATGGGTACTCGGTCCCTTTTGGGCTTGAGGTGACGATCTCGTGACGATGATGCGCCCCCTTGAATCCGGCGGCTATCCAAGCTCCAGCCCCAGGAGACCCTATGACTCTGCTCATCGCCGCCCTCGTATTCTCCACCGGCTGCGCAGAGCCCGGGTCGAAGGACGATCCCCAAGACTCGGGCCCCGCCGGGGACGACACGGCGAGCGACACCGCCGTCGACACCGCCGTCGACACCGCGCCGGTGAACCTCATCGGCACCCCACCCGAGGCGGCCATCGACGCCCCGGAGTTTGCCGCCCAGAACCGCGACGGCGCCGCCCGTGGCCGCGCGGATCTCCTCGGCCAGCCCACGGTGATGTGGTTCTTCCCCAGCGCCGACACGCCGGGATGCACCGTCGAGGGCTGCGGCTACCGCGATCTCAAGGCCCAGTTCGACGCCTTGGGGGTGCAGATCGTCGGCGTAGGCTTCAACCCGCCCGAGGCGATGCAGGCCTGGGCAGAGGACGAGGGCTTCACCTATGAGCTCTGGACCGACACCGACCGCACCTTGGCCCTGACCTATGGCGCGGCCAAACGCCCGGATCAGTCGAGCCCTTCGCGGATCACGATGCTCCTCGACGCCGAGGGCCGCCTGCTCTTGGAGTACGTCGGCGCCATCGACACCGGCACCCACCCCAACGACGTGTTGACCGACTGCGAGGCCCTCTTCGGGCCCTGACCGGGGCTCGGCGGGCAGATGACCTCCCATCGGCCCGCGTCATGGGGTATGCTGCTCCGTATCCACGCTCGTGTCGGCGGACGCACTCGCGTCACCCACAGCGCAGGGAGGCAAGCGGAGCATGAGCCGATTCATTCTTCTCTTCATGCTGAGCGGGGCGGCCTTCGCGGGCGGCTCCTCCTCTGGGCCGGTGAGCCCTCCGGCGGAGTGCGGTGAAGACTCCGACGAGGACGGCTTCATCAACCGCGACTGCCAGACCGGCGAGGAGATCGACTGCGACGACGCCGACGCCGACGCCTTCCCCGGCGCGACGGAGATCCCCTACGACGGCATCGACCAAGACTGCGACGGCTACGACCTCTGCGACGTAGACGGCGACGGCTTCCTCTCCGTCGAGTGCCCCGACGGCGAAGACGTCAACGGCAACCCCGTCGTCGGCTCCGACTGCGACGACGCCGACGCGGCCATCCACCCCTACGCCGAGGAGGTGATCGACGACGGCGTCGATCAAGACTGCTCCGGCGCCGATCAAACCGCCGCCTGCGACCTCGACAACGACGGCTTCACCGCCTTGTCTTGCGGCGGCGACGACTGCGACGACGGTGACGCCAACGTTCACCCCGGCGCAGATGAGATCGAAGACGACGGCATCGATCAAGACTGCGACGGGGTCGACTTCTGCGCCGCGGTCGCATGGGTTCAGGGCGGCCTCGGCTGCGCTGGCCTGCCTTCCCCCATGACGGGGCTCACCGCGCTGGCCTTGGCCGGAGCCGCCCTCCTCACCCGTCGGCGTCGCTGAAACGTCGCCACCGCTGATGCCTGAGGTCGAAACGTGCTGTCCCCCCTGCTGATCCTCGCCGCGGCGCTGAGCCCCGCCTTGGCCCAAGACGCCCCGGCCAACGCCTATAACGCCCACGGGTTCACCCTCGTCCCCGACGACGGTCACCCCATGGACCTGATGAGCACCTGGCGCCCCGAGGCGTACACGCCGCTCACCTTTGGCGCCCAGGCGGTGTTTGAGTACGCCGAGAAGCCCCTGGTCTTGCACCAGTACGTCGGTGAGGAGCGCACGATGTTGCCCCTCGTCGACAACCTCTTCGGCGCCAACCTCGGCGTGCAGTTCGGCGCGAACCCCCGCTTCGCCTTCACCGCGGCGATGCCCGTGTGGTTCACCTCCATCGGCCCCGAAGGTGTGGCCGGCGCCGCGCTCGGCGACCTGCGCATCTCCGCGCCCATCTCCGTGCTCGCCCCCGAGCCCGGCGTTCAGGGCTTCGGCTTCACGGTGATCCCCTTCTTGGACCTCCCGAGCGGCAACCTCGACCGCTTCTTGGGCGCTCCCGGCGTCGGCGGCGGCTTGCTCATGGCCTCGGGTGTCACCACGACCAACTTCCACCTCACCGGAAACCTCGGCTTCGAGGGCACCCAGCGCGTCGAGTACTACAACCTCACCGGCGGCTCCCGCTTCATCGCGGCGGTCGGCGGCGCCTACATGATCAACGACGAGTACGCCGCCCGAATGGAGGTCAACCTCCGGCCGACGCTGTTCGGCAACGACGTGCGCTTCACCGAGACGCCCGGCGAGACCATCCTCAGCGGCCGCGGCAGCTACTCAAACGGCCTGTACTGGACGGGCGGCGTCGCGCTGCCCTACACCCGCGGCGCCACGGCGGCGCAGTACCGCGTCTTCGCCGGCATCGGGTACCACGCGGGCCCGCCGCCCGAGAAAGACACCGATCTGGACGGCCTCGTAGACGTCATCGACCTCTGCCCCTTGGGCCCTGAAGACTTCAACGGCTACAAAGACGACGACGGCTGCCCGGACGTGATGTCCACCCTCGTCGTCACCGTCGAGGACCCCGAAGGCAACCGCCTCAGCTCGGCCACCGTCGAGGTAGACGGCGAGACCTTCCCCGTCGATGGCAACGGCCAGCTCACCCTAGAGGAGCTCATGCCGGGCACCTCCCCGGTGCTCACCGTCGGCGCCCCGTACATGATCAGCGAGACGGTGTCCGATCTCACCTTGGTCGAGGGCCTCAACGAGGTCACCGTCGCCTTGGAGTGGATGCCGGGCCGGGTGAAGGTCATCACGCGCAGCAACAAGGGCGCCATCGTCGACTCCGCCGTGCGTTTTGACGGGCCCAAGAACGTCTCGCCCCAGCAGCTCGGCGACGACGGCGAGGAGCTCTTTGAGCTGCCGCCGGGCCAGTGGCGCGCCATCGTCACCGCCGACTCCTTCGGCACCGAGCGCCGCGACTTCACGATCAACCCTGGCGAGACCTCACTCATCGTCATCGAGATCCTGCTGAACCCCACGAAGGTCGAGTTCACCGAGAAAGAGATCATCATCCTGGAGCAGGTGAACTTCGACTTCGACAAAGACAC
>JAKLKE010000323.1:0-6500 GCA_023150775.1 Myxococcota bacterium
GCGACCCGATGCGCTGGCTTCAATCCGTCCTCGTGATCCTCGCCCTCGCCGGGGCTTACCTCGGCCTCGCCCACCTCTCCGGCGGCGCCTTCCCCACCTTGGGGCTGCAGCTCGGCGGTGAAGAGGGGGATCTGCGCCGCATCGTCACGTCTTTCTGGGAGGACATCCAGTTCAAAGACTTCGACAAAGCCGCGAGTTACCACGCCCCAGACACCCAAGCCGGCGTAGACATCCCCTACCTGCTGGAGCGCCTCTTCGCGCTCAAGCCTGAGCTGCTCGACGTGCTCAGCGCCGAGATCGTGCTCGTGGACGTGGACTCCTCGGGCCTCCGATCGCGGGTGAAGACGCGGCTCCGGGTGAACAACCTCGCCGAGGCCAAGCTCTACGAGAAGGAGGTGATGCTCTACTTCAAGCGCGCCGACCCGGCCTCACCCTGGCTGATGGACCTACAGACGAGCCTGCGTGACCTGGACGTAGACAAGGAAAAGAAGCATTGAGCTTCGCGCGGCGATGCTCAGGTGATCCGTCGTCCTGAGCAGGGGCTCTTGCAGGGTGAACTCGCCGTTTGGCGCCCCCACAACCTTTCACCCCGAGTCTGCATTATGCGTCCTGTTACCCTGATCCTCACGTCGCTGGCGCTCACGATAGCGTTCGCGAAGGCGCTCACCTCCGGCGATAAGACAGCGATCATCACGCCAGAACCCTTCCACCGAGACATCGACGGGGACGGCTTTGTCGCCGCCGTTGACTGTGATGACCGCGACAACAAGGTCTACCCCGGCGCCGCCGAGGTCTGTGATGGCGCGGACAACGACTGTGACGGCGCCGTAGATGACGGCGTTGAGCAAGTCTATTACGCGGACCTCGACGGCGATGGCTATGGGGACGAGGGCATGACCATCGCAGGCTGCGGCGCGAGCCCCGGCTATGTGAGCGTGAGCGGCGACTGTGACGACGGAGCCGCCAACCGCTTCCCGGGCGCTGAGGAGGTCTGCGGCGACGGCGTCGTGAACGACTGTGACGGCAGCGAGGCCGCCGCCTCGGCGCTCTGCAGCCGCCTCTCGGGGGACATCAGCGTGAGCTCCGCGGACCGGGAGGGCTGGGGGACTTATCAAGC
The DNA here is from genome assembly GCA_023150775.1 of Myxococcota bacterium. Taxonomy (GTDB): domain Bacteria; phylum Myxococcota_A; class UBA796; order UBA796; family CAJQPC01; genus JADKFE01. The sequence continues at coordinate 1,118 of JAKLKE010000323.1, forward strand.
TGGCGCGCCGGCCTCGATCAGTGACGTCGGGGACGTAGACGGCGACGGGCTGGAGGACCTCCTCGTCGGTGTGCCGAACTGGTGCTACGACTGCACGTATGACACTGGCTGGGAGGTCGGCGCGTCCGAAGGCATCGTGGCTTACCTGCGGGGCGCGGGGCTGCTCGCGGACGTGACGGACACCTCGTTCGGCTTCACGGACGACGTGTACCTCACGAGCGACGGCAAGACCTCCCATCGGGTGGGCGCACAGGTCGGCGGGCTCGGCGATCTCAACACAGACGGCTACGACGACGTGTTCATCACGGCCCCTGGAATCAGCCACGTGTACGTTCGCCTAGGAGCGAGCGCCATCTCCTCAAGCAGCCTCCCCTCCGGCGCGACGCTCATTCTGCGGGGCGAGGCGGGGGGCGACTCGTTCGGCTCCGCCGCGGCCAACATCGGCGATCTGACCGGTGATGGTCTCGACGAGCTGGCGGTGGGCGCGAGGTACAACGATGACGGGGGCACCGATGCGGGCGCAGTGACCGTGTTTAGTGGCGCCAAGCTCGGCAAATGGACGGGGTACGTGCGCGCGTCGAAGGCGACGCTCAGGATCGTCGGCTCCACGAGCAAGGACTACGTGGGCTCAACCCTCGGGAACGCCGGGGACATCGACGGGGACGGGGTGGATGACCTGCTCATCGGCGCGCCATGCCATGACGGCGGCGCGTCGGACGCGGGCGCGGTGGCGGTCTTTTTGGGCGGTGGGGCCCTCGCCGGGGCGAGCGGCTCGCTGAGCTTCGACGACGCCGAGCACCTCGTGCTCGGGGCGGCGGCCAACGATCGGCTCGGGTCGGCCGACATGCGGGACGGGGGGACCCCTGCGGTGTTGTCCACCGCTGGGGACGTAGACGGTGACGGCCTCGACGACGTGCTCCTCGGCGCCACGGAGGTCGATCTGGGCGGAGCGGACGCGGGCGCGGCGTACCTGCTCTTGGCCTCGGGCGCGGTGTTGGGCGGAGCGAGCGCGACGGCGAGCGTGTCCGACGCGGACGTGATCTTCGTCGGGGAGGCGGCGGGGGACCACGCCGGGTTCTCCGTCGGCAGCGCCGGGGATCTCGACGGGGATGGCTTGGCCGAGCTGCTCGTCGGCGCTCCGTTCAACGGCAGCGTAGGGCGCAACAGCGGGGCGGTCTATGTGCTGTACGGCGACACCTTGACGACGGCGAGCGGCGCCTTTGACCTCGGCGGCGCTGACGCCCGCCTGGTGGGCAAGGAGTACGACACCCTCGGCATGTCCCTCCTCGGCGGCGTCGACGCCAGCGGGGACGGGGTGCCCGACCTGCTCGTCGGTGGGGCCGATGACGCGGACTATTGGGGCGCGCTGTGGATGTTCTTCGGCGAGGCCGACGCCTATTGAGGCCGCGCCGAGGCGAAGAATCCTCGGGCCCCTGGGAGCTTGGCGGTCGAGCGGGTTATCCATGCCCCTCGACCCCGGAGTTCACAGATGTCCCCGATGCTCCTCCTCCTGATGACGGCCTGCCCGAAGACCACCCAAGAGCCTGAGTCCACGGAGTGGTCCGCCCAGGTGCTCGCCGACATGGACCCGACCGTGCAGGCCTGTGACGACTTCTACCGCTACGCCTGCGGCGGCTGGCTCAACCGCACGGCCCTGCCGTCGGACAAGCCCGCCTGGACACGCTCCTTCTCGGAGATCGCCGAGCGAAACCGCCAAGATCTCAAGACGATCTTAGAACAGGCCGCCGCCCAGCCCGACCTGAAGACCGATCCCGACTGGAAGAAGCTCGGCAGCTTCTACGGCGCGTGTATGGACGAGGCCGCGGTGAACACCGCCGGGGTGAAGCCGATGGCCCCGCTCCTCGACCAGATCGCCCGGCTGTCGAGCTTTGACGGCCTGCCCAAGCTCTTGGGTGAGCTGCACCTCTTGGGCGTCGACGCCTTCTTCGGCAACTACGTCGAGGGTGACTACAAAGATCCCAAGCTCACCATCTTCCATCTGGGCCAGGCGGGCTTGGGCCTGCCCGACCGCGACTACTACCTCAAGGACGACGCGGACTCCAAGCAGCTCCTCGTCGATTACGAGGCCCACATCGCCCAGGTGTTTGTGCTCGCTGGGGTGAGCGCCGAGCAGGCCGCCGCCGACGCCAAGGCCGTGCTCGCCTTAGAGACCGCCATCGCCAAGGCGCACAAACCCCGGGATGAGCTGCGTGACCCGGAGCAGGTCTATCACCGCCTCGACCGTGTGGGGTTGGAGGAGCAGGCCGGCTTCTTCCGCTGGGCCGACTGGCTGGCGGCCGTGGGCGCCCCCGACGCCACGACGGTGAACGTCGAGGTGCCCGAGGTGCTCGTCGCGACGCTGAACGAGGCCAAGAGCGCCCCGGTGAGCACTCTGCAGGCTTACCTGCGTTTTCACACGCTCTCAGCCTTCGCCGGGAACCTCTCTGAGCCCTTCGTGACGTCTCAGTTTGAGTTCTTCGGCAAAAAGATCACCGGCCAGCAGGCCATCGAGCCCCGCTGGAAACGCTGCGTGCGCGCCACAGACGCGGCGATGGGTGAGGCCTTGGGCCGCTACTTCGTCGAGCAGCGCTTCGCCGGGCAGTCCAAGGACAAGGCCCAGGCGATGATCACCGGCATTCAGGACGCCTTCGAGGCCCAGCTCCCCCAGCTCGCCTGGATGGACGACGCCACCCGCGCCCGGGCCGTCGAGAAGAAGAACGCGCTCATGAACATGGTCGGTTATCCCGACAAGTGGCGCGATTACAGCAGCCTCGACGTGAGCGGCACCTACGCCGAGAACACGGTGAACGCCCGGCGCTTCGAGTCCTTGGACTGGACGGGCCGCGTCGGCAAACCCAGCGACCCCACCCGCTGGTTGATGAGCCCGGCGGCGGTGAACGCCTATTACCACCCGCTGTACAACCAGATGGTCTTCCCCGCGGGCATCCTGCAGCCCCCGTTCTTCGACGCGGCCTGGCCGAGCGCGATGAACTTCGGCGCCATCGGCATGGTCGTGGGCCACGAGCTGAGCCACGGCTTCGACGACTCCGGCCGCAAGTTTGACCCCGAGGGCCGGATGATCGAGTGGTGGGCCCCCGAGGCCAGCGCCGCCTTTGAGACCCAGGCCCAGTGTGTAGAGGATCAGTTCGACGGCTTCGTCGTGACCGAGGGCCTCAACCAGAACGGTGCGCTGACCTTGGGCGAGAACATCGCCGACCTCGGCGGCCTCAAGACCTCGTTCAACGCCTGGAAGGCCCAATATACCCCGGGCAAAGAGCCCTCTGTGCCGGGTCTCACCGACGAGCAGCTCTTCTTCGTCGCCTTCGCCCAGAGCTGGTGTACGGTGGCGAGCCCCGAGTACGAGAAGATGCTCGTGCTCTCCGACACCCACTCCTTGCCACGTTTCCGGGTGAACGGCCCGGCGGCGAACCTGCCCGAGTTCCACGCGACCTTCGGCTGTGAGGTGGGCAAGCCCATGCACCCGGAGAACATCTGCGAGGTCTGGTGATTCGCCCGCCGCTCACCGCAACTGTCGTGTTCTTGGCGCTTGGGGCCTTGGCCCCGGCGCTGGTTCACGCCATCGGCGGCGCCTGCTGGGTCTGGCTCCCGGCGCATGTCCCCGCGCTCTTGGGCGGTCTCGCCTTTGGGCCGGGGGTCGGCGCTGTGGCGGCCTTGGGCACCGCCGTCTCGGATCAGCTCCTCGGCGGCGGGGAGGTTGGCTGGGCGCTCTTGCCCATCGCCTCGGAGATCTTGACCTACGGCCTCCTCAGCGGGCTCTTGGGGCGTCGGGCGCGCGGTCGCCTGGGGCTCTTCGGGGCCTTGCTGGGGGCGATGCTCGGCGGGCGGCTGGTCTACGCGCTCACGGCGACCGTGCTGGGTCGTGAGGCCTCGGGCCTCGTCGAGGGCCTCTTCGTGACGCCGTGGCCGGGGATCCTGCTGCAGCTCGTGCTCGTGGCGCCCCTGGCGGCGGGCCTGCGCGACGGCGTGGCGCGTCGTCGCGCGGCTCAAACAACGGGCCAGAGTCGCTGAGGGTCTGTGTCAGATGTTGATCGACAAGGGCACCTGGCTGGGGTGCAGGTAGGTGTATTTCCGCCTGCGCTCTCGGTTGCGGGAGTCGATGACACGACCGGCGGCGCGCAGCTTCGTCTGGTGCGCCTTGAGCAGCGGGGCCACCCGAGGGTCCTCAAACCAGCCCTCTTCGTACTCGCCGAGGGTGGTGTGTCGCACGTTGCCCAGGAGGAAGCCGAGGTTTAATTGGATGAGCGCCTGCTCTAGGGTGGGGAGCGCGTTGAGAAAGTCGGCCTCGGTGGCGTTCATCGAGGTGTGCGGCGGCGCGTAGAGGGCCAAGGGGAAGTTCGCGGCCTCGGACATCACGGCGTACTGCGGGAAGTTCACCGCGGCGTGCTGGGCGCTGGCGGTGAAGATGAGCGTGGTGAGGCTCTGGACGAGGGCGCCGCGGGTCTTCACCCGGGGGATGCCAAAGCCCGCCACGCGGCCGCCAAACCTGGAGCCCAGCTCACGCGCCCACTCCAGCAGCTCGGCGTCTTCAGCGATGACGGCGTCGTTCGCGTAATAGAGGCGAACATAAGACTGCACCCAGGCGTGCAGGGCCTCCCAGATCAGCATCCCGTCGTCACGATAGGGGAACTCGGGGAGGTCGTTCACGCCACGTTTGGCGATGGCGACGGGGAAGGCGCGCTCCCCGAAGGGGGTGCCGGTGACCGCGGCGACGGCGGCGGCGCGGCTGGCGTCGATGGTGCCGCTCATCAGGCGATCGACGGTGCCGCCGGGGGCGATGAGCGCGCTGTGGGCGGAGTTGTTGATGAAGATCGTGCCCTCAAAGTGGGGGCGCAGGAGCTTGTAGATCGGGTGTTCGGGGCTGAGGTGGCGCTCGGTGGCGACGACGAAGGGCTCGACGACGAGGTGGGTGTCGCCGAGGTGCGCGACGGACTCATGCAGGTTGCCGTCGGCCACCTGCACGGCGAGCTTCGCGAGGTTCCAGGCCCAGCCGTCTCGGGGGCCAAAGGCCGGGGCTCCGGCGCGCTGCTCCACCTGAATCGCCACGGGCCGGGGGAGCTTGTTGCCCGCGCGCACCACAAACAGCGCGATGGGCGCGGGCATAAACTTGGGCACAGGAAAGTTGCCCGAGGGCAGAGACTCCAAGACCTTGTAGTCGCAGACGTAGAGGCGGCCCTCACGGAAGGCGTCCTCGATGGACTCGCCGAGCTGCGCCGCTTTTTTTGCGAGGAGCGAGGTCTGGCCCTCAAAGGCCGCGGGCAGCGCCGTCGCTTTGCGGATGACCATGGGGTTGGGCCCGGCGATGCGTAACCAGGCGAACTCGCTGTCTTGCAGCACCCCCTCGCGCTGGCCGGGGCAAGGCACG
>JAKLKE010000323.1:6510-6830 GCA_023150775.1 Myxococcota bacterium
GGCGCAGCTCATCGAGGCTCGACGCCCGGCCGCTGATCACGCCGATGGCGGCTTTGTCGGCGAGGTCGGAGATCACCTTCTGCCAGGGGGTGTTGAGGCGGGTGGCGATGCGATGACCGGCCTCGCGCCGGCTCATTCGCCGCAAGGTGAGCTTGCCCTGGAGCGCGGGGGCTGGGTCCAAGGCCTCGGCGCCGCCTTGGCGGGCGTCGGGCGGGCCCTCGTCGTCGCCCAGGCTGGTCTGGCGGAGCAGCGCCTCCTCCGCGGCCTCTTCAGGATCGTGCTCGTGCTCGACTTGATCGTCTACCCCTTCGGCCTCGACC
>JAKLKE010000324.1 GCA_023150775.1 Myxococcota bacterium
GTCTTTCCCGCCCTGTCCGCCTGCTCCACCAAACGGAGCATCGGTGACCACCCCCTCGACCAGACGCTCCTGAGCGCGAGCCCGCCCACGGCGCACCTCGTCGCGGCCATTGAGGGCGGCGCGTCGGCCACCCCGGCGGACGTGCTCTTGGAGCGCGCCACGATCATCGCCGCGCCGAACCCCACGGCCTACCTGGAGTCCCAGCGCGCCCCGGCGCCGCCGACCCCGCCGCCCGTAGACGTGGTGAACCCTGGCCCCGACGCCCCGGCCGAGGGCGCCGAGCCCTTGCCCCCGCCGCCTCCGGCCGAGCTGCCGATGCCCCAGCTCAAGGTCTTGAGCTACAACACCGGCCTGCTCGACCGCAAGTACCCCTCGGGCCACGTTCAGATGCCCGAGATGCCCGCGCGCTTCGCGGTGATGCCCGAGCGTATCCTCACCGACGGCTGGGACGTGCTCTTGCTGCAGGAGGTCTGGGAGAACGAGGCCGTAGACACCCTACGCGCCGCGGCGGAGCCCCACGGCTACGTCGTCTACGCGGGCTCCGACAAACACCACCCCCAGCACGGCCTCGTGATCCTCGTCAAGAAGAGCGTCATCGGCGAGGGGGAGCCTGTGCAAGAGGAGCACCAGTTCCGCGATCAGCGCTGGATCGAGCGTTTCCCCGGCCCCAACATCAAGCGCGGCTGGCTGGAGTGGGAGCTGACCTTGGCCACGGGCCAGCGGGTGCGCCTGTACAACACCCACGCCCAGTCCTTCGCCGGGTTCTGGCCCGTGCGCGAGCGCCAGTACCGTGAGCTGGGCCTCGACGTGGCGGAGATCCCCTCCGAGGTCTCGGTCATCGTCGGCGGCGACTTCAACGCCGGCTGGTATTACCCCCACGACCAGTTCGGCGTCGTAGACGGTGAGTCCATCGGCGACTGGTGGGTGAACGCCACGGGCATCCCCCTGTTTGTTCACTACAGCGGCCTCTCCGACGCCCACGTCGTCGTGGGCCTGGCCCAAGACGTCGAGCGGATGAACGCCCTGCCGCCCTTTGACCCCTCTTGGGTCCAGAACCCCAACGGCGGCACCTGCGAGGCGACGCCCGTGGACACCTTCACGGCCACAGACTGCAACTCGATGTACCAGCACAGCTACGCCGCCCAGGAGTACCCCGCGCGGCTCGACTACCTGTTCTACCGCCCGGGCGCCTTGGTGCCGGTGAGCGGCGAGATCGCCTACACCGCCCGGGACGTGCCCGACGACGACCGGATGATCGAGCTCTCCGACCACTACGGCGCCGCGGTGACCTTCTCCCTGCGCTGAGCCCGCCTAAGCCGGCGCGTACTGCGCCCGCAGCCCACGCAGCACCCGCATGAAGTCCTCGGGCGGCGGGCGCTCGAAGCTCAGGCGCTCGCCCGTGCGGGGGTGGTCAAAGGCCAGCTTCCAGGCGTGGAGGAGCTGGTGGTTCACGCCCTCCAAGAGCGCCACGACCGGCGGCGGCGCGGTGCGGCGGCCCCGGTAGAGCGGGTCGCCCAAGATGGGGTAGCCCATCTCCGAGAGGTGAACGCGCACCTGGTGGGTGCGACCCGTCTCCAAGCGGCACTCAAAGAGCCCGCAGGGCCCCAGGCGCTCCATCACCTTCCAGGTGGTCACCGCCTTACGCCCGTCGTGCTCCACCGCCGTGAAGCGCAGGCGGTCGTTCGCCGCGCGGCCCAGGCGGTTCTCGATGCGCCCGGCGTCGAGGCTCGGCGCGCCCAAGGTCACCGCGAGGTACACCCGATCGACGCTGTGGACGGTGAACTGCTCCCGCAGGGCGTTGTGGGCGTCGTCGCGTTTGGCGACGATCATCACCCCGCTCGTGCCTTTGTCCAGGCGATGAACGATGCCCGGCCGCTCCTCGCCGCCGATGCCCGCGAGGTCGTCCACGGCGTGCATGAGCGCGTTCACCAGGGTGCCGTCTTGGTGGCCCTTCGAGGGGTGCACCACCATGCCCGCGGTCTTGTACAAGACGACGACGTCTTCGTCCTCGTAGAGCACGTCGAGGTCTAAGTCTTGGGCGACGAGGCCCACGGCGCGCAGCTCGGGGATGGTGAGGGTCACCTCGTCCCCGGCGCTGACGCGGTGGCTGACCTTGGTGATCACCTGGCCGTTGAGGGTGACGGCGCCCTCCTCGATGAGCCCTTGCAGGCGGGCGCGGGAGTGCTCGGGGAGCGCAGAGACGAGGGCTCGATCGAGGCGTAGGCCGTCCTCGGTGAGCGTGATGGTCTGGGATGTCGGCAAGTGAGGCTCAGCTCCCTCGGGCGCGGCTGTACAGCGCCATGTAGCTGCGGATCAGCTCTCCTTCGTCGATCTCCAACGTAGAGGCGATCTCCTTGAGGTAACCACGCACAAACACCGCCGCCGGGAGCCTGTCGAAGGCGTTGTCTTCGATGGCCTGGAGGTAGCGGGCGGAGATGCGCGTGATCCGGGAGAGCTCGTCGAGCTCCATGCCCCGGTGTTTTCGCACGGCGGCGACATAACGCCCGTCGTGCCCCAGATGCGCGGCCAAGGCGCGCAGGTCGTCGTCGGTGAGCGGGCCCGCGGCGGCCAGCTCGTCTTCGACCTCAACCACCATGGGCTCGGGCTCCATGGGCAACGACGGCATCCTGAGCTGGAGCTGGGGCCCAGCCTGGGCCGCCGGGGTGCTGGGCGCGATGGGCGCCGTGGCGGCGGCGGCGGCGCGCAGCCCCGCGGGCTCGGGCACTGGCAAGACCGCCTGGTGCGCGCGCTGGGCCCGCTCCTCGCCGCTGAGCATCGACACCGCCCCGGCGCCTTGGCGGCGTGGGGGCTCGGGCGGCGGCGGCGCCACGGCGGGGCGCTCCATGGCCGGGCCCACGGGCAGGTCCGTGAGCGCGCGGAGCAGCTCCACCCCAGCGGCGGCGGCGGGATCCACCAAGGCCGGCTGCAGCTTCTTGAGCAAGGCCGCCACGTCGAGGCCCGCGAGCTCTCCTTCGCGGTCGAGCATGAGGTGGTAACGGCGGCGGCGCGTGGGGTCGTTCAGGACCTCCCAGGCCTCACGCACGCCGTCACGCTCGGCCTCGATCGCCGCGGCGTCGAGGTTCTTGCTGCGCGCGGCCCGGAGCTTCTTCACGAGCTTCGCCAACGCGCGATGGTAAGCCTCACGCACCTCCTCGGGGGAGGCCGTGGGCTGAAGGCCGAGCCGCTCGTAGAAGCCTGCGCTCATCGTCGTCCTTTGCGGGATCCTCTCTTATTGGCCCATCTCGGCGCTCAATGCAAGGCGCAGGGCCACGCAGAGCCCCTCGTCTTCGCCGGGGAGCACCGTGCGGGGGTCGAAGACCAAGGCGTCGCGGCGCACCCGGGCGACCACCGGCGGCGCGCCGAGGCGCAGCTTTGTGGCCAAAGCCTCCACGTCGCCCCCGCGCAGGGCCACCACCGTCGTGGGCAGGCCCTCTCCGGGCAAGGCCCCGCCGCCGGTGAAGCCCACGTCGGGCTCTAGGCTCAGCCGCCAGGGCGCGGGCAGCGCGCCGATCCGCGCCGCGAGGGCCTTGGCCGCGGGCCCCGTGTCCATCTTCAGCATCCGCACCGTGGGCAGCGCGTCCAGCTCACCGCCCAACACCACACGTAAGGTGGCCTCCAAGGCCGCCAAGGTGAGCTTGTCTACCCGCAGGGCGCGGTAGAGCGGGTGGGCCCGGCAGGCGGCGACGAGGCCCTTCTGCCCGGCGATGATGCCCGCCTGGGGCCCGCCGAGGAGCTTGTCGCCGGAGAAACACACGAGCGCCGCGCCGTCTCGCAGCACATCGCCCACGACGGGCTCATCCCCCAAGCCCGGGATCAGCGCCCCGCTGCCGAGATCCTCCACCAAGGGCGGCCCCAAGCCCGCGAGCTCCGCCGTGGTCGGCCGCTCGGTGAAGCCGATCATCTTAAAGTTTGAGGGGTGAACCCGCATGAGCAAGGCCGTCTCGGGGCCGATGGCCCGGGCGTAGTCCGCCGCCCGGGTGCGGTTCGTGGTGCCGACCTCTCGGAGCCGCGCGCCAGACGCCGCCATGATCTCCGGCACCCGAAAGCTGCCGCCGATCTCCACGAGCTCTCCCCGCGAGACGATCACCTCCCGGCCTTGGGCGAAGGCGCCGAGCACGAGCACCACGGCCGCGGCGTTGTTGTTCACGACGATGGCGTCTTCGCAGCCCGTGAGCGCCTGGAGCAGGCCCCGGATACCGTCGAGGCGCCCTCCCCGCTTGCCTGAAGGCAGGTCCAGCTCCGCGTTGCAGTAGCCCCCGGCCACCTCGTTGATGGCGGCCTGGGCGGCGGCGCAGAGCGGCGCGCGGCCGAGGTTGGTGTGCAGCACGACGCCCGTGGCGTTGATCACCCGGCGCAGGCGGGGCGTGGCCTGGCGCTGGGCCTCGGCGACGATCTGCGCCATGACGTCGGGCACGACGAGGGTGGGATCCTCCACGATGCCCCGGCGAAGCTCCGTGAGCACGGCCCGGGCCGCCCGCAGCACGATCCCTCGGGGCAGGCCCACGAGCGCGGGGTGCCGGAGGGCCTGGTCCACGGAGGGGAGCTGACGAAAGCGCTCTTCAGACATACGCGGCTCCACGGGCGGCTCGATAGACTGCGGGGATGCTCTCCCTGTTCTATCTGGTCGTGGCCATCGTCGCGCTGGCGCTCAGCGCCCGGGCCGCCCGCGAGCCCCGGGCCCACCCCGCCGCGCTTCGTTTTATCGCCTTGGGCGTGCTCACCGCGCTCACCTACGCGCTGTTCGGCCTGTACCTGCTCACGGGCTGGATCTGGTTCCGCGTGCTCTTTGTGGCCACGGGCATCTTGCTCCCCGTCGCCAACCTGAGCTTTATTGAGCACTTCTTTCCCCTCACCGACGCCGAGCGCGGCGAGGCCCGGCGCCGCTCCTGGAGCGTGAGCCTCGCCGCCGCGGTGCTCTACATCGGCGCCTCGGCGGTGATGGCCAGCTCAGGCCAGCTGTCTCTCCCTCAGGACTGGATCGCGGGGATCCTCGTCTTCTTGGCCTTCGGCGTCACCCTGAGCCGCCTGCGCCAGCGTTACGTCTTGGCCACCCGCATCGAGCGCGCCCGCATCTTTTACCTGGGCCTGTTCTTGGGCGGCGCGGCGCTGTTCACCGCCATCGAGGGCGCCTCGCGGCTCTTGGACGGCTCGGACTTCGCCTTAAAGACGGGCTTCAACGCCGAGCGCCAGGGCACCTTCCCCCCGGTCGGCGCGCTCTTCGCCGGGCTCTACCTCTATTTCTTGCACCTCGTCTTGCAGATGCGCCGCCTGCTCGACCTGCACGAGATCAGCGCCCGCGTCGTCACCGCCGCCCTGAGCACCGTGGCGCTCACCGTCGTCATCGGCGTGTCCGTGGGCCTCGCGCCGCCGTCGAGCCCCAACAGCACGGTGAGCGTCTCGTGGCTTCTGCAGTGGTATTTTTTGATGTTTGTGGGCGGGCTCATCTTTATCTGGATCGCCGAGCCGGGCCTGCCCCAGCTCAAGGCCGCCGTGGCCCGCTGGGTGAACGTGCGCGGCTGGCAGCTCTCCGTGGTGCTCGACGATCTTGAAGAGACGCTCCCGCAGCTCACCTCTGTGCGGGATCTCACCGAGACCTTCGTCGACCGTCTCGTCGCCTCGGGCCGGGCCCCTGGCGCCGCCTTCTACGTCTACAGCCACGACCGCGGCCGCTTCGACCTCATCGCCTGCCGCTTCGCCGAGCCCGAGCCCTCGCCTCTGAGCGCCGTCGCGCCCCAGCCCTTCGTCGAGGGCTTCGAGGCCGGCCGCCCCGCCTACACCCGCGCCGAGCTCACCCAGACGAGCGCCCGCTCCGACGCCCCGCCCGCCTCCGGCGCCCAGCTCCGCGTGATGAACGAGATGCGCGCCGACCTCGTGCTGCCCATGTCTTCGGGCGGCGCCGTGCTCGGCTGGCTCGCCCTCAAGGACGAGGACTGGTCTGACGGCTTCTCGCAAGAGGAGATCGCCCAGCTCGGCCGCCTGATGTCCCGCGCCGCCACGGCCATCGAGAACTTTCGCGGCTTCGAGGCCAGCCAAGAGCAAGCCCGCCTCGCCGCCCTGGGCACCATGGCCGCGGGCCTGGCCCACGAGATCCGCAACCCCCTCGCCGGCATCAAAGGCGCGGCCCAGCTCCTGCGCGGCATGGGCCCCACCACCGACCAGGCCGAGTTTCTCCAGGTCATCGTGGACGAGACCGACCGTCTCAACAAGGTCGTGACCGACTTCTTGGACTACGCCCGCCACTTTGAGCTGAGCCTCGCCCCCACCGACCTCAACCAGCTCGTCCGCCAGACCACCAGCCTCCTCCGCGCCCAAGGCCTGCCCGAGGGCATCCAGCTCGTCGAGTCTTTGGAGGAGCCGCTGCCGACCTTGGCCTTAGACGGCGACAAGCTCCGGCAGGTCGTGCTCAACCTCCTGCGCAACGCCGTGCAGGCCATGCCTGAAGGCGGCGAGCTTCAGGTCACCACCACGCAGCGCCCCCCGGGGCCCAAAGCTGAGCGCGCGCTGGTGGAGCTCTGTGTTCACGACACCGGCGTAGGCCTCTCCGCGGAGACCTTGAAGAGCCTGTTCATCCCTTTCTTCACCACCAAACACGATGGGACGGGCCTGGGGCTCGCCATCTCTCAGCGGATTGTGCGGGCGCATCAGGGGGAGCTGCGGGTGGAGAGCCAGGAGGGCGAAGGCGCGCGGTTTGTGGTGTCGTTGCCCGTCGTGGAGGGGGATGGGGAGGGGCGGTAGGGCATACGCGCTAACATAGTGGACACATGATCAGCATCGGATAAAGATGGCGCATGTCACGCTCCATCTCTGCCCT
>JAKLKE010000325.1 GCA_023150775.1 Myxococcota bacterium
CCAGGGCCTCATCGAGCCACTGGTCGCGGCCCACGCGCATCTTGCACGGGCTCTGCGTGCGCCGGGCGACGAGCACATGCTCGACGAGGCTGAGCCCCTCGACGGCGTCATCGGCGATGGTCTTGAGCGGGACGTGTTTGTTCCCGCGCAGGCCCTCGTTCGCGGTGATGAGCACCCTCGCCCCGGCGTCGAGCACACGATCCCGCAGCGACTCCGCCGAGAACCCTGCGAAGACGACGGAGTGCACCGCGCCGATGCGCGCGCAGGCCAACATCGCGACGGGCAGCTCAGGGATCATCGGCAGGTAAATACAGACGCGGTCACCCTTCCGCACCCCCAGCTCCCGCAGCAGGTTCGCCATGCGCCCGACGCGGTGTTTGAGCGCCCGATAGGTGATGTGCTCCACCTCACCGGGCTCGTTCTTGGCCCAGATGAGCGCCACCTTGTCCGGCGTGCGCGCGGCGTGCCGATCCACACAGTTGACCGCGACGTTGAGCCGCCCGCCGCTGAACCAGTTGATCTCCCCCTCGCCGGTGTTGTCCATGATCGTGTCAGGCTCATAGAACCACTGCAGCCCCCGCGCCTGCGCCCGCCAGTAGGCCTCGGGGTCGGCGACGCTCGCGGCGTAACGTCTGCGGTACTCCTCCAAGGAGTGAACCGGCGCGGTGAGGTCGGTCGCGTCGTTCGTGGGGTTCATGGCGGTCTCCGGGGCTGGGGGTGAGGTAAGCAAGGAGTATGCCACATGCAGAAGGGCGCCGGAGGGTCGTCGTGGTGAGGGCGGGTGTCGCAGAACGCGACAGGGTGTCGCGGAGGGGGACAGCGGGGCGCTTGGGGTACGCTCAGTCGAGCTTAGGCGGGGCCACAGGCCGGGGCGAGGACACCACCAAGCGGAATCCGACCGGCCGACTTTTGGTCTCGGCCTTTTGCCAAGTCCGGCTTGTACAAGCCGCCAAGAGGTTGGGCTCTCGGCGGCGGCGGCGGGATCAGGCCTGTGGGACGTGCCTGAACATTCGGCGGCCCCTGCGGACAGGTCTGTTGGTCACGCCTGCACGTTCGGCAGACGCCACGCGCAGGTCTGTCGGACACGCCTGAACATTCGGCAGAGCCCGCGCACGGGCCCGGATTTACCCTCCGCCAGATGTTCAGACGCGCCAGGCCGGCCTGATCCCACGGCTGACGCTGGGGGACTACGGGTAGACCGGGCGGTCGAGTCCATGCTCGACGTGGTGGATGACGCGCGCCGCGACGTCGGCCATCATGTCGTTCATTCGTCTCGTCTCCCGGGGGACCGACCTGCTTAGGCTAGACCGCAGCGCCAAGTCAAGCCCATCGGCGTGGATGCCCACGAAGAGACCTGGCCTTGCGCCCACTGTATGGATGTTGTAGCCTCGTAGGAGATCACAAACATCAAAGGCCAAAAATGTCACAGCCCCACGACGAAGACCCCGAGCCGCAGGCCGACACAGCCCGCTATTCCCTCGTGCTGCGGAGCATCGGCGGGCTGGGGAACAAGATCGCGGTCATCCAAACAACCCGAGTGGTTCACGAGCTCAAGATCGGGCTCATGGGGGCCAAGGATCTGGTGGAGTCCCTCGGCGTCGTGTGCTCAGGCTTGACCCTGGAGGAGGCCCAGGCCCTCGCCGCGCAATACAGCGAGGCCGGCGCGAGCTGCGAGATTCAGCGCGAATAACGCCCCCTCACCCCACCACGTCCGCCTCAATCCCCGCCGCCAGCTCCAAGAGCCGCGCCCCGCTCACCCGGTACTGTGTTGAGCAGAAGTGGCAGTCCACCTCGGTGCCGCCCTGCTCGGCGGCCAGGGCCCGCAGGTCCTCGGCGCCCAAGGCCACGAGCGTAGACTCCACCCGCTCCATGGAGCAGGTGCAGGCGAACAGGAGGGTCGTCTGGGCGAGCACCTCGACGCCGCCCAGCAGCTCCTCGGAGAGGGCGCCAACAACGAGCTCCTCCATCGGCGCGCTCCGAAGGGGCTCGATGGCGGCTTGGAAGGCCTCCAGGCTCGACTCATCACCGCCCAGCCGCTCGATCAAGAGCCCGGCGGCCTGGCGGATGGTGCCGTCGTCGTTCACGGTGACGCCCAGGCGCACGAGGCCTGTCGTCTGCTGGGAGCGGGTGAAGTAGCTGGAGAGCGCGCCCTCGAAGCTGCCCTCCTCGATGGGCGAGAGGCCCCGGTACAGCTCGCGGGGGCCGTCCCACTTCACGGCCTGGAGCACACCCTCGATGGGGCCGGTCAGCGTCAACACGTCGGGGACCACCCGGGCGCGCACGCCGCCGTCGCCGGTCACCTCGCCCAGAAACGAGAACTTGGGCGAGTCGGCCTGAACCTGCACAAACAGTCGCTCGTCGCCTTTGATGTGGGCGCCGAGGATGGCTGTGGTGACGAGGCCCTCGGCGAGCACACGCGCGGCGTCTCCATGCAGGCCGTGGCGGCGGATCATCTCTCGGGCGGGGCCCTCCAAGAGCACCAGCACCAGCCGGGCCGAGCCCTTGAGCGTCAGGCCCCGCAGCATCGTGCCCGGGGCGCCGTTGTCGGTGACGAGGTGACCGATCATTGGGCCATCCGCTTCGCGGCGCTCATGCGGGGGAGGAACTTGTCGGCGGGCTCAAAGCCCGTCAGGGTGAGCTTGGAGATCACCGCGCCGTCAGGCTTTAAGAACAGCACAGTCGGCAGGCCCTTCACGTCGTACTTCTTGAGCAGCGCTTGCACCTTGGGGTCTTTGTCGCTGGTGGCGTCGATCATCAGCGGCACAAAGTCCGCCGAGCGGGTGATGACCTCGGCGTCGGTGTAGGTGAAGTGCTCAAGCTCTTTGCAGGCCGCGCACCACTCGGCGGTGAAGTCGATGATCAGCGGCTTGTTCTCGGCCTTCGCCCGGGCCAAGGCCGAGGTCTCATCGTCGTTGATCCAGGGGATCGAGCCTTGGGCCGCGCCCGTGGCCGCGCCCGCCGCGCTGAGCTGCAGCGGCGGCAAGATGAAGCCTTGGGTGACCAAGGTGCCCACGAGCAGGTAAGCGCCGACGAGGCCGCCCACCACGGCGTACAGACGATGGGCGCGGGCGATGGCCGGGCCGTCATCGTCGTTGGAGGGCCAGGCGAACACGGCGGTCGAGAGCAGGGTGAAGGCCGTGAGCAGGGCGGTCATGGTGTCGGAGAGGTGCGGGGCGACGAAGTACACCGCGCCGAGCCACATCAACACGCCGAAGCTGTGTTTGACCGTCTCCATCCAGGCGCCAGGGCGCAAGACCTGGTTGGAGAAGGTGCCGGCGACGAGGAAGATCATCCCCATGCCCAGGCTGAACGCCAACATCAGCCCGGCGCCTAAGGCCAGCTCACCCTGCTGACCGATGACGACCATCAAGGAGGCGATGACCGGCCCCGAGCAGGGCCCGGCGACGATGGCGCCCACCGCGCCGATCAAGAACGCCCCGGTGTAGCCCGCGCCGCCGACGTTGTTCAGGCGCTCGGCGACGGCGCCGGGCACGGCCACCTCAAAGGCCCCGAACATCGCCGCGCCCATGGCGAAGAAGAAGAGCGCCACCGCGCCCACCACCCACGGCGACTGCATCCAGGCGCCGAAGATGGAGCCGGTCATCGCCGCGCCGACGCCGAGCACGGTGTAGACCGCCGCCAGACCCGCGACATAGGCCAAGGCCAAAGAGAAGGCCTGCACGCGGCTGCCCGTGGAGCGCGCGCCGATGATGCCGATGGTGATGGGGACCATGGGCAGCACGCAGGGCGTCAACGACACCAAGAAGCCCGCGCCGAAGACGAAGAGGAACAGCCAGACGAGGCCCTTCTCTCGGGCGGCGGCGAAGCCGTCTACGGGCAGCTCGGACTCGAAGTCATCAGCCGTCGCGGCGGCGTTGGAGTTGTCGGCGAGGGCCGGGGTGGCGGCGGGCGCCTCGACGACGGGCTCAACAGGGGGCGCCTCGACGACGGGCTCGGCGACGGGCTCGGCGACGGGCTCAACGACCGGATCTACCGCCGGGGTCGCCGGATCTGCCGGGTTTGCCGGGGCCGCCGGAGCCGGCGCGGCGAAGGTCACCGTCTCCGAGAAGTCGAGGTACTGCGGCATGAGGCAAAGCTCAGCCTTACACGCCTGATAGCCCACGGTGCCCTTCACGACGCGGCCGCCGGGGGCGGACTTGAGCGCGGCGAGCACGGTGAAGTTGCCGTCGTACTCGCCCCGGGTGGCGCCGGGGATGGCCGGGTCGGGGCGCTGGTGGGCCTTGGGCCAGCCGACCTTGCCCAGGCTGACGTCTTGGCCTTCAGCGAGCTCCACGAAGGTGAAGCTCTGGGTGAGGTGCCAGCCCGGGGCCTGCTCAAACGAGACCGCCAGGGCCTCGCCCTTCACCTTCACCGTGACGTTGACCGGGTTCTCATCGCTGAGTTTGCCCGCGTAGGCCGAGGGCAAGAGCGTGTCGAGCCAGCCGACCGCCTTGGGCTTCACCTCGACGGAGGCGCGCAGCGTCTCGGTGTGGGGCAGAAAACAGATGTTGCCTTTGCAGCCGACGACACGCAGCTCAAGGGCGACGTCGTGGCGCCCGGCGGCCTGGGGGGCGTCCACAGGCACCCGCAGGGCCACGTCGTTTGACCAGACCTCGATGGGCTCGCCGGTGACCGGGTCGGGCTTCATCTCGCCGGGCGGGTACTCCGTGGGCCGCAGGGTGAGCGTGCCTTTGGAGAGCGGGGTGAGGGAGGTCTCGGCGCTGTAGACGACCACACCCGAGGGCACACGAAGCTCGACGGTGAGCGCGCCGGGCTTGCCGACCTCTAGGGGGCTCGCCGTGAGGAGCGCCTGCACCGGGGGGCCCGCGGCCTCAGCGCCCGGGCTCACCACGCCCAAGAGCGTGAGCAGCCCCAAGACGAAGGCGAAGAGCCAGAGGGGGAGCTTCCTAAGGGGGAGGATCATGGCGTCGCGCTCCGGGAGATGGGCGGGCGAAGCGCGGGGCCGACACGCTCGCCACCTCGGTCTTGGGTAGCACGATGCCGCGCGGCTTGCAGGGCTTCAGGGACGCCGCCGGGTTAAGCGCCGCCGATGCGAGTCGCCGTGCTCATCCCCGCGCTAAACGAAGAGGAGGCCCTGCCGCTCGTGCTCGCCGACCTCGCGCGGCGCGCGCCGGATCGGGTCGTCGTCGTCGACAACGGCAGCGTCGATCGCACCGCTGAGGTCGCCCGCGCCGCCGGGGCGGAGCTCGTCTCTGAGCCCCAGCGCGGCTACGGCGCGGCCTGCCTCGCCGGGCTCAGGCACCTCAGCGCCCGCCCGCCCGACGTGCTCGTCTTCTTGGACGGCGACCACAGCGACGACGTGAACGATCTCCCGCGCTTGTTGGCCCCGCTCCACGACGGCTCGGCGGACCTGGTCTTGGGTGACCGCACCGCCCGCGCCGAGCCTGGGGCCTTGTTGCCCCAGCAGCGTGTGGGCAACGTCGTCGCCACCCGACTCATCCGGGCGCTCACCGGCCTACGCACCCGGGACATGGGGCCGTTTCGGGCGATCCGCTGGTCGGCGCTCATAGGCCTAAACATGGTGGATCCGGCCTTCGGCTGGAACGTCGAGATGCACATGAAGGCCGCCCGCGCCGGGCTTCGTGTGGTGGAGCTCCCCGTCGCGTACCGCCCACGACGGGGCGAGAGCAAGATCAGCGGCACCGTGCGCGGCTCGATCAAGGCCGGGGTGGGGATGTTAAGCGCCTGCTGGAAGTACCGATGATCCTCGATCTCAAGACCGTGATGTTCTTTAAGGTGCCGATCCCCGGGCAGGTCAAGACCCGGCTGATCCCCGCCTTGGGCGCGGAGGGCGCGGCGACCCTCGCTGAGGCGATGGCGCTCGACTGCTTACACACCGCCATGGCCGCGGGGCTCACCCCCGAGATCAGCGTCGCTGGGCCCATGGACCACCCCTTCGTGACGGGGCTCGTCAGCCGGGGCCTCAAGGTGAGCGCCCAGGTAGACGGCGACCTCGGCGCGCGCATGAGCGCGGCGATGGGGCCAGGACCGGCGATGGCGCTCGGCGGTGACGCGCCGACGCTGCGGGTCACCCAGCTTCAGGCGCTGGCCCGAGGCAGCGGGCATGTGAACATCGGCGCCACTGAAGACGGCGGCTACTGGGGCATCTCTTGGCCCGCGCGCCAAGATGAGCTGCTCCGCGACATGCCGTGGTCTACGGCGAACCTGTGCTTAGAGACGCTCCTGCGGGCGAGCAGGTTAGGGTTGACCGTCGGCTTGGCCCCCAAAGGCCAAGACGTAGACGAGCCCAAAGACCTCCTCCCCCTGCGAGAGGCCCTGCTTCAGGGCGCCCCGGCGCCGCGCACCCGCGCCGCCCTCGTCCGTTTGTTGCCCCCCTCCTGACCCCGCGCCCCGCTGGAGAGCCTCAGAATGCCCCTCATCACCACCGGCCTGCCCTCCCCGCTGCGCTCGATTCACATCATGGGCATCTGCGGCACGGCCATGGGCGCCGTCGCCGGGATGCTCAAAGACGCCGGGTATGAGGTCAGCGGCTCTGACGGCGCGGTGTACCCGCCGATGAGCGACTATTTGGCGGGCTTGGGCATCCCCGTGATGTCGGGCTACGTCGCCAAGAACCTCGATCACAAGCCGGATCTGGTCGTCGTCGGCAACGCGATCCGCGCGGTGTACGAGGAGGCCGAGGCCGTCGTGGCCCAAGACCTCAACTACTGCTCGTTCCCGCACCTGCTCGGTGAGCTCTTCCTCAAAGAGCAGAAGAGCGTGGTCGTCGCCGGCACCCACGGCAAGACGACGACGACGGCGGTGACGGCCT
>JAKLKE010000326.1:0-3434 GCA_023150775.1 Myxococcota bacterium
GGTGAAGCCGACGGAGATCGCCGGGCCCGCGACCACGTTGGGGCGCGCCTCGGCGGCCTGCACCAGGGCCTCAAACACGGGGTCGTCCCAGGGGCTCACCTGGGCGGCGAACTGGTTGAGCACGGTGTACGTCAGGCCGTCGTCGGCGGCCAGGGCCTTCACTCGGGCCAACATCTCCTCGGGGCTCGTGCCGGGCAACAGACGACAGTCGAGGAGCGCCGAGGCCACGGACGGCACGACGTTGGGCTGGTGGGCGCCCTCTAAGCCGGTGATGTGGAGGGTGTCGGTGATCGCCGCCCGGGTGAGCGGGTTCTTCATCAGCGCACGAATGAGCACGGTGCGCTGCAAGAGGGGGCGGGTGAAGACGAGGCGCTCCAGGCCGCTTCGGGTGGCGCCGACACGCTCAAACAGCGCCTTGAGGCTCTCGTGAACCTGGGGTTCGGGGGTGTAGGCGCGCAGGCGCTCTAAGGCGGCGAGCAGACGATCCGGGGCCTCGTCGGGCAGAGGGGTGGAGCCGTGGCCGGCTTTGCCCTCGGCGGAGAGACGCAGCCACAAGGCACCTTTCTCGCCCACGGAGATCGGGAAGAGCACCTGGCCAGGGAAGAGGCCGTCGATGATGCCGACGCCGCCCTCGTTGATGGCGTGGGTGCAGCCGATGGAGGGCCAGCGCTCGGCGATGAGGCGCCGCATCCCGGTGTTGTTCACCTCCTCATCGGCCACGGCGAGCAGGATCACGTCGCGGGCGCGGGGCAGGCCCAGGCGCTTGAGCAGGAGCATCGCCTCAAGCTCCACCACCGTCATGCCCTTCATGTCCAAGGCGCCGCGGCCCCAGATCGTGCCCTCGGCGTCGGTGAGGCCGGCGAAGGGGGGCTGGCTCCAGCGCTCGGCCTCGGCGGACGCGACGTCGAGGTGGCTCACGAGGCACAGAGGGCCCTCGCCGCTCGGGGCCGTGGCCGGCAGGCGCGCGATGAGGTTCGCCCGGCCCTCGCCCAGGTCGTGCAGCTCGGCGGCGACACCCTCGGCCTCTAAGCGCAGGGCGAGGTACTCGGCGGCGGCGGCCTCGGCGCCGGGCGGGTTCGTCGTGTCGAGCCGCAGGAGATCTACGAGCAGGCCCCGGGCCTCGGCCTGGGCGGCGGGCCAGTCCACGGCGGCCAAGGGGTCGGCGGCGGGCTCGGCGGCGGGGTCGGCTTGGGCGATCGTGGCGGCGGCGAGCAGGGTGAGCAGCAGCGGAAGGGCGGTGGGCCGCATGGTCGCTCCGGCGGAGACGGGCCAGGATACACCCTCGGCGGAGCGTCGGGGTATGATCGGCGGATGCAACGCCTCCCGACCCTCTGCCTGCTCCTCGGCCTCGCCGCCTGCCGCGTAGACGACGCGCCCCAAGACCTCGACGGCGCCATGCACGCGGCCTGGACGGGCTTTGATGTCCTGGAGGACGACGAGGTCGCCGCCTTGGTGGACACGCTCCACGCCCTCGTCAGCGGCGACACCCTCGACGAAGATCTGCGCGGCGCCTTGAGCCCCCTCGTCGTCGAGGAGCTGGCCGACGTCACGCCCTCCGCCGGTCAAGACCCGGCCGACGCGCCGGGGATGCTGCTCGTGAACCCCATGGCCTGCGCCCTGGAGGATCTCGCGGCGGCGCTGATCCATCAGGACCAGGACGAGCTCTACCCTGGCGTCTACCTGGAGTATGAGCGCGTGCACGACGGCGACGCAGAGGCCTTTCTGGCGGGGGAGACCGATCGGATCGGCTGGGTGAGCGACATGCGGCTGGAGATTCTCGGCGCGGAGTACACCGAGCAGGTGCGCGGCGACGTCCGGCGGGTGTCGAGCGGCGCGCGGCCATTTGTGTGGGCGCGGCTCTGGCTCACCGAGCCCGCCGAGTTTGTGGACTCGGACTGGACCTTCGAGCAGGACTACCAGATCGAGCTGTTCTGGGAGCGCGCGCCGGGCGAGCTCGTCCACGCCTACGGCATCTGGCGGGAGATGAGCGTCGGCGGGCTGAGCGCGGAGGATGAGGGCTTCGTGAACGTGACGCTGAACAACATGGTGGACTGGGACGCGCAGACCGTGGCGCTGTGCGCCGAGGGGCGGCCGTGAGCAACATCACCGACCCGCCCGACAGCCTGCTCCCCCAGACGGAGCCCCCCGACGACACGATCCCGCCGCCGCCCCGGCCCGCCACCCCTGAAGAGCGCCTCGCCGAGGCCCGGCGTGTCGAGCTCGCCCGGCGCCAGGCCAAGGTCACCCCGGCGCTCACGGCGGTCTTGGTGTTTATCGGCGTGTTCTTGGCCTTGGGGCTCGTGCAGACCACGGTGGACGACAGCTTCATCAGCCTGCGCTACTCGGCGAACCTGGCCCGGGGCCTGGGCCTCGTGTACAACCCCGGCGAGGCCGTGGAGGGCTTCTCCAACCCCGTCTGGACGCTGACCAGCGCCCTGTTCTTGGCCTTGGGCGCCGATGGATGGCTCACGGTGAAGGCGCTGGGGCTCTTGTCCCACGCGGCGCTCATCGCCGGGACGGTGCGCCTCGCCTTGGTCTTGGGCCGCCCCAACGACGGCGTGGCCTTGGGCGCGGCGATCTTGGGCGCGGCCTTGGCGGCGCTGAGCCACCCGCTCACGTTCTGGGCGGTGCAGGGCTTAGAGACGCCGATGTACAGCGCGCTCTTGATCTGGGCCATGGCGCGGCTGTGGGAGGAGGAGGCTGAGCCCGAGCGCCTGCCGATCTCGGCGGTCTTGTTGAGCCTCGCCGCGCTCTCCCGCCCCGAGGCGCCGCTCTTGTGCGCGCCCATCGTGCTCGCCCGGGCCTACCGCTGGACCAAAGACGGCGACCTGCCCGGCCTGCTTCTGTGGCTCGCCTTGGCCGTGGGCCCCGGGGCGCTCTACCTGATGTTCCGGGTGCTGAGCTATGGTGAGATCTTCCCCAACACCTTCTTTCGTAAGGGCGACAAGGGCTTTAACCTCGACCTCACCCTGGGTTACCTCGCCCCTTGGCTGCGCCTGGAGTGGCCGATGGTGAGCGTCGCGGGCCTCGCGCTCCTCGCCTCGCCCTTTGTGCTGGGTGCGCGGGCGATCCCGGTGCTGGGCGTCTTGTTCGCCCAGCTCGTGTTTCTGGTGGTCGCGGGCAAAGACTGGATGTGGAGCGGGCGCTTCGTGGCGCCGATCATCGCGCCCTTGGCCGCCACCATCGGCGCCGTGGGCGCGAGCTTGGTGAGCCGCCTCGACGCCCAGACGGCGGGGCGGGGCGTGCTCGCGGCCTTGGCCTCGGTGCTCGTGGCCCAGGGCCTCCTGAGCGTGCCTACGGCGAGCTTTCGGGGCGTCGGGCCCAGCGCCGTGATCAAGTCCCGGGCCGCCAACCAGTGGGCGCCGATGTCGTTCTCCGCGCCCCACACCGGCTTAGAGTGGGCGGCGAGCTACATCATCGAGCGCGCGAGGCCC
>JAKLKE010000326.1:3444-6785 GCA_023150775.1 Myxococcota bacterium
GCGAGGCCCGGCGAGCTCATCGCCTACACCGAGATCGGCGTCCTGGGCTACGTCACCGATCACCCCATCTTGGACCTCGGCGGCCTCGTCGATCCCAAGCTCAGCGGCGCCCAAGGCCTCAGCGACGAGGAGGAGCGGGCCTACGTACACAGTCGGCGCCCGGCGTGGATCCTGCTCAAAGACAAGAGCTGCTGTCTCATCAAGGCCCTGATGAAGGAGCCCTGGCTGGCCGAGGAGTACGAGGAGGTCGAGGGCCCCCGCGCCGACATCCACGCCTACCGCCGCCGCGACACCACGCCGCCCACCCCCGATGAGGTGCGCGCCGCCTACGCCTTGGCCTTGGCGCGTTTCCCAGGCTCAGAGCACCTGCAGAAGAAGGCCGCGATGTTTGAGCGCGGCGAGGGCAAGGCGCCCGAGGACGAGTCCCCCGTCGAGGACGCGCCCTAGGGCTCGACGGGCGCCCTGAGGGGTGAAACATTGATCGTCCGGTGTTTCGGCGCTTCGGGATCTCCCGGCGGGGTTCAACATTGATCGTCCGGTGCTCCGGCGTTCTCCGGCGGGCTGAGACATCGATTCGCCGCCCTCAGCGGATTCGCGGCGGGGTGGCGCATCGGGATCTCACCCCGACACCCCGCCTCAGCCGCCCAGGTGGGGCCGCTCCGTGCGCCAGATCCAGGCCCCGAAGCCCAACATCGTCGCCGCGCAGGCCCACTGCACCAAGGTGAGGCCCATCCAGGCGTGGCCGTTGTCGCCGCGCAGGGGCTCTAGCCCAAAACGGATGAGCGCGTAGCCTACGAGGTAACGTCGAAAGAGGTTGCCCTCGGGCCGCGGGCTGAGGCGCACCGACCACAAGGCCAAGGCGAGCAGCACGTCCAGGAGAGCCTCGTAGAGCTGGGCGGGGTGACGTTCGGCCCCGGCCATGCTCACCGCCCAGGGGCCATGCCACTCTGCGCCGTAGCAGCAGCCGTTGAGAAAACAGCCCAGCCGCCCGATGGCCTGGCCCAAGGGCAGGGCCACAGCGAAGCCGTCCCCGGTGCGCCGGGTGATGCCCACGGCTTTTTTGGCCAGCTCGACGCCGAGGTAGCCCCCGGCGAGGCCGCCCACGACCGTCTTGCCGGTGAAGTCCAAGGCCAACATCAGCCGCAGCAGCGCCGCGACGTCTTGGGGCGGCTCAAACAGGATCATGCCCAGCTTGGCGCCCACAGCCGCGCCGACCAAGGCCCCGACGTTCACCAAGGCGTAGCCGGGCAGGCGCTCGTGGCCGAGGCGCTGCAGCTCCACCCGCCGCACGGCGCCCACGACGACGAAGGCCAAGAGCATCAGCGCGGCGTAGCTCGGCACGGCGAGGCCGGCGACGGTGAACAGGACGGGGAACATCAGCGCGGCGTCACAGCTTGGTGCTCAGGCTCAGGGCGGCGTAGGGGGCGAAGGAGACGCCGTCGCCGTAGTCGCGGCCAGCGCTGGTGCCCAGCTCCAGGCCCAGGCCGAGGGTGTCCGTCGTCTGCCACCAGAGGCCCAAGGGCACCTGGGGCTGGAGGAGGTTCACGTAGAAGTTCGACGCGCTGATCGTCGTGGTGGAGACGTTGGGGTGGGTGTAGAGCCACAAAGAGTCTGTGACGCCGACCCCCACGGGCACGCCGATGGAGCCATAGGCGAAGCCGCCGCCCGCCTGGGCGCCCAGATAAAAACGGTTGGCCTCGACGAGGTCCAGCCGCGCGATGACCCCGGCGCCGAGCAGCGTCGACATGCCCAGATACGCCGTGCCGCCGACGTTCCAGCGATCCGAGACCGCCACCATGCCGAAGGCCTGCCCCGAGACGAAGGGCGTCACTCGCTCCAGGCTCGCCTGCTGGTTCACGTCCCAGGCGCCGCCCACCAAGGAGCCCCCCACGGTGAAGCCGTCCTCTTTGCCCATGGGCACCGGCGGCGGCAGATGAACCGCCGGGGCGCAGGCCCAGATCGTGTGGTAGGCCACGGTCAGCGCCGTCATGGCGCGCAGGGCGAGCTGAATCAGGGGGTGCATAGGCTTCTCCGACCCTCAGAGTAGCACGTCTGAGAGCCCCTCAGCGGGTGCGTGGGTCGCCCGCAAGACCGACGCTGAGCGCTAGATACGGCATCAACGTGGGCCGACGCTGCGAGCCTGGATCCTCCGACTCCATGTACCCCTGCGCGCCGAGCTCAGCGCCGAGGCCGATCCCCCGGGGAGAGGTCCACCACAGGCCGATGGGGACGAGGGGCTGCGCGCGGCCGGTGCTCGGCTGGATGAGCGTGCCGTGGGTGATGCCGGGGTTGGTGTAGAGGATGAGCTGATCGGTGACGGTCACCGCCACGGGCAGGCTCGCCGCGTAGTAGGCGAACCCGCCGCTGGCCTGTACGCCGAGGGACAGGCGCTCTAGCTCCAGGACGTCGACGTGCAGGCCTGCGCCCGTGCCGCCGCCGCTGGAGCTGCCCAAGAACCCCGTCCAGTACGCGTCCAACCAGTCGGTGACCGCGACGCTCGCCCAGCCTTGGGCGTTGATGTGGCCTTGGAGGTCGTCCACGGAGCGCGTCTGCGCGTTGAGGTCGAAGGCGCCGCCGATCAAGCCGCCGCCGATGTTCGTGTCCCCTTTGGCCATCGGCAGCGGCGGCGGGAGCGTCGTGACCGGCGCGCAGGCCCAGAGCGTGTGGTAGACGACGGTGATCGCCGTGAGGGCGCGGAGCACGAGCTGGACGAGGGCGTTCAAGGTGCCTCCTCGGCGTGGTTTAGGGGCGCTGGAGCGCGTCGGCCTCGACGCCGGGGCGATGGAAATACCCCAGGCTCAGGGTGATGTAGGGCGCGTGCTCCCCGGGCTCACGGTCGAGGTAGACGACCTCCCCGGCCTCCAGGCCGACCCCAGCGCCCCCGGGGCTCGACCAGTAGGCGCCGAGGGCGAGGGCCCCGGTGTGGGCCTTGTTGGTGAAGGTGCCAAACCCGGTCCCGGAGATCTCCTCGCCGTCAAAGGGTCGCCGCGCGAGGCTCGGCACGGCGTAGAGCCACAGATCGTCGGTGATGCCGACGCTGACCGGCACACCCAGCTCATAAAAGACGAGCCCACCCCGGCCCTGGGCGCTGAGCACAAAGCGCGGCGTCTGGATGGCGTCAAACCGCACGAGGGCGCCCGTAGACCCCGCGTCCACAGTGACGAAGGACCCGCCGACGGTCAGCCGCTCGGTGAGGGGCGTCTCGCCCCAGACGATGCCGTGAACATAACGCCGCCCCTCCCGATCCACGGGCGCGAAGGGGTTCAGGGTGTCGCCCTGGAACGAGCCCAGGGTGACGGCCCCGCCGACGAGCGCCTCACCTTTGGCCATCGGAACCGGCG
>JAKLKE010000327.1 GCA_023150775.1 Myxococcota bacterium
TTGGGCCGCCTGCTCGACATCTTCCAGAACATCCAGCTCGTCGTCACGACCCACTCGCCCCAGGTGGTGTCCAGCGCGAAGCCTGAGTGGCTGCGTGTGTTGCACACGGACGGCACGGTGGAGCGGGTGGACTACTCGGAGGGGCGGGACACGAACGCGCTGTTGCGGAGCGTGTTTGGGGTGGCAGACCGACCGTTAGAGGTGATCGAACGAATTCAGGAGATCAACACGCTGCTCGGCGAGGGTGCGCTCTCGGCGGCGAAGGACAAACTTCACAGGTTAGAGGCCCAGCTCGGCCCCCATGATGATCAGGTCGTCGGCCTCCGCTGGGAGCTTCACGACCTTGAGGTGAACGGTGCGGTCGGTCAGGAAGAGTGACGCGCCCCACTGTCTCGCAGGGGTAAAGCGAGAGGCGAGACGAGTCGTCACTGAGACCGAGAAGCCCCTCGTCCCCGAGGATTGGGCGCTCCTGAAGGACTGCGCCGAGACGGTCCGCGAGGCCCTGGCTCGTGACCAGGACGGGCTGTGCGCCTACTGTGGCGTGCGACTCATCCGATCCGGCGGCGCCAACGCCATGACCATTGAGCACCATACCCCCCGCTCCGTAGACGTCTCCCAGATGTTTGAGTGGTCAAACCTTCTCGGGGTGTGCTCAGGGAGGACGACCCACAATGGCCGACAGATTCAACATTGCGACAAGAGCCGCGCGCCAAAAAGGCCTTTGAGCTTCCATCCAGTGGATGACGCGCTCCGCATCCCCAACGAGTTCCAGGTTCATCTGCGAGGGTCATCCAGCAAGGGCCGTTTGGGGTCGATCGTCACGCAGAGCCCCGAGGCGAACAGCGATGTGGCTGAGCTGAACCTCAACGCTGAGCTGCTCATCGAGAACCGCGCCGAGGTGATCAACCGGCTACGGGGGCAGCTCTCGAAGGATGGCTCCGAGGCCCACATGCGACGCCTCTACCGGACCTTCACGACCCCAACCGCGGAGGGCCTCCCCTCCTACGCCCACGTCGCCGAGGCCTATCTTCGTCGGAAGCTCCGAGAGCGCGGCCTCCGACCCTAAGCCTCATCACGCCTCTGGCACCTCCCCCCAACTTTCCCTCATCTTCATGTTGACAGCAATCACTGACAAGTTTACAGTGTTGCCATGACCCACCCCGACCTCCACCCCGCTGACCTCACCCTCGACGCCCTGGAGGCCGCCGCCGGGCGGCTCCTCGCGCGGCTGCCCGGGGCGCCGGAGGATGATCGGGTCTCGGCGGCGCCGGACGCGCGCACGCTGCGCTACTACCAGACGCTCGGGCTCATGGACAAGCCGAGCCGGTATGACGGTCGGCAGGCGATCTATGGGCGGCGGCACCTGCTGCAAGCGGTGTGTGTGAAGCTGCTTCAGCGCGCCGGGCGGTCGCTGCAGCAGGCCCAGGTCGCCCTGGCCGGGGCCACGGATCTGGCCCTGGAGGCCGCCGTGATCGACGGCTTGGGCCTGGAGACGCCGAGCGCCGCCCAGAGCGCCCCCCGCCCAACCGACCCCTTCGCGCCCCTGCCCGAGCCTGTCGCCAAACCCCTGGTGAGCGCGCAGCTCGCCCCGGGGATCTTCGTCATGATTGACCCAAGCCTCGTCCCCGACCCCGCGGCCATGATTCGCCGCCTCACTGGAGCCTGCCGATGACCCAGCCCCTTCGCACCGTGGACCTCCTCCCCATCCCCAGCACCCAGGGCGCCGAGCCCCAGAGCCGCGGGCTCGGCGGGCTCCTGGCGCTGTCCGCCGGGGCCGAGCGCGCTTTTCCTCTGTTGGGGGTCAAGGTGCGGGCGTCGATCGTCGGGCCCTGCGCGCGCACGGTCATCGAGCAGCGCTTTCACAACCCGCTCAGCGTCACCTTAGACGTCGTGCACATCTTCCCGTTGCCTGAAGACGGCGCGGTGGTCGAGGTGGAGCTGATCTGCGGTGATCTGGTCGTCCGTGCGGAGTGTCAGGAGCGGGAGCAGGCCGCCGCACGTTTTGCGGAGGCCCAGGCCGCCGGGCACCGCGCCGCCTTGCTCAGCCGGGAGCGGGACGACGTGCACACGCTGCGCGTCGGGAACTTGCCCCCGGGTGAGGAGGTGCGGGTTCGTGTCGTCATCGTCGAGCGCCTGGACTCCGTAGACGGTCGGTTTGTGTGGCGTTTCCCGACGACGATCCCGCCCCGTTACCTGCCCGGCGAGGCCGTCGGGCACAGCGGCCCCGGCGTCTTGCCCGACACCACCGCCGCCCCCGACGCCTCGCGCCTGCAGCCCCCGGTGTTGTTGGGCAACGGCGCGCCGCTCGATCTGGAGGTGATGGTCGCTGGGCCTCTGTTCGCCTTGGAGTCGAGCCTTCACGCCGTCTCGATGGGCCTTGAGGGCGGCGGCGCCCGGGTCGCGCCCAGCGCCAGCGCCCGCTGTGACCGGGACTTTGTGCTTCATGTCTCCACCGCTGACGCCAAGGCGCTCACCCCCCGGGCCTGGACGGACGGCGCCTTCACCCTCGCGCTGTTTGAGCCCCCAGGCGCGGCCTTGGCGCCGCAGCTCCCCCGGGACGCGGTGTTTCTGATCGACATCTCGGGCTCGATGGACGGCGAGAAGCTCGACGCCGCCAAACGTGCGGTGATCGCCGCCGTGCACGGGCTCATGCCCGGCGACCGCTTCCAGCTCATCGCGTTTGATGACCGCGTCGAGCCCCAGCACAGCTACCTCACCGAGGTCACGGATCAGACCCTACAAAAGGCGGACGTCTGGGTGAAGCGGCTGCGGGCGCGCGGCGGCACGGAGATGTTGCCCGCGCTCAAGGCCGGGTTCAGCCTGCCCCCGGTCGCCGGGCGACTGCGCACGGTGCTCTTCATCACAGACGGTCAGGCCTGGAACGAGGGGGAGCTCGTCGCCGCCGTGGCGAACCGCCGCCAAGGCGCGCTCCTGTTCACCTTGGGCATCGACACCGCCGCCGCCGGGGCTCTGCTCAAGAAGCTCGCCCGGGCCGGGAGCGGCACCTGTGAGCTGCTCACGCCCCAAGAGGACGTTGAGGCCGCCGTCGCGCGGTTAGAGGCCCGCTTTGGCAGCCCACTCATCACAAACCTCGTCGCTGAAGGCCGCGTCTCGGCGCGCACAGAGCCCCAGGTCGTGTTCGCTGGGCGCCCGGCGGCGCTGCTCGTCGAGGGCGACGGCCCGATCACCCTTCGTGGGGACAGCCCCAGCGGCGAGCACCGCGTCACGCTCACGCCGACGCGGGCGCCGATGCCTCTGGGCGCGCTGTGGGGCCGGGAGCGCATCGCCGCCTTGGAGGATCGCCTCGCCGTGCGCCCGTTTGAGGAGGAGGCGATCTTGCCCGAGATTCGCCGCGTGGCCTTGGCCCATCACCTCGCGTCACGCTGCACCTCGTTTGTGGCGGTGGAGACCGGGCGCGTCGTGACCGGCCCCAAGACGGAGATTGTGCAGCCCCACGCCTTGCCTTTGGGCTGGAGCGAAGGCATGGCGGGCCAGGCGATGGCGAGCGCGCCGATGATGCCCTCGGCGATGCCCGCGCCGATGCCCGCGCCGGGCGGCGCCCCCACACGGTCCCGCGCCCAGGCCGCGCCGCCCCCGGACGTGTCGATGATGGACTGTATGATGATGGAGTCGGACGCCGACGACGAGGCTCCGTCCGCCAGCGAGCTGCGCCGGGAGTCGGCGAAGTCCAAGAAGGCCGCGCCACCCCGCGCCGCCCAGCCGATTCGTGCCGCCGCGCCGCCGCCGCCGCCGCCCGCCCCCGCCAAACAAGAGCTCGCGGAGAAGGAGGCCGCCCCCGCGCCCCAAGGCTCCGCCGACGCCTTCCTCGCCCAGACCCAAGGCGCCGACGGCAGCTTCGGCCACGATCCCCGCCGCACCGCCGCCGCCCTGCTCGTGCTCCTGCTCTGCGGCAGCACACGGTTTAAGGGCCTGCGCCGCCGCGCCGTGGCGAAGGCCGCCGCCGCCTTGGAGGCGCACCGCGCGCTCTCCGAGGTGAGCCTGGCCTTGGACGCCTTGGCCGCCGCCGAGTCCGGCGCGCCGGTCACGCCGTCGGAGTCTTGGCGGAGCCTCGGCGACGCGGGGCCCGAAGGCGTGGCCTTGTTGGGCCTGTTGCGCTGAGCGGCGAGTGGGCCTGGCGACGGGCCCACAACGGCGCCGCTGGTGAGATAGGGTCGAGGGGTCCAACCGAACGGTCGGACCTCGGAGGCCCCGATGTTCAGCAGCCGACCCGAAGACCTGCTCCTCGCCGACGCCGTCGTCCCCGCGCACCTGCCTGGTGAGCCGGTGCGGCCGCCCCCGTCCGCCCCGGTGTTCGCCTTCAAGCTCGCCTTGCGTGTGCTCACCACGCTCTTGATGTTCCTCTTCACGGCGGGGCTCTGGCCGCTCTACCTCTTGGGGGTGTTGATCTGGGGCTGGACGCCGAACGTGCCGCGCATGAGCCAGTTTGTTCGGTATCTTCGCCTGCTCTTCACGGTGAGCCCGCCGGCGCCGGGGCTCTCGGGCCTCGCCCGGGCCTGGATCCTGCTCTCTTTGGCCCAGCGGATCGCCATGCGGCCGGTGTTCGGCCTCGCCTGGCACCTTGATGAGCTGCTCTACGGCGCGGAGCTGCGAAAGAACCCCGTCGTGGCGCCCTTGATCGAGATCAGCGCCGCCCGCAGCGGCTCTACCCAGCTCGCGCGCTACATCGAGGACGA
Source organism: Myxococcota bacterium (assembly GCA_023150775.1). Classification (GTDB taxonomy): domain Bacteria; phylum Myxococcota_A; class UBA796; order UBA796; family CAJQPC01; genus JADKFE01. The sequence continues at coordinate 4,695 of JAKLKE010000327.1, forward strand.
TCCCCACCTCGCCGCCCCGGCTACGCTCCAGTTCTTCTTTCCGTACCTCTGGCTGTGGCGCCTCGTCGCCGCCACCTTGGGGCGCTTCATCACCAAGGAGCAGGTCTCCCAGAAGATCGAGGCGATGATCCCGCCGGAGTTTCACCAGCGCCACGAGGGTGACCTCTTCCGCACCGACACCTTCGACGCGGTGATCTTTGTGCTGCACCTCAACGCCTTCGCGCCGTTTCTGGGCCCGGACGTGATGGCGGAGGACTTCAGCTTCGGCGCCTTGGCCCCACAGAACCGGGCCTTGTGGGAAGAAGACTTCATCCAGATCTTCGACGGGATCGGCCGCAAGACCTTGCTCTACGCCGGGCCTGGGCCCGAGGGCAAAGCCCGGCGGCTGTTCATCAAGGGCCACTTCTTGTGCGCCGCCGACGCTCTGGAGCGCCGTTACCCCGACGCCCGCTTCTTGACGATGATCCGCGAGCCCGCCCCTCGGCTGCAGAGCGGCGTGAACTTTCTGCGCGCGAACCCCGGTGAGCCCATGCTCGGGCAGGTGCCCTGGCCTTGGCTCGGCGAGGCGCTGGCGGTGAGCGAGGCGGAGTATTGCCACATCGAGCAGGCCTGGTTCACCCGGACGGGCGGCGCGCGGCGCACGGTCTTGCGCTTCTCGGAGTATGTGCGGGATCTGGACGCGGCGATGCGGAAGGTCTACCGCGAGTGCCTCGACCAAGACGAGCTGCCGCCCCACGTCCCCCGGGCGCACCCGCCGCGAGAGCGCACGAACTACCTCCTCAACCGCTCCTTGGCCCAGGTCGGGGTGGATGAGGCGAAGCTCAACGCGCGGCTCGCCGACTACATCGCCTGGTGCCGGGGTGAGGCGCCGCCCAAGGGCTGAAGGACAACACGCACAGAGCCCGACGGTCTGTGTGTTGTGTCCCGGCGGAGCTTAGCCCTGGGGCTCGTTCTCCTCGGCGGCGCGCACCAAGGCCTGCAAGAGACCCAAGGCCCGCAAGAGCACCTTGGGGTCTAAGGCGCGCAGGCGCTCGGCGAGGGCCCGGATGGCCCGGTCGTCGTCTTCGCCGAGCTGCGGCGGGGTGTCCTCGACGAGGGAGGGCAGCGGCACGTTGAGCGCGCGGGCGAGATCGGCGAGCACGGCGAGGGTGGGCACTCGTCGGCCCACCTCAACGTTCACGATCTCAGTGCCGGTCAGGCGCCCGGCGCGCTCGGCGAGCTCCGCTGGGGTGAGCCCGGCGGCGAGGCGCGCGGCGCGAACACGCGCGGCGATGGGTTGTAGGCGACGCGAGCGGGTCATGTTCAGGCGCTCGGGGTTTGTGGGGACGAGGCAGGAGCTGAGGTGGCGCGGAGCGACCGCCTGATGGTTTAGCCCTACGGAATTCATCTGTCCGGATTTTGCATACGATTGTGGCGCTTCCGGTAATTTTAGAAGATCCCGCACAAATTCCGACTTGGCGCCGACGTTGGCCGCGCCTGCCATGGGTCATTTTTTGACCGGTTAAGGATGCTCCCCGCGGCGCCGCGGAGTGTGGCAGGATCACCCTCGCCCAGGGAGCCCCTCGTGCAGACCGTGACCATCGTGATCCCCGCGTACAACGAGCGCCCGACGCTGATGACGGTGCTCTGCCGAGTGCTCGACGTCGATCTGCGGCCCCTGGGGCTCCAGAAGGAGGTGATCCTCGTCGATGATGGCTCCACAGACGGCACCCGAGAGCAGATCGCCGCCTTGGCCGAAGACTGGCGGCCCCTCGTGCGAGAGGCGCTCCTCCGCCGTGGCCTCGACGCCGATCGCGCCATGGAGCACGCCGAGGTGCGGGGGCTGCTCCAGCCGCAGAACCGGGGCAAGTCCGCCGCCTTACGCGCGGGCTTCGCCGCGGCGACGGGTGACCTCGTGCTCATTCAGGACGCGGACCTGGAGTACGACCCCCGCGACTTCCCCCGCCTCTTGCGCCCCTTGGTCGAGGGCAAAGCCGACGTGGTCTACGGCTCACGCTTCATCGGCGAGGAGCACCGGGCGCTCTTGTACTGGCACAGCGTCGGCAACACGCTCCTCACCACGCTCTCGAACATGGCCGCCGACCTCAAC
>JAKLKE010000328.1 GCA_023150775.1 Myxococcota bacterium
GAAGACCTCGGCGTTACCACCCAGGCGAACCCATGAGATCCCTCCTCGCGCTGCTCCTGCTCGCCCCGCTGGTGAGCCTGGCCTCCCCTGCCCCGGCCATCCCGCCCGGCCGCTACGCCTTGGAGCTCATCGTCGCGACGGCCACCCAGGTGCCCGTCATGGGCGAGACCTTGGTGTACACCCGCAGCCTCTCCCAAGTAGACGTCTTTGTTCAGGACGGCGTGACCTACCAGACCCAGCGCCTGTGCAGCGTCACCGTCGAAGACAACAACCGCCTCGCCGACACCCGCATCCCCGAGGCCTTCATCAAGAGCTTCCCGGTGCAGACTTACGCTGTAAGTCTCACACCTCTGGCCCAAGGGGGCTTCGCCTACTTCGCCGACCCCGGCTCGGTCTCTATCGGCTTTGATCCCCAGCGCACCGCCGGTCAGGTGCCCGACGCGCCGGACGACCCGAACCTCGTAGACTACGACGGCGACGGCAAACCCGGGGCCACGGTGAACCTCGTGGTGCCCGTGCTCGGCGCGGTCGAGCTCTACATCGCCCAGCGTGGGCACAGCGTGATGAGCGGCGAGGTGCAGAACGGCGTGGTGCGCGGCGGCGTAGACGTGCGCTTCTTCAGCCAGCGCACCCTGGAGGCCTCCAACAGCCTCTTTCACGCGAACCCGCCCATGCGCCACCTCGACGAGAGCTGGTTCCGCCTGAGCCCGGCCCCGGGCATGGGCTGTCAGCAGCTCTCGGCCACCTTAGGCGCCCGGCCCATCGAACGATCGGCGCCCTGAGCGCAGCTCGGGCCTCAGCTCCCCCAGATGTCGGCCTCGCTGAGCCCCAGCGCGGCCAGGTCTGCGGCCCGCCGCTCGGCGTCCCCGGCGCAGTACAGCTCGTCGAGCTGCGGCGGCGCGACCCCGGCGCCGGACAACATCGTGTGCACCTGCCCCCGATGGTGAATCTGGTGCTGGAACAGGTGCTGAAAGAGGCGCACCGTCGGCTCCAAGACGACGCGCCCGCCGCCGCGCATCACGGCGACCTCACCGTCGAGGAAGGCGTCGGTGAGGCCACGACAGAGGGTGAGCAGGCGGCGATCGACGGCGCCCTGGGCCGCTTCGAGGGGCAGGAGCCGGTCAAAGGGCGCCCGGGGCTCAAAGACGCGGAGCGCGTCGGGGTCTACGGGCTGGCCCGCCGCGGCCCGCTCCATGGCGCTGACGTAGTACCAGTCCACGGTGAGGCTGTGGTTGAGCGTGAGCAGGATCGACGGGAAGAAGCCCACCCGCGGGGCGGACAACGCCACGTCGTCCAGCGACGCGCAAGCGCGCAAGAGGCGGTGGTTCGCCCAGAGGTTGTTCACGGCCTGGGTGATGAGCAGTCGGGTGAGGGTCATCCTTTCTTGGCCTTGGCCACCTCCGCCTGAATCCAGGCCTCAGCGGAGGGCAGCTCGGCCCAGAAGCCCCGTCCGCCGATGCTCAGCCCGCCGCAGCTCGCCTCGGGGCCCTGAAACACACGCTCGGCGACGCGGCGGCCCGTGGCGCGCTCGACGACGACGGCGAGCAGGTCGCGGTCGTACTTAAACACCTCGACGCCCTCGCCGTTGTCGGCGCTGTACACGCCGCAGCTCTCGGCGGGGCCGGTCTTCACCGTGAGCGCGGCGACAAAACGTATGTCGCTGAGTTGGGCCGGCTCGCCGCCCTCGTACCGCTCAAGGTTGTAGGTGGACTTGTCGTCGAGGCGCTTGAGCACGGCGATCACGTCGCCGGTGACCTCGGCGGGGCCGATGGGGCCGTCAACGGCGAGGCCGAGGCCCTGCACAAAGGCGCCGCGACCGGAGTACGAGCTCACCCAGGCCGGGCCGTCGAAGACCACACCGTCGGGCAGGGTGACGCTGAGGCCGGTCACGGGGAGGTTTCGGCAGGCGTCCTTCTTGCCTTGAATCGCGGCTAGCTCAAAGGCCAAGGCGAAGCTGGGGTTGATCTCAAGCTCGACGCCCTCTTTGGCGTCGGTGACCGTGGCCTCGGCGTCCCCAAAACGGAGCACCGCGCCCACCGGCGCGCCCTTGAGCGTGAGCTGGGGACCGGCGTACAGCGTCACCTCACAGCCCGGCTCCGCCGCCGTCCCGTGGGTGGCGCACTGGCTGGAGATCATGTCGCCGACGCCGGTGATCAAGAAGCCGTGATCGGGCAGGTCGATGGGCAGCTCCGCCCGGCCTCCCTCAAAGGTCGCGGCGATCTTGACCGGCGAGAGCGTGGCGTCGCTGAGGTCAAAGCTGACCTTGCCTTCGGCGTCGGCGATGAACGGGCCCATGCGCAGCTCCGGGGGCTCCTCGCTGCCGAGCCCGACCACCTCCGCCCCGGGCGTCGTGGTGATCGTGATCGGCAGGCCCCGCTCACCGCAGCCCTTGTGGGCCCAGACGATGGGCGTCGCGCTCAGCGGCGGCGGCGGCGGCGGCTCGCAGGCGGTCAACAGGACGATCGTGCAGCAGAGGGCGCCGAGGCTGGGCTTGATCGGGATCATCATGGCTCCGAGGCTAGACGCAGGCGTTTAACCGAGGATCTCGCGGACGCACCACCCCACACGCGCAGGCTCACGCGCCCCCGAGCTTCTCCGGGACCATCTGGCTGTAGATCGCCGCGATCTTGCCGCCGCGCACCTCGACGCCGACGAGCACGCTTGTAGGCCAGCGCGGCCCCGCCGGCTCACGCTCCAGGCGCGCCCAACAATCCGCCGCAGACACCGCCTCAAACCTGACAAACGGCGGGCTGTGCCGCACGAAGTAGAGCTGCACGGCGGCGACCTTCTCCGCGCCGACGACGGGCACCCCCGCCGCACGAAACCTGCGCCCGCCGTCGGTGATCATCACCACGTCCTCATGGAGCAGGGCCCGCAGCGCCGCGCCGTCCCCGACGCTGACCGCTTGGAGGAGTCGCATCAAGAGCGCCTCTGCCTCATCCCGCTGAACAGGGCCGTGGTGGGCGCCGGGGAGCGCGTCTTCAGCGCTGGAGAGCGCCAGCCGCGCCCGGTGGTGGGTGACCCGCACCCGCTCGGCGCTCATCTGGAGGGCCTGGGCGGTCTCTTGTACGTCGAGCTCAAAGACCTCTCGCAGCACGAGCACGGCGCGTTGGCCGGGGGTGAGCGCCTCGGCGGCCCGCATCCAGGCCATGTTCGCCCCCTCCGCCCGGGAGAGGAGGGCGTCGGGCGCCGGGGCCTCGTGAAGGAGGGGGCCGGGCAGCCAGCTCGGGTAGGCCTCGCGGCGGCGGCGGGCGCGGAGGCGGTCTCGGGCGAGGTTCATCGCGACGCGCATCAGCCAAGGTCGCAAACAACGGCTGAGGTCGGGCGGCGGCTTGGTCAAGGCGCGAAGGTAGGTCTCTTGAACGATCTCATCGGCGTCCGCCGCCACGCCGGTCACCCGCCAGACGAGGGCCCGCAGCAGGCGGCGATGGGCCTCAAGCTGGGCGCTCAAGGTCTCGGCCTGAGGCCCAGTCTGCGGCTCGGTCTGTGGCGCGCTCACGCGGCGATCCTCCTCGCCCCCTGACGTATCGCGGCGTCGGCGGCCTCGGCCCCGGCGAGGATCACCCCGTCGGCCATCAGCGCGTCATTCTGCCCATCCGAGGCGATGAACACGCCCTCGGGCGCCGTGATGTGCAGGCGCTCGCCGGGCTGGCTGTGCTGCACGATGAGCGCCGGGGCGTAGGCGCGGTGCCGCAGCTCCGCGCGCCAGCCGGGCTGAACGCTGTCGAGCCAGGCCTCTAAGCCCGCCTCGATCCCCGCCGTCGGCGCGTCGGGGGCGAGGTACTCCATGACGTGAAGGACCACCCCGCCAAGCTTCGCGACGCTCCCGTGCTCGGAGAGGTACCTCGGCGCGTCGAGGCCCAGCACAAAACGCCGCTCGGGCACGGGCAGACGGCCAAGCACGAGGTCGAGGCAGGCCGCGCGCACGGGCCTTGAGTGAGGCACATCCAGCCCCAAGCGGCGCAGGCTCGGCGGCGGCACGGCGAGCACAACGGCGTCGGCGCGCTGGGGCCCGGCCTCGGTCATCACCCCGCCGGGGGCGAGGCCGCTGACCTCAACGCCCGTCTGAATCTCGGCGCCAGCGGCCACGGCCAGGTCGCGGAGGGTGTCTACGAGGCGCTGCCAGCCGCCATCGAGGTAGAGCACCCCGCCGCCGAGGCCCGCGCGGAGCTGCCCCAACATCAAGGCCGCGGGCAGGCGCTCCACGGGGTGGGCGTAGCTCGTGACCCGCAAGAGCGCACGAAGGAGCGCCGCGGCGTCTTCAGGCAGCCCGTCGAGCCAGGCCCCGACGTCCCCCTGCGGCCGAATCGGGCTCGCCAAGGCGCCGATGAGGCCCAGGCGGCCTCGGTGGCTGAGCGCCTCGGTGCTCAAGAAGCTGCCCAAGCCGCCGGGCAGGGCCATGAGCCGCCCGTCTTTGCAGAGCCAGCCGTCGTTGGGTGGCCGCGCGCCTTGGGGTTTCACCCCCAGCCTCTGTAAGATCGGCATCCCCGCGCCCTGCCGATAGAGCGCGTGGGGCCCCAGGTTCACCGTGACTCCGTCGTGAGTCACGCTCTTGGCCCGGCCGCCGGGTCGCGCGCCGCGCTCAAACACCCGCACCTTGGCCCCGGCCTGGGCCAGCCGCGCCGCCGCCACCAGCCCGGCGAGCCCCGCGCCGACCACGATCACCGACATCTCGCTGTTCATGTGCACCTCCGCAGGATCCACGCCCCAGGGTGCGGCGGCGTTACGCGGCGGCGAAGTTTTGAGGAGACTTTGCGAGCTCGCCAAGGTTCGGGTAGACTCCGGCCCGCCGATCTTGGGCGCATCCGGGCGCTCCCAGACGGCGTCCTCCGATGGTTTGGAGCGCTGGAATGAGTGAGCAAGTCGCGCTGCGACGGTGGAGCGGTCTTGAGATCGCCGCCATCATCGTCTTTACCCTGGGGTTCGGGTGGTTTTACCTCACCTACATCCACTACAAGGCGATCAAGGAGCTGAACCCCCAGGCCCTCGACCCCATCACCGCCATCGCGCTCTCCATCGTCGGGGCCTGTTTTACCGGCGGCCTGCTCAGCATCGCGATTGAGTACGCCCAGCTCAAGCGCCTTGTGGACTACGCCGATCAAGCCAAACACCCCGAGCGGAACCACAACCTCATGCTCATCGTGATGGGCGCGACGGCGGCGAGCTGGCTCTCGGTCTGGCTGAGCTTCACCGGCTTTATGGCCATCGGCGTGTTCGTGTTCTCGATCTACGCCACGAGCCAGACCCAACAAGAGCTTGAGCGGTACACGGTCCCCGGCTGAGCGCCCACCGCGCGTGACAGGCGGCGCGATTCGTGCGATCCTGGGCCTCTCCTGGGAGCCCGTCATGGACATCAAAGATCGCCGCAAAGCCCAAGGGTGGTCCCGGGCGGAGCTCGCCGAGCGCGCCGCCTTGGACCCTCGTGTGATTCAGCTCATCGAGCTTGGCCAATGGACCGAGCCCGAGTCTCTGGGCCGCTGCGACGCGGTCCTGGGCATGGCCGAGCGCGGCGAGGCCGACCCCCGCCTCAAGCCGCCCACCCCCCGAGACGACCAGCAGATTCATTAGGAGGCGAGCGTGGACCTCGACTCCTTACGCGCCTTGGTGGCCGTCGCCGACGCGGGATCCTTGCTGGGCGGCGCCGAGCGCCTCGGCCTCGCGCGCTCCACCCTGCGCCGCCGCTTGGACGAGCTGGAGGTGCTCGCCGGGGTGCCGCTCCTGCACCGGGGCGCCCAAGGCGCGGCGCTCACCGCCGCCGGAGAGCTGCTCGTGAGCCGAGGTCGCGGTCTGCTCGTCGAGAGCTCGGCCTTGCTCTCGGCGGTGCGGAGCTCCGGCGGTGAGGCCTCGGGGCTTTTGCGCCTCGCCGTGCCCGTCGGGATGCCGCCCCACGTGATGACCCTGCTCTACGGGACAATGCGTGAGGCGCACCCGCTCCTCAGCGTCGAGCTGCGCATCTCCGAGGCGCCGATGGAGGAGCTGAGCGAAGGCATCGACGGCGCGCTGGTGCTCGGCCAGCGCCCCACCGAGGGCCCGTGGATCACCCGAGTGCTCGGCCAGGCGCGGGAGGGCCTCTTCGGCGCGGCCTCACTCCTCGATCGCCTCGGCGAGCCCCAGACCGAGGCCGATCTCGACCGGTTCGACCTGCTCATCTGGCGCAGCCCCACCTTCGACCCCCGCCGCCTGCCCACCCGCGACGGCCCGCTCCTCAACGTCCACCCGATCCTCATCAGCGCCGACGTTCACACCCTCCGCCAGCTCGCCTTGGAGGGCCACGGCCTGGCCTACATCCCCGACGCGATGTTCCCCGACCCCGGCTTCCCCGCCGACACCCTGCGCCCGGTGCTGCCCGAGCGACTTGGCCGCGACTGCGCCATCCGTGTGGTGGTGCCCGAGGCCCTGGCGCGGGCGCCCAAGGTGCGGGCGTGGCAGCAGAGCGTGCTCGACCTGTTCAGCGAGTCTTAGCCCCCGGCGCCCGCTGAAGCTCAATCGGCCCCGCGAGCCGCTCCTTGAGCGCCGCCACGTCGACGCCCAGCTCCACCAAGGTCTTGTCCACGGCGTAGCCCGACCGCGCCCGATGGGCGTGAACCTCGGGCAAGGTCTCCGGCGGCGCCATCGACAGCCCGTCGGTGTACACCCGGTTCAGGGTGCCCGGCAGATCCGCCACAAACTCCTCAAAGCGCACGACCGTGTGCCGTGTGGCCTCGGGCCGAGACAGCCAGGCCTGCTCGTTGAGGCAGTAG
>JAKLKE010000329.1 GCA_023150775.1 Myxococcota bacterium
TGGAGTTCGCCGCCGTCGAGCTGTTCTTGACGGCAGACGGCCAGGTGCGCGACGTGCGGGCCCACGACTGGCTCATCAACCCCGGCGTGCCGATCCCCCCCAAGGTCGTGCAGCTCACGGGCATCACCGATGACGCCGTCGCCGGCCAGCCGCCCTTTGAGAAGCGCGCGGCGGAGCTCGTCGGCCTGCTCGCCGGGGCGATCTGCATCGCGCACAACTTCCCCTTCGACCGCGGCTTCATCGCTGAAGAGCTGCGCCGCCTCGGCCGCGCCTGGCCGGATCCACTCGCCGAGATCGACACCGTCGATCTGTCGATGAAGGTGTTCCCCCAGGCCCAATCCCACAAGCTCGGCGACCTCTCGAAGCGCCTCGGCGTCACCTTAGAGGGCGCCCACCGCGCCACGAACGACGCTGAGGCCTGCGGCCGATGTTTTGTGGAGATGACCCGCCGGGAGCACGCGCCGACGGATCTCCACGGGCTGTTGGACTGGGCGGACGCCTTGGGGGAGCCCCCGCCGAACGGGGTGATCGGCCGCGGAAAAGACGGGGTCTTGTGTTTCACCAGCGGGCCCTACGCCGGGGAGGCCGTGGAGCGCCACCCCCTGCACATGCACTGGATGTTGATGGCCGTTGAGCGGGTGGGCAAAGGCTGGCGGCCGCGCTTCCCCGAGTCGTTGCGCCGCTGGTGTGAACGTTTTCTGAAGGTGCGCGGCGCCGGCCGCGCGCGCCAAGGCGGCAAAGGTGGCGGCGCCGATGAGTGGGGGCTGGACTCCAACGCCTTGCCCTTGCCCGAGCCCCGGGCGCCGGGCGGGCTCAACGGATGACGCGGCCGATGACGGCGACGGGGTGACCAACCCGCCCCGAATCCGCTATGCTCCACAAGATGCGCCCTGCTCTGCCGTCGCTGCCGTCGCTTCTCGCCCTAGCGCCCCTCGCGCTCGGGGCCTGCGCGGGGGCGCGTGAGCAGCGTGAATTGGTCAACGCCCTCGATCGGGAGGTGTTGGCGCTCAAGGTGCAGAACGAGCTGCTCACCGAGCGCCTCAAGACCTGCGCCACGGACACCGCCGCCCCGACGCTCTACGCCGAGCTGCACCAGCTCTTCTCCGACACCGAGCTGACCGTCACCCGCGAAGGCGCCGTCGTCGTGCTCCTCGCCCCGAGCCGCGCGCTGTTTTTGGACGGCGGCGTGAAGCTGCACCCCGACTCGGCGCGCACCCTCGATCTGGTCGGCACGTCTCTGGGCCTGCACCCCGAGTTCAACCTCGTGATCGTCTCCCACACCGACGACAAGCTGCCCCCGGGCAGCCAGGGCAAAGGCTTCCCGAGCGTCTGGGAGCTCTCCGCCGCCCGCGCCGCGGCCTTGGCCCGGGCGCTCACGGACACCTACGGCGTGCCCCCCGAGCGCCTCACCATCGCCGGTCAAGGCGGCTTCTCGCCCATCGCCGACAACTCCACACCCGAAGGTCGAGAACAAAACCGCCGCGTCGAGCTGCGTTTTGTGCCCGCGCCGCGCCAGGAGCCCAGCCCATGAGCCAACGCCCACTCCGCCTCCTCCTCGTCGTGGCCTCCCTCGCCCCGTCGCTCTTCGCCTGCGCCGACCGCCGCGCCGGAGACGACAGCGTCAGCCTGGTCTCGGATGAGTGCGGCGACGTCGATGGCGACGGCGGCGACACCGGGAACGTGCCCAACATCTTGGGCTCCTGGACGGCCACCATGGGCGCCAAACAGTTTGAGGAGTCCTGCGACCTCCCCGGGCTCTCCAAGGGCTCCGACACCGTGGTGCACGGCGCCATGGAGATCAAGGGCCGGGTGCCCGACCAGCTCTACCTCGTCTTTGATGAGGACAGCGGCGAGCGCTTCTTCGGCCTCGTGGCCCCCACCGGCGGCGCCACCTTCTCCGGGGTGCATGAGTCCGCCGACGGCAACATGCACATCGCTGTGGGTGGGCTCACTTACGACGACGTGTACCGGGATCGCACCTACATCGAGGGCCACGCCTTCATCGGTGTCGATCTCGACCTCGACGGCAACATCGACTGCTCGGCCAAGGGTGAGTGGACCGCCGCGAAGTCCGGCGCATAGTTTCTCGGGGGCGAATCCGTGTCAGACAAGTCCATCCAGCGCCTCGTCCGCGCCTATGACTCGGCCTTCTTGGCCCGGATGACCCTCGGCCCCGAGGCCATCGGGGATCCGGCGCAGGTCTGCGCCGCCGCGCCGACCCTCGACGAGGGGAGCCGCGACCTGCTCGACCTGCTCCTGCTCACCACCGACGCCACGGGCGCCGTGGATCAGCGCCTGCGCCCCCTCGTCGAGGCCCAAGGCGAGGCCCTGTGGCGCGGCGGCTTCATCTTGCCCCACACCGCGCCGGGCGTCGGCGCCACCATCGACCCCCGCCACTACGCCGCGGCCTGCCGGGTGAACCCCGGCCTCAAGCGCCGCACCCCCTTGGAGGAGCGCCTGCCCCGGCCCGCCGAGGCGCCGACGCCGCAGTCGCCCCCCGCCGACGCCCGCTGGGACGCCGTCGTCGTCGCCGCCGCCTTGGAGGCCAACCCGCTCGGCCTCAACCGCGACGGCAACGCCCGCAAAGACGTGCGCCGCCGGGTGCTCGGGGCCTTGGGCGACGACGAGCTGCGCTGGGAGCTCGCCTTGAGCTACGCCCGGGCCGTGGGCCTCGCCCGCCCCGCCGTGGGCCGCCTCTATGGTTTCCCCGAGTCCCGGGCCCGGGCGCTCGTCGATCCCGTCGCGGTCTTGGAGCCCGAGCTCGCCCCCGCCGCCCGGGCGCTGTTGAGCCTCATCGACGACCGCTGGCTGTGTTTAGAGCCGACGCTCACCACGCTCAGCCAGCACGCCCGGCAGGTCTTGTGCTCCCCCGACCCGTCCGGGGGCTACGCCGAGCACCCCGGCACCCGCTTCGGCCTCACGGGCTGGAGCCGGGTGGAGGCCCCGCGCCTGCGCCTCGCCGCCGACGCCTTGCACCGCCTGGGCATCGTCGAGGCCACCCGGGACGCCGCCGGGGTGGTCGAGCTGCGCCGCGCCGGAGAGCCCCGCCGCCTCACGCCGGGCTTCATGTTGACCCCAGATCTCGCCGTGCTCGTCGGCGTCGGTGAGCTGCCGCTGGACCAATACGGTCGCCTCTGCCGCCTCGCGCCCTATACCGGCGGCGACCGTGTGCACATGCACCGCATCACCCAAGAGGGCGTCGCCGCCGACCTCGCCGCCGGTCACACCGACACCTTGGAGTTCCTCACCGAGCGCAGCCGCGTCGGGATGCCGTGGTCGGTCAAACAGACGCTCCAGGGCTGGGCCCGCAGCGCCGAGCGCATCACGCTGTTCACCGGGGTGAACGTCCTGGAGGAGAACGGCCAGCTCACCGTGGTGAAGGCCGAGAGCAAAGAGGCCCGGGTGATCGACTACGGCGGCCAAGAGCCTCCCCCGGCGCGGTTCTCCATGGTGAACAATCAGCTCTGGGTCTCAAGCGGCGAGGACGCGCTCACCGTGCGCGCCGCCTTGGCCCGGGTCGGCGAGCCGTTGCCCCGGGGGGAGACCGGCGGCCTGCGCTATCGCCTCGCGCCCAAACGCACCCGCGAGCCCGAGGCGCTCTTAGAGACGCTGCGCCGCTTACACGTCTCCCCCACCCTGCCCGGCGCCTTAGAGACCGCCGTGCTCGCGGTGAACGGCCTGCCGCCCTGCCGTCTGGAGGACGCCCTGCTCATCCACCTGCCGCCGCGGGTGGCCGAGGCCTTGTGCCGCGATGAGCTCGCCGGGCCGCTCCTGGAGCGCGCCGTCACCCCCGAGCAGCGCCTCGTGCGGCGCTCCGACCTCCCCGTGCTCGCCAAACGCCTGATGGAGCTAGGACTCGCCGTCGAGGCCGAGCCCCACGGCTGAGGCCGCGCCGCTCGCCAAGATCGTGCAGGGTGAGACAAAGCCCGGCCAGCGCCCGAGGATCTGCGCCGGGTCGTCGGGCACCCAGGCGCCGCAGCCGCCGTCGACCTTTAAAGTCTCGCCGCGCTCCAGGTCATAGACGACCATGTGGGGGATCGGCCCGGCGTAGAGGTGCAGGGTGACCAGGGAGGCCTCGCCGCCGCCGTCGCCCATGCTGTGAATGAGCCCGGCGCCGAAGACCAAGACCTCTCCGGCGGCGGCGCGCTCTTGGGCGATGAGGGTGAGCGCGCCGTCGATGACGCGGTAGATGCGGTGGACCGCCACGCCGCGCAGCACCCGCACGCCGCCCGACGAGCCGCCGTGGTCGTGGGGGGCGCAGCTCGCCCCGGGCGTCCAGGTGGCCAACATGCCCTCCACGGCTTGGGTGCCCAAGAACACCCGGCGGCCATAGGGGCGGCCTGGATCGGGGCGCAGCGCCGCCGCCAGCTCAAGCTCACAGGGGCGCACGTCCCGCAACGCGCGGGTGATCACCGGGAGCGGCGGGGCCGCCTCCGCGAGGAGCTCGGGACATCGTTCGAACAGATCCTTCATCGGCACACCTCGACGCTCGCACAAGATGCCACAGCCCGGATCAGGTCGCGCGGCTTCACTCAGGCTCTTCATCAGCTTCGAGATCCAGGCCCAGGTCGGCCTCGGCGCTCGCCGCGTGGGGCGGCGGCGTCCAGTCGCCCAGAGGCGTCGGGGCGCCGCGTCTTGGATCCTCCACCCAGGCCACCAGCGCCGGGGTCAAGGCCGCCCGACCCCGGAAGTTGGGGTGGATGAGATCGAAGTAGTCATCTTCAGGGATCTGCGGGAAATAATGAACCTCACGATCCTCACGCCACTGATCCCAGACCTCCTGCAAGGCCGGAGACATGAGCTGAGACTGAAACAGGCGCGTGGGCGGCACCTCGATGAGCACGAGCTCGGCGCCCCGGGCCTCACACAGACGGCGCATCCGCTCCAGGCCCGCGGTGTTGATCTGCTCCGGGGAGAGATCTGTGCGCTCTAAGTCTTGATACAGTCGATACCTCGTCGGGTTCGCGAAGCTGCGGGGGCTCTTCCGCTCCCGCTCGATGGTGCGGAAGGTGAGGTTGTAGCTCTTCGTCTTGGGCTTGGGCATGTCACCGCCCCAGAGGGGCCAAGCGAACAGCCGGGTGAGGCCGCGCATGTGCTCGTCACGAAACCGCCAGTACCCCTCGGGGATCATCACGAGGGCGCTGAGCTTCTCCTGCAGGCTCAGCTCCTTGAGCGCCAGGAGCTCCCCAGCGGTGAGCAGGCTCACGAGGCGCTCTTCGGGGATGTTGGCGAAGCGGAGCCAGTCGGTGTGCAGGTTGCCCACGGCGACGTTGTGCACGACCTTGTCCCCGGCTTGAATCGGCAGCTCGGCGACGAGCCCGGCGGCGAGGCCCGCCGCGCCCCGGTTAAAACCAAACTTCTGCACCCGCCACGCGCTGCCCCGCTCGGCGAGGCTCTGGTTCACGAGCTCCTCGTCAAACGACTCCCGGATCACCGAGGACCCCACGAGCCACATCACCCGCCCGCCGGGGTGCGCCCGCAGCGCCGTGCGGTCTAAGGTGTCGAGCTTCCAGAACATCCAGCTCACCGTGCCCTCGCGGCCAAGCTCCACAAAAGGGCCCCGCAGGCCATAGCCGAGGCTCAGCAGCCCAAAAAACAGGGCCGCCAGCGCCATGAGGCCCAAGACAAGACGCGCCGCGTCGCGGGTCTCACGCTCCTCGTGCATCAGGTCAGGCTCATCCACAGCACACCTCAGAACTGGAAGTAGATGAACATCGGCCCGGAGATGCCGAAGGTGATGATGAGCCACAGGCTCAGCAGACAGAAGGCCGCCCAGGCGCCGGGGCGCTGCAAGACCCACCGCTGAAGCCCCAGGTACCGCTCGCCCTCATGCAGCACAAACACCAAGAGCGTGAGCGCCGCGCCGTGGAGGATCGGCTCGGGGAGCTCGTGCAGGCGTGGGAGGCGGCTGAGGTAAGGCGTCAGGCCGCTCCCATAGATCGCCCGCCAGAAGGAGCGCGCCGTGCCCCAGTCTGGGGTTCGGAAGAAGATGTTGATGCTGGCGATGGTGCAGTAGGTCACCCAGCAGCAGAGGTAGAAGTAGACGATCCGGGTGAAGGTCGTCTTGGCCATCACCCCAGAGACACGGTCGAGGCCCGGCTTCACCAGAGCGTGCCCCACCATGGTGAGGCCGTTGAGCAGCCCCCACATGACGAAGTTGTTGCTCGCGCCGTGCCACAGGCCGCTCAGAAACATCACGATGAGGATGTTCACCTGGGTGCGCCAGAAGCCTCGGCGGCTGCCGCCCAAGGGGATGAAGATGTAGTCGCGAAACCAGCGGCTCATCGAGAGGTGCCAGCGGCGCCAGCGCTCGGGGATCGACGGCACCACAAACGGCAGATCAAAGTTGGCGCAGATGCGCACGCCCATCAACAGGCCGAGGCCGATGGCGATGTCGCTGTAGCTGGAGAAGTCGACGTAGATCTGTGTGGTGAACAGGAGCATGTTCGCCGCGGCCAAGGCGCCGTCTGTGGCGTGTCGCTCAAAGGCCGGGGCGATGTCGCGGGCGAGGCGGTCGGCGATGACGACCTTCTTCACGAAGCCCAAGAGGATGAGGAACACGCCCTCCATCACCATCGCCCGGGTGAGCCGAAACGGGCGGGCGAGCTGGGGCAGCAGGTGCTCGGCGCGCTCGACGGGCCCGGCGACGAGCTGCGGGAAATACGCCACATACACCGCGAAGCGTAAGAGGCTCGGCTCGGGGGCGTGAACCCGGCGGTAGATGTCGATGGTGTAAGACA
>JAKLKE010000032.1:0-20526 GCA_023150775.1 Myxococcota bacterium
GAACTATGCCAGTCTTGGGCGAGGGGGTGCGGCTATGCCGTGTAAGAATGACCTCAACCTCGACGATCACCGCTGTAGCCAGGCGGGGCCCCCCTCGGGCCAGCGCCCCGCCGCGACCTCTTCAGCCACGATCTGCGCCGGGTAGCCGCGCCCATAGATCGGGTCCAAGAACCAGCGGTTGAACCATGCGTGAAAACGCTCCGCCGCGGCGAGGTCCAGGGCGGAGCCCGAGGCCGGGTAAGCGATGACCGGGTTGGCCGCGAGGCCCACCTGGCTGCCGGGGCTGAGCGCGCGCACGATGGGCACCGCCCGTCCGTGGGCCAAGAGCAGGTGGTGCGCGGCGGCCAGGGCGGCGGCGCGGTCAGTCAGGCCGGGCGCGTGTTGGCCCGTCTCGTGGCCCAGCACCGCGGCGCACCAGGGCTCGTTGATCGTGCACCAGCGCTTGACACGGTCGCCCAGCCGACCCACGACGGCCTCGGCGAAGCGCTCAAAGGCCGAGACCGTCTCCCGCGAGGTCCAGCCACCACGCGCTTGTAGCGCCGCGGGCAGATCCCAGTGGTACAGCGTCACCCAAGGTTGAACGCCGCGGGCCAAGAGTCTGTCCACCACACGATCATAAAAATCAAGGCCCGCTGAATTGGGCGTGTGTTCGGCCCCGGTTGCGAACACCCGGGGCCACGAGACGGACATTCGGTAGGCGTCTACGCCCAGGTCCGCCAAGAGCGCCACGTCCTCGGCCCAACGGTTGTAGTGGTCGCAGGCCAAAGCGGGTGTGTCGCCGCCGACGATCTTTCCTGGCGTCTTGGCGAACTCATCCCAGATCGACGCGCCGCGGCCCTCGACCTCGGTCGCGCCCTCCACCTGGGTCGCCGAGGTGGCCACACCTACGACGAGGCCCCGGGGCAGGGGGGCGTTGAGATCGATCTCAGCGCTCACGCCGACACCTCCGGGCGGTCTACGACGATACAGACAACGGCGGGGTCGCGGCCGAAGATGCGCGCGGAGATCTCAGCGTCTAAGACCCCACCGACGTAGCGGAGCCGCTCGTGCGTGAGCTGGACCTCGGCGGCGCGTTGGGCGCCCGGCCGCACCACCACGGGCACGCCGCACAGCATGAACGCCAGCCCCCCGACGGGCACCTCCACCGCGCGCTCGGGGCGCACACCCCGGGGGACCGTCCAGGTCGTGGCCTCGGGGAGCAGCTCCGTGGCCTCAATCCGCTCGGGCTCAAAATGAATCTGGCCCTCCTGAATCCACACGCCGAGCTCTCCTCGACGGGCCACGAGCTCCTCCTTGACGAGGCCTGTCATGCCTGGCTGCTGGGCGCCGCGACCGGCGGGGGTGTGGGAGTAGGGGTCGGTGGGGATGGCGCCGAAGGCCTCAGCGCTGCGGTTGAAGCCTAGGCCGCCGCGCACGCGCTTGTAGAGCCCCGCTAGCCGCGCCGCGCCGGGGGCGTCACCGCGTCGCGCCGCCGCGCGCCAGACCTCCTGCACGGCGACCAAGAGCTTGCCGACCATGTGCCAGTACACGCTGCCCAGGCCCTCGTAGGCGTACATCGTGCCCGAGCGCCCGGTGAACGCGCGGTGGTTGAAGGTGGCCTCCCACAGCGCCAACACCGCGGCGCCATCGGCCGCCCACGCGGGATCGGCCCCCAGCGCCGCCACCACGTCCCCGGCGTTCGTGAGCTGCGGGGCGAAGCGGATCGTCCCCTCGGCGTCGCGCAGGATCAAGCGGCGATCTTTCGCCTCTAAGTGGGCCCGCACCAGGGACACCGCCAGCGCCGCCGCCTCGGGGACCCGGTTGCGGTCTAAGAAGGAGGGCAGCGCCCGCGCCGGGTACAGCAAGAAGCTGTCTACGTCGGGCCGATAGAGGGGGCCCTCGTACAGACGCTCCACCAGCGCGGCGGCGTCGGAGGCGTCCAACACGCCCGAAGACAGCACCGCGACCTGACCCTCTAACATGGGGTACAGACGATCGAGGCTGGCGGTCCCTGGGCCAAAACGCAGCAGATCGTAGCCGTCGAAGAGGCCATCGGGGCGCCGCGCCTCGGCCAGGCTGTGGTCGAGCCAGGCGCGGCCCACCACGCACAGATCGATGAGCTCGTCTACGGGGCGGCTCACCCGGTCGAGCCCCTCGCCCGCGTAGACCTCGGCCCGATAAGCCGCCGCGGCCTGCCCCAAGCTGTCCATCACCCGGCGGCGGCCGTGATCGTCCATCGCCTCAAGGAGCGGTCGCTCCTCACGCAGGGCGCCGAGCACCGCGTCAAGCAGGCGGGCCAAGGCCGAGGTCAGCCGCACCTCGCCGCTGTGCGCGCCCCAGAGCCCCTGCAGCAGCACCAGATGCCGCCGCAGATAAGCGGCGGTCACCACGGACACGCCGAAGCCCGCCAGCGCGTTGTTGGCGTCGTTCCACTCCGGCCGCTGGGTGTTCATCCAGATGCCGCCGCCGGGCACGAGGCTGCCTAACTTGGCCAGCACAGGCACCAGGAGCTTCTCGGTGAGGCTCACATGCAGCACGGTCTCGCCCTGTGGCAAGAGGCGCCCGTCTTGGCCCCGCGCGGCGACCCGCGCCTCGACCGCCCGCTGCGCGGCGACGTCCAGATCGATCGCCGCGCGGGGGTCTTGAACCAAGGCCTCGTAGGGGCGCAGGCGATAGGGCACATCAGCGAAGGAGAACAGCTCCTGGCTCAACATCCCGTGAAGCTGGCCCGGGTGGTGGCGGAGCGAGAGCTCCAAGAGCCGGGTGAGGTAAGAGATCTGGTGATCTCCCCAATACCCCAAGTTTGACCAGGGGTTATGCGGATCGGGCAGATCCCAGTCCACGCCCTCGGAGGTGATTCGGTAGGGGTTGTACCCGTCGCGGGTGGAGGCGTTGACGAAGGCGGAGACCGCGCTCTCGATGAACGCGGGGTAGGTGGCGAAGAGCGCCTCCCAGTTCTGGAAGATGTCGCGCCAGTTGCCCTCCCAGGACACACGACGCCCGCCGTCGGCGTCTCGCACACGGATAGCGAAGCTGTTCCAGGGGCGGCTGGGATCCCCGTGCCTGCGCCCGAACCACAGCGGCAGTACCTCCATCGCCAGGCGCGTCAGGTCGGCGTCTCCCGTGGCCAGGGCCTCGTTGACCAGCGCCGCTCGCTCCAGAGTTGTGCCCGAGCGTTTGGCGAACCAGGCGGCCTGTCGTGCCCGGCAGGGCCGGTTTCTTGTCTCGACGAAGGCCGCGAAGCGGTCGATGGAGATGCGCTGCTCGTCTACGGGCACGCCGCCGCGCATGGCGTTGAACAGCGCGTTGGCCCGCTGGTGGGCGTCGTGGTTGGGCTGCCCGGTGCGTTGAAGGCCGTCTACGTCGGCCAAGAGGCCGTCGAGGGTGGCCGTGGTGGCGTGAAGCTCGGCGCTGAGCGTGGGGCTGTCTACCCGGCGGCGGCGAAGCTCGGCGACGTCGGCGTGGCTGCGGCCGACGTCGGCGACGATGTGCCAGGTGTGGGCGCCCCCCGGCTCCAGGCGCAGGGTCGAGGACACCAAGAACGCGCCCGGCCTGCCCGTGCTCAGCGTCTCGTGGGTTGGTTTCGCCCCACGGGCCACGTCATCGAGCTGGTCGCGGCCGAGCAAGACCGCGTCCACCGCTAGCCCCACACACCAGGCCACGTTGGCCCGCAGAGACTCGGCGGGCTCGGCACGATCCGAAGGCAGGGCCTCCAAGGTGAACAGCGCCAGCGCCCCTTCAGCGTCCCACTCGGCGCGGGTGTAGGCGTCGACGAGGCAGCTCCCGGTCTGCACCAGGGACAGGTTGGCGTTCGCGGGCAAGAGGCCTTGTAAGCCGTCCACCACGTCAATCTGGAGCGTGCCTTGGCCGCCCAAACGCTCTAGCGTGGCCGTGCGCACAAAGCCGTAGCGCTCGGAGAAGGCCCACTCGGTTCGAAAGCGCAGGCCTAGGCCCGGGTGCTCCTCCTCAAACACCAGCCGATCGCCCGCCACCGACTTGCGCAGGTGGCGCCGAAGCTCGCCTGGGTTGCGCGGACGGAAGGGCTCCCAGCTCGTACCCCCCACACAAATGCAGGTCCAAGGGCCGATGTCGTGGTGGGCCCGGTGCAGACGATCGTCGGTCATGTAGGGGAAGAGCGAGTTCTCCGCGTGCACACGCCCGGCCGCCAGACCGCCCGCTGAAGAGGCGTAGAGCCAGTGGTCGGAGGGGCTCACGACGCTGACCAGAAAGGGTTTGAGCCGATCCACGTCCCGGATCTCGACCCAGCCCGAGCCGACACCCGGCCCCGAATCACCGATGGAGCGTTTCATGGTCACCACGCCCGCTCGCTCACCCGCACCCAGTCGACCTTCATGGTGGCGGGGAGCTCGGTTGTCTCGTCTGGGGCGGCCACATAATTGCCGCCCACGGCTAGGTTTAAGATCAAGAAGAATGGATCGTCGTTCACCCAGGTCGCGTCCGCGGGCAGGTCCGCGGCGGTGATGCGCTGGTAGACCACGTCGTCCACCAGCCAGGCGATGTGGCCCTCGTCGATCTCCACGGCGTAGTTGTGGTAACCATCGGAGAACGCGCCGTCGTCTAAGGTCAGGCCGCCGCTGATGCCGCCCGAGCCCGAGTACCCCGGGCCATGAATGGTGCCGTAGATGGTCTCCGGCGCCTCACCCTTCATCTCTAAGATGTCGACCTCGCCGCACCATGGCCAGCCGATGTCGTTGAACTCCGCGCCCAACATCCAGAAGGCGGGCCACAGACCTTTGCCTTCGGGCACCCGGATACGCGCCTCAAATCGGCCATATCCGTGCTCAAACAGGCCGTCGGTCTTGATGCGCGCGGAGGTGTAGGCGTTGCCCTCGTAGTCCTCTTTACGGGCCACGATCTCCAGCACGCCGTCGCCGTTCTGGGCGGCGTTCTCGACGCGGTCTGTGTTGTATTCAAGCTGGCCGTTGCCCCAGCCGTCGCCGCCGACGTCGTAGGTCCAGCGGCTGGGGTCGGGGGGCTCGCCTGAGGCGCCGCGGAACTCATCCGCCCAGATCACCACCCACTGGCCCTCGCCTTGGGGGGTGGAGCTGCACGCGATCACGATGAGGAGCAGGATCATGGCTCACTCTAGATAGAGGTTGTCGATGTAGAGCAGGTCCCCTTCGGCGCCGCCTTCGCCAGCGACGACCAGCGGGGAGGTGACCAGGGCCAGATCGGTGCCCGCGGCGGCAAAATCGGCCAGGGGGATGACCAGATGGTGCCACTCACCATCCGCGGAGAAGCCGGCCGCGGCGGCGTTGACCCGGCCTTCAGCGCCGCCCACGAGGCCCAGATCGACGCCGCTGAGGCCACCCTCGGCGGGCGCGCGGAGATCGACGTTGAGGGTGGTCCAGCCGCTCAGATCCCGCGCCTCGTCCCAGAAGATGCCGCCGCCCCACCAGGGGCCGCCGGTGTGCACCCAGAGGTCTGAGCTCAGGCCCTCAACGCGCTCGTCCGAGGGGTTGACCGAGAAGGTGTTCTCGAAGATGTAGAAGTGGTCGGTTGGATCGACCTCCGAGGCCCCGCCCTCGTAAAAGATCGCCAAGGACAGGCGCCGCTCCCCCTCGACGTAGGGGTCGGGGCCCAAGAGCGCGCTTGAGCCGGTGTCGTCCACCCAAGGCTCGGGGTCGGGATAGCTGGGCTCGCCGAGGTCGGCGCGACAGGCCCACAAGAGCAGGATGAGGGGGGTCATGGGCGCCTCCTAGGGGACCTGGACGACGACCTGTTGGCCATCGTCTGTGGTGATAAGCGCGAAGCCCGAGGTGTCGCCGCCGAGCTCCATCAGCCCCCCGTAGGCCAGGGGCGCGACGGGAAAGGAGTAGGTGCCCGTCTCGTCGAAGGTCACGTCGTCGAGGAAGGACTCCAGCACCTCACGGTAGCCGCGCACGGCCAGCTCACGGGCCAACCAGAGGTCCTCCGGCGCCGCCAGCTCCTCGTCGTAGACGCCGTGGGCGGAGCGGGCGGTGTAGTACTGGTTCTCGCCGGTCGGGATCTCCACCAGAGCGGTCGCCATGGCGTAGAAGCCGTGCACCGGTCCCGAGGCCAGCACGTCCCAGCGGGTCTCGGCCCCGATGCCTTGCCGGAAGGGGTTGTTGGGGTTGGACAGGACCGATGTGTCGGGGTGTACGCCCTCGTCGGGGCTGTACGGCACAAAGGTCAGGTCTCTCAGATCGGCGCCGTAGTGGTAGGCGCCCGAATCGACCGTGCAGCCGGCCAGAGTCACGAGCAGGATGCTTCGCATGGACCGCCTCACAAGCTCACGTGGAAGTAGGTGCCGATCTCAAGCTGGTAGCCGAGGGCGTCGGGGTAGCCGGGCACAGCGACCCAGTCTACGGAGTACTGGTCCAAGGTGCGGAACTTCCCGGTGATGCCCAGGCGGGTCGAGCGCTGGCCGATGCGGCGCGCGGTCAGACCCCCCGAGAGATCGGTGTTGATCTGGAGGGGGAAGGTCAGGTTGTAGTCCTGGTGGAAGTCGTAGGGCCCCCAGTCATCAATCTTGACCGTGGTGTCCCAGGCCAGGGCCCGCCAGCGCAGGCCCAGATCACCGCCGTAGCGTGTGATCAGCCGGGGATCGCTGCCTCGGGCTTGGCCGGTGCCCGCGTAGGCCCCCACCAAAAACCGCACCCCGGCGTTCGTGTTGAGGATCGTGTTCAGTCGCGCGTCCCAGAGGTTGGCCGCCCGGGGGCGCGTCGTCAAACGAGAACAGCGTGCCGTCGTCCAAAAATCCGAAGTTGGAGTCGCGGGAGGTGGGCATGATGCGGTAGGTCACGTCCAGGCTGCCCGCGAGGCGCGCGTCTTCGCGGTCGTCGTTGTCCCAGGCCCACATCCAGGTGCCCGGCGTCGGGTCGTAGGCGAGCAGCAGCTCAAACCCTTTGGTCTCCCGGTTCTCCAACACCGCGAAGGGGTCGTCCAGCACGTTTCTTGGCTTCACGCCCGCGCTGTACCAGCCCGTTGAGGCGCCCCACTGGTCGCCGATCACCGGGTTTGGCCCCACCAGCGGCCGCTGCAAGAGCACGTTGGGCGCGATCTGAAAGGAGCCGAGCTGGGCGGCGAAGCCAAAGTTGCCGCCGACCTGGTTGCCGCGCCCTGACTGCCGCAGGGTCCAGCCGGTGAACACCTGGGTCGTGTCGACCCCGCCGTTGGCCACCAGACCCTTGTAAGAGGCGTCGCCGAGCACATGAAAACGTCCCATCTGGCCCACCACCCGGGCGCGGGCGCCCAGCGTGTCGGCCAGCACGATCTCGTCGTAGATGACGTCGTAGCCGCTGTCGAGATAGCTCTCGTCCCCGCTGGCCTCGACCACGCGGGTGAAGGGCACGCCCAGCCGCTCGGTGCCGGCCATGATGCCGCCCACATCTACCTTAAACGGACCCACGGACCGGGCCACGGCGAGGGTGCTCCTCCGCGTGAGCTGATCGGGGACGGCGAAGGTGCTCTGCACAGCGCCCTGGGCCGCCAGATCCTCCTGATGCGCCACAGAGACGTCAAAGTTGCCCACGCGCCGTTTGTACAGGCCGACCACCGAGGGGTTGGCGCCCCAGAACAGCTCGGGCCCAAACGCCAGGCGCAGGCCCTCCAAGGCGCCCTTGCCGGTGAACTCTACGCCAAGGGGGGCGTCGCCGTTGTAGATGTCGATGTTGGGCCCGTAGTTGGCCTCGCGGTACAGACCAAAAAAGTCGCCCTCGTAGCCCCAATGAAAATGCGGCTTACGAAAGAAACCATCCATGGTGAACAGGTCATGCTCCCAGGTGAAGGAGGCCTGGTAAACACGAACCCGCTCCAGGCTGGCCAGATTGACCGGCGACTCGCTGTCGTCTAAATCTGCGGGCTGGCGGCCCCGGGTCTCGTAGAAGATGGGGTCGATGCGGTTCACGGGCACGTTGCCCAGCACGTTGAGCGAGAGCGCCGCCCGAAAATCATCCGTAGGTTTGGCTTTGGTCTATAGGTAGAACGACTCCAGGTGATCGACGGTGAAGCGCTCTTTTCCTTGCCCCGTGGCTGTGGAGTCCGTCGTGCCGAAGGTGGACAGCTCCATGCGCACGTTCGAGACATAAGCCTTAGACAAGGTGTCGAGCTGGCCGATGGCCAAGGCGGACTTGTAGCTGCGGTCGTAGACCTGGGGGTCGATGGCCGCGAAGTGGGTCTGGATGGTCTCGGCCGTGGTGTCCGGCGCGTAGGGGTCGAGGCGCCAGGCGTCGCGCAGGACGTAGAAGCCCGCCCGGGGGAACAGCTCGTACTGCCCTTGGGCGTCGGGCGGCCCTTTGGCCGTGATGCCGAACCACTCCTCGTTCATGTTGAACTGGCCCTCGACGAAGTCTTCAGCGTAGGCGCCTGTAGACCAGGAGGCGTTGGAGTCGTGGATGTCGAGGTTCTCTTCTTGTTTGTATTTCCACCAGCCGTCCGACCACTGGAAGACATAGCCGCCGATGGCGTTCCCGGCGCCTTGCCCATAGGCGTTGTTGTAGATGTCCAACCACTGGCTGCGCAGGTAGACGGCCTGGGTGAGGTGGTCCTCACGACCGGCCTTGGCGTCGTAGGCGTCGGCGCCGAACTCGGAGTAGACAAAGGGCACGCCGAGCTTCTCTTCGACGACCTGATACAGATCCCGCGCGGTCATGCCACGGTAGACGTTCGATCCCATGATGTCGAGGTTCGGGCACTCCTCTTTGATCAGGTCGATGTACTGCAGGTCGCCGTTTGCTAGGGCGACGGGGTGGTTGGGGTCGGCGGCGTGGATGGCGTCGACCAGCTCACCCATGAGGCTGTACAGATAGCGGGCCCGGGCGGCGTCTCGCTCCCCTTCAGGCAGGTTCTGAATCTCAAACCCCGACCAGGTCAAGCCGTAGTTGTTCTCGTTGCCCAGGAGCCACATCAAGACCCCGGGGGTGTCCTTAAACTTCTCGACGGCCTCCAAGGTCTGCGCCCGCAGGACGGCGCGGGTGGTGGGATCGGAGTAGTCGGTCACGGGCACAAAACGCCCGTCAATCTCTGTGCCGTAGCGGCCCACCAGCGGGTTGATCATCGTGCTGATGCCGTAGTTCACCCAGATCCACTCCACCCAGCGCGGAGGGATGTCGGGGTACTGGCGAATGGAGTTGACCCCGGCCTCACGCAACAACCCAAGCTCTCGGCGGAGCGCGGTCTCGATGACCTCGTCGGGCTGGTTCCACAGGGAGTACCGGTAGTTCTCGCCGATGGGCAGGTAGTCCCAGTTCATGCCACGGACGAAGTAAGGCGATCCGTCCATCAGGAGCAGGTAGCCCGCCTCGTCCTGTTTGACCGTGACATGGTTGGGGTTGCCCCAAGCCACCTGTGAGCTCATGCAGCCGAGCGCGATCAGCACGAATCTGGTCATGGCGAATCCAGACAGCAGTAGGTTGGGGTGCTGGGTGGGCCGGTGGCCCCTCGCCCCGGGAGAGGGCGAGGGCCGGGGCTAAAAGTTGGAGTCGAAGTCGTCGAAGTAGAAGGTGCCGCCGCCGCCGTCGCCGCCGGTCTTCCCGAAGTCAAAGAACACAGACACCTTGTTGAAGGTGTAGGACGTGTTCAGCGCGGCGGTGCCCGAGGCCTCGTTGGCGAAGTCGAAGTTGAGCGTCTCCCAGGTCTCCGCCGCGCTGGGGTAGGCCACGGTCTCCACCGAGCGGGTGGGATCGCTGGCGTCCTCCACCTTGAGCCGCACCTCGATGCCCGCCCGAGGCGACCAGACGCGCAGGGTGAACTCGGTGTCGTCGGCGGTGATCGGCAGGGTGGGGATCGAGAAGTTGTCCCCGGTGGAGAAGGTCGTGCCCGCCCACAGCTCAGCGGTGCTCGCCTTGATCACCTTGGCGACCTTGTTCGACGAGTCGGTCGGGTCGACCACGACGGTGGAGTCTTCAGCGCCACCAAAGCCCGTGAGCGTGTAGGTGATCGCCCCGTCATCGAAGTTGATCAGCGCGTCGTTCGTGGGGTCGGCGTCGCTGTCGGAGTCGGTGTCGCTGTCGGCGTCCGAGTCGGCGTCCGAGTCGGCGTCGGCATCCGCGTCGGTGTCGCTGTCGGCGTCGGCATCTGCGTCGGCGTCGCCTTCGGGATCCGCGGAGTCGGTGCCGTCGTTGGTGTTGGAGTCTTCTCCCGCGTCTTTGTCACCACAGGCGAAGATAGGAAGCAGAAGGCCGAGAATCAGGAAGCTGCGGGTCATGACATCTCCTCATTTTGGCGCGGTCGCGCCGTGGTGGTCTACGCAGGTGGCGTGCTTTGGTTGCGGGAGAACATGCGCGGATCGGCCAGCGCCGCTTGGAGGACGAGGGTGGCGGCGCCCAGGGCGGTGGCTTGGGGCCCCAGGGCGCTGATGCGGACCTCGGCTTGGGTGAGCGAAGCCCAGAGGGTGCGGGCGCTGATGGCCTCGCGGAGCGGCCGCAAGAGCTGCTCTCCGGCGGCGGTCAGCCCCCCGCCCAACAGCACGAGGGAGGGGTTGAGCAGGTTGAACAGGTTGGCGATGGCGAGGCCCAGGTGGTGGCCGCAGGCCTCGACGACCTCGATGGCGACGGGATCACCCTCGGCCGCCGCCAGCGCCACCCCGGTGAGGGTCATGGGGTCTTGGTGCATGACCGAGCTGACCCGGCCCGACCGCACGAGCGCGCGGGTGCGCTCCAAGACCGTGGCCGAGCCGACCATAGACTGCAAGCAGCCGCGCAGCCCGCAGGCGCAGGGCGGGCCGGAAGAGTCGATCGCCGTGTGGCCGATCTCCCCGGCGAAGCCGTTGGCGCCGCGCAGGAGCGCCCCGTTGACGATGAGCCCCGCGCCGATGCCGGTGCCCACCTTGATGTAGGCGAGGGTGCCTACGCCCCGGCCCGCCCCGAGCCAGGCCTCGGCCAAGGCGGCGAGGTTCGCGTCGTTCTCTACGGCGACCGACAGGCCCAGCGCCTCAGAGAGCCAGGCGCCCGGACGCACCTTCGCCCAGGCGGGCAAGATGCGCTCGGCGAGGTGATCCGGGTCGGCCAGATCGACGGGCGACGGCACACCGAGCCCCGCGCCGACGACGGAGGACAGGCTCGTGCCGGCCTCGGCGATGGCCGCGTGGGTCAGCGCGACCGCCAAGCTCAAGGCGCCTTCAGGGTCGCCTCGCACGTCGTGAACGCGGGTCTTCCACGACAAGACCCGCCCGCGGAGGTTGGTGAGCGCGACGGAGACGTGGGTGGCGCCCAGGTCGATCCCCAAGAGCTTGTACACCGAGTCGTCGTACTGCAGCACGATGGGCGGGCGGCCGCTGGCCGAGGAGGCCACACGCGCCTCGCGGAGAACGCCGGCGCCGATGAGGTTTCCGACGATCTTGGACACCGTGGAGGGTGCGAGGCCGGACTCGCGGGCGAGGTCAATGCGGGAGATCTCACCGGCCTGCCAGGCGAGGTGAAGGATCAGCGACACGTTGTGGTCGCGCAGGATCGCCCCGTCCGCGCGGGTGGACTTGTTGGTTAGTTCTTTCGACGAACGAAATATCATGGCTCATCAGACCATGAGCCTCTGAGGCCTGTCAAGCGTTGGCCTGAAGTTTTCCGCGGATCGTCGCTTTGGCTGGGCTGATCCCCCCGTGGCCGAGCCCCGCCGCCTCAGAGCCGCGAGAAGACCAGCTCCGATCCGCCCGTGAGCTGCTCATGGCTCACAACCAGGCCCTCCACGGCCACGCCGTCGAGGCTCACGCCGTCGATGCGGTGCCCTTCCCCCGTCGCGGTGAGCGTGAGATCCAGCCCCTCCCGCTGAATCCGCACCTCATCAAAGCGCGGCGTGAGCAGCACGTAGTCCACCGTCCCGTTCAGCGGGTAGAGCCCCATGGCGGTGAACAGCCACCACGCGCTGAGCGTGCCGCCGTCGTCGTTGCCGTCTAAGCCGTCGTGTTCGCTGGAGTACTTGTTGTCTTGGATCCAGCGCACCCAGTCTTGGCTCAGTTCGGGCTCGCCGAGCAGGGTGAAGAGCGGCGCGAAGCAGAGGTCGGGCTCGTTGCCGTGCCAGTAGTAGACGTCGGGGCCGATGGTGTCGGCCTCACCCTCGCTCAGCTCAAAGAGCTCGTTGAGCTTGGTGACAGCGGCGGCCTCACCCCCGAAGGCGGCGGCGAGGGCGGCGGGGTCTTGAGGCAGCATCCAGGTGTACTGCCAGGCGTTGCCCTCGGAGAACGCCTCGCCCCACACCTCATCCTCTAGGGGCGCCCAGGCGCCGTCGGCGAGACGGCCGCGCACAAACTGGCTCTCGGCGTCAAACACGGCGTCGTAGACCTTGGACTGGGCCATCAAGGTCTCGGCCTCTTTGTTGAGGCCCAAGGACGTGGCCCACAGAGACATGGCGTGGTCGCTGGTGGCGTGCTCCAGGAGGATGCTCACGCTCGCGCCGCGCTCCTCGTAGGGGATGTAGCCAAGCGTCTGGGTGGAGCGCAGGCCCTCTCGGGCGAAGGGGCTGTCGGGATCGAGGGCGCGGGCGGCGGCGATGGGCCAGATCTCGGCCTCACCGAAGCCGGAGATGCCCTTCAGCGCGGTCTCGGCGAGCACGATCTCCGCCGGGGTGCCCACCATGGTGCCGGACTCGACGGCGCCCGCGGGCCAGCGCGGGAGGTAGCCGTTGGCGATGCCCATCTGGCTCAAGGAGCGGGCGAAGTCTCGGGCGAGGTCGGGCCAGGCCAAGATCACCAAGGGGTGCAGGGTGCGGTAGGTATCCCATAAAGAGAAGTCGGTGTAGTAGAGAAATCCATCAGCATCATGGATGGTGTCATCGACGCCCCGGTAGCGGCCGTCTACGTCGCTGAACAGGGTGGGCATCCGGCGGGTGTTGTAGAGGGCGGTGGCGAAGAGGATCTGGTCGGCCTCGCTGCCGCCGGTGACGGTGAACGGCGCGAAGGCCTCGCGCCACAGGGCCTCGGCGGCGGTGGCGGCGCCGGGGAGGTCGAAGTCGGGGAGCTCGGCCGCGAGGTTGGCCTCGGCCCCGGCGAGGTCGACGGCGGAGAGGCCGATGCGCACCTGAACCTCGGGCACGTCAAAACGGAGGGTCGCGGCGGCGCGGGCCCCGGCGGCGGCGCTGGGATCTTCAGCGGGGGCGCCGTCGAGCCAGGCCTGGGACTCCACCCACGGCGCGCTGAGCTTGGCGACGAACCACACGGGCAGGCCCCGGCCGCCGCGGCTAGAGAGGGAGCCCTCGATCTCCACGAAGCCGGTGATCGTCTGCTGGTCGTCGTGAAGGGCTATCCAGGTGTCGTACACGCCGTGGCTGGAGGAGGTGGTGTGGCCGAGATCGAGGGTCAGCCAGCGGCTCTCACCCTCCCAGGTCCAGCGGTGGGCGGCGGCGCGGGGGGTGGCGGCGAGCTCCACGGCGCCCAAGCCGGGCAAGGTGACGGCGTAGTAGCCGGGGCGGGCGACCTCGTCGTCGTGGGAGAAGGGGCGCTGGTAGGCGTCGGGGTCGATGGTCTCGATGTCGCTGAGCATGAAACCCACGGCGCCGCCATCGGAGACGCCGATGCCCGGCAGGCGGGTGTGGGAGAAGGCCTGGATGTGGGTGTCGTCGTAGCAGTAGCCCGCGCTGTGGTTGAAGCTCAGGCGCGACGAGCCCGTGCGGGTGTCGGGGCCGACCTTCACAAAGCCGTTGGGCGTCTCGGCGGCGGGGGTGAGGCCGCCGTAGCCGTAGCCGAGGCCGCCGCTGCCCATGTGGGGGCGCACCAGCGACACCAGATCCACGGGCGTTTTGGGCTCGGGCGCAACTTCAGGCTCGCCACATGCGAAGCTCACGAAGAGAAGGATCATTCATCCGCTCCATCGGCGCCGACGCGCAGGGGGGCTATCACCATAAAGCAAGAGCGTATGGACCTGCAAGCCGCCGTTGAGATCGCGCTCAAGCCCAAAGATTGGGGCGAGCGGCTGCGGACGCTGCTCGCCGGGGGGCTCGCGCCGAGCCAGGTCTTGGAGCGACTGCCGGAGCCGATTCAGCAGGGGCTCTACGGGGACGAGCCGAACCCGATCCTCGCCCGACGCGCCGCCATCGAGGCCGTCACCCGGGCGCTGGGGGAACTGGTGCGCGCGGGCAGAGCGAAGCGGCGCCGGGCCCAGCTCAAGAACGCCTTGGTGGACGTGTATCGGCGCTGAGCCGCCTACTTCTTCCCGAAGAGCTTCGAGAAGAACCCGCCGATGCCCGCCGCCGGGGCGGACTCTTTGTCTTTCTCTAGGCGCCGCTGCAGGCGCTTGAGCTCCCGCTGGGCGATGGGGTTCGTGGGCTGGAGCTTGAGCGAGGTCAACAGCGCACGTTTGGCGACCTCCAGCTCGCCCTTGTCGTGGTTCAACATGCCCATGAGCGCCCAGCCGTTGGAGAGCTTGGTGCCGTTCTCGATGCTCACGCGGATGAGCTGCTCACCCTCGTTCGCGAGCATGTCGTCTTTGCCATAGTTGAGCTTAAACAGGGTGTAGCCGTAGAACGCGGCGAACTCCATCTCTTCGGGCAGGCGGTCCCGGGCGGCCTTAAACGCCTCGTGGGCCTGGAGGATGCGCCCGTTGTTCAGCTCGCCCAGGCCGAGCTTAAAGTCGTTCTCCGCCGACATGATCTCCTGGACCTTCTCCATGGCGAGCTCGTCTTCGGTCTTTTTGCCGTGGATGACGCGGTCGGTGTACTCGGCGCGGGCGGCCTCGTCGCCGATGATCTCCCAGGCCTCGCTCACCTTGGCGAAGACGGCGTTGGCGATCTCCGCTTGTTCAGGCGGCTTGAGCGTCCAGCGGTCGGGGTGGAGGTGCTGGGCGAGGCGCATGTAGGCCTTACGCTGCTCGGCGGGCTCGGCGTCCCAGGCCACGCCGAGGCGCTCGAAGTGGTTGGCGGCGCCGTTCACGCGGCGTTGCTCGGCGCGCAGGCGGTCAAGCTCGGGGTCGGCCTCGGCGGCGGGGGGCGCGGCGGGCTTGGCGGCGGAAGCTGTCTCGGCGGCGCGAGGGGAGGCGGTCTCGACGATGACCTTGGGCGTGCTCGCGCCCTGCTCATCGACGCTGATCACCCCGGCGAGCAGGCCCAGGTACACGCCGCGCCGGGCGATCTCCGGGGGCGTCGGGATGAAGTCGAGCACGTCGGCGAGGGTGCGCTGGCCGTCGAGGTCTAAGAGCGCGGCGCGGAGCTCCGCGGGGTAGGGCAGCTCGTCGATGCTGACCCCGCCGCCGGCCTTGAGCCGCGGGAAGCGCCCGTCGAGGCCCGCGAGGCGCGCCCGGGCGAGGTCGTCGGGCACGGCGTCGCCCAGGGCCGACCAGCAGGCGGCGAGGAGATCGACGGGTTTGCGGGCGGGGGGCGCGTCGTTGGGTGTGAAGCTCCACTCGCCGTCGATGGCGCGGAGCGCGCCGTGAACGCGGGTGAGGCCTTGGATGCGGGCGAGCTCGTCGGGCCCCGCGCCGGGGTGTTTGGCCTCAAGGCTCTCCAGGGCCTCACTCTTGAGGTTCGACTTCGTGGCCGAGAGGCGGCCGCCCTCAAACCAGAAGGTCCACTTGCGGCGGCCGTCGCCACACTCCAGGCGGCCGTTGGCGCGCTGGGCGGCGAGGCTGAGCAGCAGCTCGATGAGGGGAGGGTCGCGGAGGGTGCCGGACTGCATGACGAAGGACTCCAGGCGCGGGGATAGCGTAGGCTTCGCGGGCGGCGCTGGCAAGCGGGGGAGGGGTGGGCTACCGACGACCTTAAGCCAGGGTTACAAGGCGAGGCCCCTCTCTCGCGGAGAACCTGCCGAGATGCCGACCAACCCCCGTCCGCGCGCATCGTCGAAGCTCCCGCCGCTCAGCGCGCTCACGGTGCGCGGGTTCAAGGCGGTGCGGGACTCTGGCGCGGTGCCGCTGAGGCCGTTCAACGTGCTCATCGGGCGCAACGGCTCGGGCAAGAGCACGCTCATCGAGGCCCTGCAGTGGATCGACACGGCCCTGCGCTCCACGGTGCCAGGGGCTTTCGACCGCTTTCGGGGGCTCCCGCACCTGCTGCACGTCGGCGCCGAGGGGCGCGTGAAGGGGATGGAGATCGAGCTGAGGTGGGGTGAGGCGGCCCGCGCGACGACGTATCGGGTGGAGGTTCGGCATCCAGGGCGCGTGGACCTCTCGCTTGGCGAGTGGCTTGAGACGACGAGCAAAACGGGCGCCCAACGGCAGATCAACGCCCCGGCGGCGCCAGACTTGTTGGCCTTGGCCCGCGACCGGAGCGCCGCGACGGCTCCGGCGCGTGAGTTCTGGGCGAACGCCGTGTTCTTGCGCCTCAGCCCGGCGCAGCTCGGCGGCGGGGCGACGCCGTTTCGTGGCTCGCTGGAGCCGATCCTCGACGAGGAGGGGCGACAGCTCGCGCGGCTGCTCAAGAGCCTGTCGCCTGCCCAGGTCGCCCGCCTCGTGGAGCGTGTCGTTGAGCTGGTGCCGGGGATGCGAGGCCTCGTCGTGAACGACCCGGGCGAAGGGATGGAGCTTCACTACTCCTTGATCGAGGAGCTCCCCCGTGAGGCGGGGAAGCGCGCCCGGAGACACGAGGTGCCCGCCTGGATGTTGTCCGAGGGCACCCGGCGCATCGTCGCGATCTTGGCGCTCTTGGAGTGCAGCCCCGCGCCTTCGCTTCTCTGCATCGAAGAGATCGAGAACGGCCTCGACCCCTGGGTGGTCCAGCGCATCGTGCAGCACCTTCGCGCGGCGTCGAGCCAAGGGGTGCAGGTCATCGTGACGACCCACTCCCCATGGCTCTTGGATGACGTGCCCCTTGATGACATCCTCTACGTCGAGCGCGCGGGCGGAGAGACCCAGTACAAACGATTCGCCGACATGGACGCGGTCAGGGCCTTCTCGCCCTATGTGCCGCCGGGGACCCGGTATGTGCAGGGGCTGTCCTGAATGCCGGAGCGCCGTCAGGAGCCTCTTCGGTTCGGGATCTTCGCCGAGGGCAGCCGCTCGCCTCGTGGGGCGCGGGTCGATTATTTCGAGCAGATCTGGCGTGAGCTGCTCCCGAGATTGGTTGGGCGGCCCGCACCGGCCCTCGTCTTCCCCATCGACAAGGCGTCGATCGAGGCGATGAACCCGGCGAGCCCCAAGAGCACTGGGCGTGGTGAGTCGCTAGATGACCGTATTCGCCGCGAGCTGCTCAACACCCCCTTCGACTGTGTGATCGTGGCCTGGGATCTCCACCCCTCGCTCGCCAGCGCGATGACCCCGCCCCAATGCCGATGGAATGAGACGCTGCGGCTCTACGAGGGCCTGGCGCGGGAGGGCTCGATGTTGCCCCCGGAGTGGCTGAAGTCCGCCCGGGCGAAGCTGCAGGAGCTTCAGGCGCGGGTGGTCCCCTCGGCGCGGGGCGCGCCACCACGGCTAGAGCGTCACGGGATCTACGCGCTGTGTATGGCGCCTGAGTTTGAGGGCCTGCTCACGCGCTCAGAGGCCAACGTGCGCGCCGCGCTTGGGGCGGCGGAGCTGCGGATCAAGGATTGGCCGAGTTGGCGCGCAGACCCTCAGGGACGTGAGGCGAAGGAGCTGCTCAACCGGGCGATCAACACCCTACGCGCGCTCCCCAAGAACAAACAGCCGAAGATCTTCGGCCAGATCAACGGCGACATGAAGAACGCCCATCACGAGTGGGCCGCGAGGATCCTCAAGGTCGCGACCGAAGACAGCCAGCGCCAAGCGGCCTTGAGCGGGCACCCCATCGCGGCGCGGCTCACCGAGCTGCTGCCACGATAGGCCCACGCCCCCCCGCGCCCACGCCCACGACCGCCCGTGGCCACACCGTCGAGATCCCGCCGTTCACCGCGCCAGCGGCGTGGCACGGCCGTTGCAGTTAGTCGAGCGCCGCACGGAGTCCTCGATGCCCCTTCGCCTCCTCGCTCTGCTCCTCACCACGCTCACCCCCGCCGTCGCCCAGGCCGCTGAGGTCACCGGCGACTCGGGCAAGGGCCTCACCGTCACCAGCGACGATGGCCAGTTCTCGATGAACGTCCGCGGGCGGATTCAGCTCCGGGAGAGCCTCACCACGGCCCCGCCCGGCGACCGGGCGCGGGAGTTCACCACGATCGGCCGCGTGTACACCGCCCGGGTGTGGCTCAACGGGCACACGCTCTCTGAAGACATCGGCTACACCTTTCAGCTCGCCCTGGCGCCGAACGACTATCGAGACGGCACGATCTCCCCCATCTTTGACGCCTACCTCGATCTCAAGCACAACCCCAACGCCAGCCTGCGCGTGGGGCAGATCTTTGTGCCCTTTGACCGCGCTCGCACCATCCGCGAGTTCTCGCTGCAGCTCGCCGACCGGCCCCGCCCGGTGAGTGAGCTGACCTTGGACCGCGACGTCGGCGCGTATCTGTACTCCGACGCGCTGGGCGGCTCGATGGTGGCCTATCGTCTGGGGGTGTTCGCCGGAGGGGGCGGCAACGCCGTCGCCGAGAAGGCGCCGGGCGGCCTCGCCGTGGCCCGAGTTGAGCTTCGGCCCTTGGGCCCCGTCGATGACGACAGCGAAGGGGACCTCAACCGCCGGGAGACCCCGGGCCTCGCCTTGGGCCTCGCCGCCGCCTACAACCTCAACACCAACCGCGCCCGCAGCACCACGTCTACGACCTACAGCTTAGGCACCGCCGACTACCTGCATCTCGCCGGTGACGTGGTGTTTAAGTGGCGAGGCGTGGCGGTCATGGGGGAGGCGGTCGTGCGGGACGCCCAGGAGGAGTCGTGGACGGTCACCGATGACGAGGGGGTGGCCGCCACGGAGTACGCGCGCTCGGGCTGGGGCTGGCTGGTGCAGCCCTCGGTGATGATCACGCCGAAGGTGGAGCTCGCTGGGCGATACAGTCGGCTCTACGCCTTTGAGGGCACCGACCCCAAGTATGTCACCGAGACGGAGACCTTGGGCAATGAGCTCGCCGCCGGGCTGAACTATTACCTCAACAAGCACCGGTTTAAGGTGCAAGGCGGCTGGACGGCGCGGTTTGGTGAAGATTTTAGCCAGGCCCAGCACACCGGTCAGGTGCTCGTGGACGTGATGTTCTGAGCGGGGACTCCCAGCTTCAGCCCGCCGGAGCGCGGCCTTGAACGCCGGGGAGCTCGATGCCGCGCAGCTCTTTGTACAACCGCAGCGCGTAGCCGTCGGTCATGCCGCTGAGGTAGTCGGTCACCCGCAGCAGGCGACTGTACGCCGACTCAACAGATCGTTTCTTTATAGGCATGAGCTTAAGCACACGCTCCTGGCGCCCGCTAGGTGAAAGTGTTAAGACTGCTGGGACGAAGATGTCTAGTAGACCACCAAGCACCTCGTAGCCGACCAGCTCGGTCCTGATGACCTCGTCTGCATTATAGCATAATTCTTTAGACATTTCTCCGATGTCTTTAAGGGCGCTTTGCTCTTCAATTAGCGTCACAAGGGACTCATGGACTTGGCCCGCAAGTAGGTCATCGTGAAGTTCGTTAAATTTTTGGCTGACTTTTTTGATAAGGTGGCCGATTGCAAGTCCACGTAGGTGAGCGATATGCTCGTTCGTGGAGCGGCTGTTGTTCGGGATTTCTTTACCGAGTCTACCGAGAAGTGTGTTTAGTTTCTCTATAATTTTCTTCTCCGGCACCAATCCTAAGGTGAAACCGTCTTCTAGATCGAGGATACTGTAGCAGATGTCGTCCGCGGCCTCCACCAAGTACGTTAGCGGGTGGCGTACCCAAGCTTGCTCCTCGACGGTCGAGAGGCCCAGCCCTGTCGCAACCGACTCGAACTCCACCCTTTCGGCCTGGAAGTAGCTGAATTTTTTTCGAGCGACGTGCTTGGGGCGGGTGGGATTGTTTTTTTCGCGGTGAAACGACGCTTGGGGATATTTTGCCACAGCACCTAAAGTCGCCATGGAGAGTTGCATCCCTCCACGATCTTGGCCGTACATTTCTAAGCGACTGACCACACGGAAGCTCTGGGCGTTGCCCTCAAATTGCTGGAGGTCCATCTTCTCGGCGTCGTCGAGGGTATCGAGGTAATCTTTGCCATCGCCTCGGAACCACGAGGCGATGGCGTCTTCACCGGCGTGGCCGAAGGGGGGGTTGCCGATGTCGTGCATCAGGCAGGCAGATGCCACGATGTCGCCCAAGGCGTTTGGGGGTAAGTTGCCCAAGTCAACCTTACGCGCCAAAAGATCCTTCTCGGCCAATGCACCCAATTGGCGCCCAACCGACGATACCTCGACGCTGTGGATGAGTCTGTTGTGGACGTGGTCATTCACCGGCATCGGGAACACCTGCGTCTTGTCGAGCAGTCGGCGGAACGGTCGCGAAAAGAGAATTCGAGAATAGTCACGACCAAACCCCCTTTCGTCGAGTTGAGTTTCTACACCTGTGGATCCGATGTGGTTTGCACTCAGCAGCGATTTCCATTCCATCGGCATGTCTGAACTCTCTGAAGACGGTCATTTGGGCCGGGTAGCCATAACCTCGTGCATCGCACGTTGCCACGCAACCTTCACCGCCCTCACGCATCATGTGGGCAAGACCCAAGCCCAGGGGCGCTCGCCCCGGAGGTGCTCATGAACCCTGTGCTCCAGACCTTCCCCCTCGGCGGGCCCCCCAGGCCCACCCACCC
>JAKLKE010000032.1:20536-29385 GCA_023150775.1 Myxococcota bacterium
CTGCGTTCACCACGTCGACAACTACCCCCGCGGCGACGGCCAGCTCGCCCCGGCGGCGCCGCTCACCGGGCGGCAGATCGGCCAAGATTTCGGCGGAAAAGACGGCTGGAGCATGTACCACGGGCGCCGAGTGCCCGGCTTCCCCCAGCACCCGCACCGAGGCTTTGAGACGGTCACGGTGACCCGCCAAGGGTTCATCGACCACGCCGACTCCATGGGCGCCCGGGCCCGCTACGGACAAGGCGATGTGCAGTGGATGACCGCGGGCAAAGGGGTGGTTCACGCCGAGATGTTCCCGCTGTTGAACACGGATCAGCCAAACCCCGCCGAGCTGTTCCAGATCTGGCTCAACCTGCCGGCGAAGAACAAGATGGTGGCGCCGCATTTCACGATGTTCTGGAGCCAGGCCGTGCCCCAGGTCGCCCATCGGGATGAGAACGGGCGCTTTAGCACCCTCACCGTCGTGGCCGGGGCCTATGGGCAGGCCAAGCCGCCCGCGCCGCCGCCGGACTCTTGGGCGTCGGCGGCGGAGGCCGAGCTGGCGATCTGGACGCTTCGGATGGACGACGGCGCCCGCTTCACCCTGCCCGCGGCCAAAGCCGGGGTGAACCGGATGATCTACCTCTTCGCCGGGGACGGCCTCGGCGTGGGGGAGGTCAAGCTGCCCGGCCGCCACGGCGCGCGGCTGCAGGGCGACGCCGAGGTCACCTTGGTCGCCAAAGGCGCGGTGGAGCTGCTCATGCTCCAAGGTCGGCCCATCGGTGAGCCCGTCGTGTCTTATGGGCCCTTCGTGATGAACACGACGGCCCAGATTCAGCAGGCCTTCCGCGACTACCAGACCACACAGTTCGGCGGCTGGCCTTGGCCCGAGGACGGCCCGGTGCATGGCCACGACGCCGCGCGGTTCGCCGTTCACGCCGACGGCAAAGAGGAGCGGCCTTAAGAGAAGCTCAGAGCCCCGCCCGGGACGCGGCCACGACGGTCACGTCCCGCACCCCGGCGGCCTGGGCCGAGCTGAGCGCCTGCCGCAGCAAGGCGTAGGGCAGGTCCGCGTCGATGCGGATGTGCAGCGGCGCGTCGGGGTCGGCGGCCAAGGCGGTCACCAGCTCGGGGATCACGGCCTCGTCCCGGGCCAAGGCGGCCTGGGTAGAGGTGATGCGCGCGCCGTTGAGGCTCACCTCGCCCTCGGCGAGATCGAGGCGCCGGGCCACGCCCACCGGGGCCTCCTCGACGCTCAAGGGGAGCTGAAAGCTGGGGTCGTCGGGGCGCACGGGGGGATCCGTAGACCAGGTGCGCAGCAGAAACACGAGCAGGATGGTCAGCACGTCGACCATCGGCGCCAAGGCCGCGTAAAGCGGGTTCGTGGCGCTGGAGACGGCCCGCAGAGGGCGAAGGCCGCGCCTCATGGGGTCTCCGGCGGGGGCTCGGTGAGGGTGGCGAGGCTCAGCTCGGGGAAGAGCTCACCTTGGGCGTCGGCCCGGGCGGCGTCCATGAGCGCCACCACCGTCTGACCGGGCAAGGCGTCGCTGGGGCGCAGGGTGAGCTTTCGCCGCGTCGTGTCCAGCGCCTTGAGCGCGCGGAGCTGGGCCTGAAGCCCGGCGAGGTCGGCCTCGCCGCGCTGGCTGGGCAAGGTGACGGCGAAGGCCTGGGTGTCTCCGGCGCTGGTGATGACGTCGGCCCGGCGCACCTGGGCGAGCACCCGCAGGCCCTCGGGGCGGGCCTCGATCTCCACACGCTCCACACGGCCCGGGGGCTCAGGAGGCAAGAGGCCGCCGAGCTCGGGCAAGCTCAGGGTGAGGCCCACGAGGCGCTGGGTGGAGGTGGTCAACAAGAGAAACGGCAGCAGCAGAAACATGAGCGCGATGACGCTCAGGAGCGCTGGCCGAGGATCGGCTGGGGCCGGTGGGGCCTTGGGGATCAGCCTTCGGATGAGGGCCTCCGAAGCGCGAGCGCGACGAGCCCCGCCGCCGACTCGATGCGCGCGACGTGGCGGCTCACCACCCCCTCAAACCAGGCGTGCAGCGCCAACGACGGGATGCCCACCATGAGGCCCCAGGCCGTGGTGGCCATGGCCGCCGAGATGCCTTCAGAGAGCCGCACGGCGCGCTCCCCGGCGGTGGCGTCGCCCAGGGCCGAGAAGGCGAGGATGAGCCCGTAGACCGTGCCCAAGAGGCCGATCATCGTGCTGAGGTTGGCCACCGCGCCCAAGGCGCCGATTCGGCGGCGCAGCCTCGCCTCGGCCATCGCCGCCTCAGCGCCCATGGCCTCCCAGGCGGCCTCGGGGTCTTGTTCGGCGGCGCCCGCGGCGATCACCGCGCCCACCGGGGTGCCCGCCGTCGCCGCCGCCGCCTCGGCCAAGGCCCCGCGGCGCAGGCGCGCCTCGACGACGTCTTGGGGCGAGCGCCAACGCCACAACAAGAGCACGCCCCGCTCGATCGCCACGGCGACCGAGAACGCCCCCAGGGCCGTGATCACGACCATAAAGACGCCGCCAGGGCCGGAGAACGCGTTGAGCAGAGTGTTGAGCATAGAGCCCTCGGGATGCTCATTCCTTGCACGGTGAAGGGGATCGATGCAAACTCCAAGCGCACGGAGCCCCCATGAGCCGCCGCCGAGTCGCCCCGTTGAGCCTCCCTCTGATCCCGTTGTTGGGTTTGGCCCTGAGCGCTTGCTCGGCGGACAGCCCTGAAGATTGTGCGCGTCTGCCCGAAGACTCGGCGCAGCAGTGCTACATCGACACGGTGCTGGCGCTCTGGGCCACCGACCCCGCCGCCGCCGAGGCCTGGCTGCCCAAGCTCAGCCCGGTCACCCGGGATTACCTGCTGTACACGATCACCCAGCAGCACGAGCCGAACACCCTGCGCCTGTGCCGGGAGATTCAGAACCCCCAGATCGAAGAGACCTGCACGAAGTTTGTGCAGCGGCCTCACATGCACCGCCACACGATCCGCGACGAGCAGGGCGGGGCCGAGGGGGAGGGGCTGCCTCCTGAAGGGGGCGGTGGGCCTCCGCCGGGCGGTCCTGGCGCTGAGGGCGGCGGGCCGCGCGGTCCTGGCGGCGGCGGGCCGGGTGGTCCTGGGCCCCGTGGTCCTGGGCGTGGAGGTCCGCCGGAGGGCCGCGGCGGCCCCGGTCGTGGTGAGCCGCCGATTCAGGTGCGCCCGCCGCCGCCGGAGACGCCCGCGGAGTGAGCGGCGCCGGGGAAGTTTCGCCCCAGAGCAAAGACGCCGAGCCCGAAGGCCCGGCGTTTTTTGAGGCGAGAGAGCCTCCCCCGCTGATACCCCTCACCGCAAGAGATGGAGGAGACGCTGATTTGCCAGATTGGGTCCGGCGGGGGAGGCTGGTGCTCTCAGGTCAGGTGACGCAAGCGTCAATTGACACTCTCAGGGTATGCGCATTCCCCCCCGAGTGGCAAGCGTTTTCTTAACTTTTTTTGCGCGAGCGCCGTGCCGCCGCTTTGTCAACCCTGTCCACGCGCCTTCATGACGCGGTGCAGGGCCTCGTTCAGCTTTCGCATCGAGAACGGCTTGTGAAAGATCCCCTGCAGCGGCGCCTCCGTGGGGCGCTCGGGGAGCTGGCCTTGGCCCAGGCCCGTACACAAGAACAGGGCGGTGTGGGGGAAACGCTCGTGGAGCAGCTCCAGCACGTCCCGGCCGGAGATGCCCGTCATCTGCCAATCGACGATCGCCGCGTCAAAGGCCAGCTCGGCGCGCTCGATGAGCTCGATGGCCTCGTGGCCCGACGCCGCCGCGACGACCTGATGGCCGCTCCCCGAGAGGTACTCGGAGACGACATGGCGGATCTCGGGCTCATCTTCGACAAGGAGGATTCGCATCTTGGCCTGGGGGGCGGCGCAACCAGCGCGTGCGCTTGTACGTTAGCAGAGTCGCTCCCTCTCAACACCCCCAGCTCCGAATGTCCGCCCGCGACGACCTCACCACACGCCTCGCCCCGCTCTCTCGCCGTGTTCGCGCGGCGCGAGGCCTCGGATGGGGCGCCCGCGCCTTGCCCGTGGGGCTCGGGATCGCCGCCGTCGGGGTGTGGGCCGGGGGGCTCTCGGTGGTTTGGGCCTTGGGCCTCGGGCTGGGGATCCCCCTGATCGTGCTCGGCCTCGGCCTCGCCCGGCCCTTGGACTTGGGGGTGGTGGCGCGGGAGGCCGATCGGGTCTACGCGCTCAACGCCGCCTGCGACACGGCCCTGCACCTGCTCCAGACGGGGCACCCCGCCGCCGAGGCCGTCACCCTCGACGCCTTGGACGCCTTGGGTGAGCGGCCGCCGCCGCCGCTTCTGTGGCCCCGACCTTCGCGGGTTGAGCTGGGGGCGATGATCCTCGCCCTGGTGTTGATCGCCTGGCCCGCCGCGCCCGAGGCCCCCGCCGCGCCCGAGGCCCCCGCCGACGCCCAAGAGGCCGCCCTGGACGCGCTGGAGGTGAAGGCCCGGCGTGAGGGTCGCCCGCTGCTCGCCGCCGCGGCGCGTCGGCTCAAAGAGGAGCGCCGCGCCGCCCGCGAGGCGGGGCTCCTCCTCGACGAGCCCCCGACGCCCGAGACCCCGCCCCAGGTGAGCCCACGGGCCAACCCGCCGCCGATGTCGCCGGAGACCAAGGCCCAGCTCGACGAGACCTTGGCCTTGGCCCAGACCGCCCAGACCCAAGACGACGCGCTCTTGCGAGCGCTGGGGGCGATGGTTGAGGCCGAGATCTTGGGCATGTTGAAGGCCTCGCCGCTCAAGGCCGGGCTCAACGGCGGGGAGGCGCCCGAGGCCTCGGGGCTGCGGCCCACGACGCCGCCGGGGCAGGGGACGCCGAGGCCGCCGGGCCAAGAGGGCGGCGGCCAGGAGCCGTCCTTGAGCGAGGCCGCCGAGCGCGCAGGCTTCGAGAAGAACCCAATGGGCAGCGCCGAGCACGAGCGGGATCACCTCTTAGAGGCCAGCTTTGAGCAGAGCATGAAGGAGCGCGCGGAGCAGCTCGCCCGGGATCTCAACGAC
Source organism: Myxococcota bacterium (assembly GCA_023150775.1). Taxonomy (GTDB): domain Bacteria; phylum Myxococcota_A; class UBA796; order UBA796; family CAJQPC01; genus JADKFE01. The sequence continues at coordinate 25,517 of JAKLKE010000032.1, forward strand.
GCCTTGGGCGAGGCGAAGCAGGCGAACGAGGCCGAGCGTTACGCCGAGAGCCGCCGCAAGGACGACGTCAACACGAACGACCCTGGCGAGCTCAGCGCCGAGACCCGCCCCGATGACGGCAGCGTCGCGCCCTTGATCGAGGGCGAGAAGTCCGCCGCTGAGGTCGCCGCCGAGGCCTTCGCCGCCGCCGGAGAGGCCCCCGACGAGGCCCCGACCATGACCGCGTCTGGCGACGGCGAAGGCCAGGTGAAAGGCGGCGGCGGCGGCGCGGACGGCGGCGTCGGCGAGTCCAGCCGCGGCGCTGAGACCCCGGAGACGACCCCCGGCGAGACCGAGCGGGTGAGCGCCCGGTTCAGCATGGGGGCGCTCTCTCAGGAGGAGCGCGCCGCGATCTTCGGCCTCGTCGCCGACAAGTCCGTCGTCACCCAAGGCGGCGATGAGGCCCTGGATGAACGTTTTGACGGCTACTTCGAGGAGGCCGAGCGCGCCTTGGCTGAAGAGGAGCTGCCTCCGCTCATGGAGGGCCTCGTGCGCGCCTACTTTTTAGGTCTGAAGGAGACCCCGTGACCCCAGCCGAGTTTCAGCGCCACTTTCACGCCGTCCGCGCCGAGGTGCAGCGGGTGATCGTCGGCTTAGAGCCCGTCATCGAGGGCGCGCTCATGGCCCTCTTCGCCGATGGCAACGCGCTTCTGGAGGGCAACCCCGGCCTGGGCAAGACCCGGCTTGTGCGGGCGCTCGCCGAGGCCCTGGATCTCAAGCCGAGCCGCATCCAGTTCACCCCGGATCTGATGCCCGCTGACGTCACCGGCACCCACCTCGTCGCTGAAGACGCCCAAGGCCGCAAAGAGCTGGTGCTGCGCCGGGGGCCGATCTTCGCCAACGTCGTGCTCGCCGATGAGATCAACCGCGCCACGCCCAAGACGCAATCGGCCTTGTTGGAGGCCATGCAAGAGCGGCAGGTGACGCTTCTGGGCGAGACCTGGCGCCTGCCCGAGCCCTTCATCGTCATCGCCACCCAGAACCCCCTGGAGATGGAGGGTACCTACCCCCTGCCCGAGGCCCAGCTCGACCGCTTCTTGGTGAAGCTGCTCTTGACGCTGCCCACGGAGGATCAGCTCGTGGACGTGCTCGGGCGCACGACGGCCACGGGGGGAGACGCGCCGCGCCCGGTGCTCGACGCCGCCGGGGTGATGGCGATGCGGGAGGCCGTGCGGCTCGTGCCCGCCGCCCCGGAGACCTTACGCCTCGCCGCGCGCCTGCTGCGCTTTACCCACGCCGACACACCCGGCGCCCCCGACGCCGTGCGGAAGTACGTGCGCTTTGGCGCCTCGCCCCGTGGGGTGCAGGCCATGGTGCTCGCCGGGAAGGTGCGGGCCTTGGCCACCCGGGGTGACGCCCGCCAGCCCGTGCTCTCGCCGGAGGACATCGTCGCCGTCGCCGTGGACTGCCTGCGCCACCGCGTCTTGCTCAACTTCGACGGGGAGTCGGGCGGCATCGACCCGGCGAGCCTCGTGCGTGAGGCCGCCGAGGCCGCCACACGCTCGTTTCGAGGCCGCTAGGTGGACCTCCCCGCCGAGCTTCTGGCCAAATTAGAGCTGCTGCGTGTCGCCACCCGCCGGGCGCACCCCGGTCGGTACGCGGCGCGCACCCGCTCGAAGAAGCTCGGTGTGGGCGTAGACTTCGCCGACCACCGGCCCTACACCCCCGGCGACGACCTCAAACACGTCGATTGGACGCTGTACGGGCGCTCGGGGCAGCTCATGGTGCGCCTCGCTGAAGAGGAGACCGAGCTCAACGTGCACCTGCTCGTGGACCGCTCGGCCAGCATGGGGCTCACCGTCGGGGCCGGCCGAGGCGACGACAAACGCGCCGTCGCCCAGCGTGTGGCCGTCGCCATCGCCTATGTGGCGCTGTGTAATCTCGATCAGGTGCGCCTCTGGCCCTTCGCTGGGGCCTTGGGGCGGCCGCTCGCTTTGGCCCGAAAACGCGCTGAGGTGGTGCGGGCCTGGACGTTGCTGGGCGAGTCCGAGCCCCCGGCGGGCACCGACACCTTGGCCTCCACCCGGCAGATGATCGCGCTCGGCCCCGCCCGAGGCGTCGTCGTGCTGGTGAGTGACCTGCTCGACCCGTCCTGGCTCGCCGCCGTGGATCTGCTGCGGCATGAGCGTTTTGACGTGGCGGTGGTCGCCATTCGTAGCCCGGGTGAGCTGGCCTTGCCCTTGGACGGCGAACGTTTTGACCTCGTGGACGGCGAGACGGGGGCGGTGCTCTCCGGGGTGAGCCGGGGTGAGCTGACCGCCGCCCGAGACGTCGCCCGGGCCCGCTGGGACCAGGTCGAGGACGACTGCCGCCGCCGAGGCGTGCCCGTGGCCCGCACCTTGACCGGCGACCCGACGGACATGGAGGGCCTGCTCCTCACCTTGCTCCGGGGCCGGGGTGTGCTGCGATGAGCCTCTGGCCGCTCCTCGACCCGGCCCGCGCTGTGGCGCTGTTTGTGGCCTGCGCCGCGCTCATCACTCTGTGGTTTTTGCTGCGGCCCCGGGCCCGCCGGGTGATCGTGCCGAGCCTCGCCCTGTTTGAGCTCGACGCCAAGGCCCACCGCGACCCGCGCTGGCGTGAGCGGCTGGCGCTGCTGTTTCAGCTCCTCGCCGCCGGGCTCTTGTGCGCGGCGCTCGTCCGTGAGGCTGCGCCCGAGGCCGCGCCGATCGTCGCGCCTGGGGTCACTGAGGCCTACGTCGTGGACCTCTCGGCGTCGATGCGCACGAAGGGCCGCATGGACGCCGTCCGCGCCGTGCTCGCCGCCAAGCCTGAGAACGCCATCGTCACCGCTGGGGAGACCCCGCGCCTCGTCGCGCCGCCAGGGCTCAGCGAGCGCCGCCACGAGGCCGTGCTCGCCGCGCTGAAGCCGGGCTGGGGCGGGGCGGATCTCCTCGGCGCGGCGCGTCTCGCCGAGTCTTATGGTTACCGGCCGATCGTGCTCAGCGATGGCCCGGCGCCAGAGGGTGTTGCGGGGCAGATCGTCGGGGAGGGCGGCCCTGACGCCGCCGTCGTGAGCGTCAGCGCCAGCGCCGGGGTGGGCCTGCCGCCGGAGCACAACGTCGCCGTCGTCGTGCAGAGCCAAGGCCCCGCGCGCCAGGCGCGGCTGAGCGTCGAGACCGACGAGGGCCCGCTTGGCGAAGAGACGGTGACCTTGCCCGCAGACGGGCTCCTGCGCCGGGTCTACCGGGTGCCGCCGTCGTCGAGCGCCTGGGTGCGCGCCGTGGTCACCGCCGAGGGCGACAGCTTGCCCGAGAACGACGCCAGCGCCGCCGCCCTGCCGCCCCTGGGCCCCGCCGTGGTCTGGCTGGTGACGCCCGGCAACCGGTATCTGCTGGGCGCGCTCAAGCTCTTGCCTGGCCTCACGCTCAAGGTCTTCTCTCCGGGCAGCGCGCCGAGCCCTGGGGCGGACGTAGACCTCGTGATCTACGACCGCGCCGCGCCCCGCGCCTCGCTCAACGCCGAGGTCGCCGCGGTCTACATCGACCCGCCCGCCGGGCGTGGGCCGATGCCGTTGGGGGAGCGTGTGGAGGACCCGACCTTCACCACCTGGGATCTCACCCACCCGCTCTTTGTGGGCGTGTCGCTGCGCCGCCTGGAGGTGCAGGCCGTCTCGACGGTGCGGGCGCCCGCCGGGGCCCGGGTGCTCAGCGCCACGGCGGCGGGCCCGGCCTGGGTGGTGCGGGACGCCGCGCCGCGCGCCCAGGTCTTGGGTTTTGACCTCACCCGCTCGGATCTGCCCCTCACCGTGGCCTTCCCGCAGCTCGTCTACAACTGGGTGATCTGGGCCCGCCAAGGCCGGGCGGGGGAGGCGCCGCCGCCCGCGGTGAGCG
>JAKLKE010000330.1 GCA_023150775.1 Myxococcota bacterium
CCTTCGTCTTGGCCTCGGCCTCGATCCGGGCCTCGATGCGGCCCACGAGCTCGCCCTGGTGGTAGAGCGGACAGACGTACCAGCCAAAACGCCGGGCGGACGCGGGCTTGTAGACCTCCCAGACGTAGTCAAAGCCGAATGCCGCCTTCACCAAGGCCCGATCCCAGATGAGCGGGTCCAGGGGCGCGAGCACCCGCATCACGCCGTCATCGGGCAGCTCCGCCTCCCCCGACAAGAAGTCGGGGGCCATGAGGTAGGTGCGGCTGGCACCCTTCACCCGGACCCGCCGAAGCGCGCCCTCCTCGACGAGGCGCCCGGGCAGGCCGCTGAGCCGCAGCCCGGAGAGCGCCGACCACCAGGGCCCGCTGGACTCGGCGAGCAGGCCCCCGGCCGCGGTCACACGGTCGAGCACCGCCCAGCGGTCGACGTCGGGGGGCGGCGGGGCGCTGGCGTGGTGGCCCAAGGCGCGCTCGGGCAGGTCGTAGACCTTCTGCCGCCCACGACGACCGGCGACAACCAGCTCACAGCGTGTGCGCAGCACCTCCAGAGCCATGGTCACGGCTTTGCCGGTGCCCATCCAGCCGCTCCAGTCGATGGGGCGCACGGCCCCCCGATCCGTGAGATCCCCCGGCGCCGAGGGGCCTCGGGCCCGGACCTCGTCGAGCACGTCTTGGATGAGCCCGGCGTCTAAACGGGCGAGGCGGTCGCCGAGCCGCCACCACGGGGCCTGCACGGCCCGGTCGCGGTAAGCCGGGAAGACCTCCGCCGGCAGCAGGCAGGCCTCCTTCGCGAAGTGTTCGAAGGCGCCGCCGGGCAAGAGGTGGCCGAACAGCTCGCCCCGCTTGAGCCCCGGCAGGCGGGCGAAGGCCACGAGCTCGGCGTTCTGGCCCAGCACGTCCAAGGGGTCGAGCTGGATGTGTCGCATCTGTCGCAACAATTGTCGCGCGCCGGCCTCGCCGCCCTCACGCGCCCGCTGGCGTAAGCCGAGGCGGCTCACCAGGGCTCCACGAACCTCCTCAGGTTGAAGCTCCAAAACCTGCGCCCGCACAGCGACGTCACGCACTTGACCCTCACGACCTGGGGAGCGCAGGGCTATCCTCTGCGTCGCTGGAGTCCAAATGAAAAGTGTCCCCTCGTCGGTCTTCGCCCTGCTCATCGTCGGGCTCACCGCCCTGGTCGCCTGTGACGATGAGATCCGCCTGCCGCAGAACACCCCGCCCGTGGTCACCGACGACAGCGGCGCCGACGACACCGGCCCGCCCGCCACAGGCTACTGCGCCCTCACCCAGCTCATCGCCTCGCAGTGTGTGTTCTGTCACAACCCCGGCGCGGGCCCGGCGGGCGGCCTCGATCTGGAGACCGACCCCATCGCCGCCATGGTCGGCGTGCCCTCGTCGCTCTACGCCGGGCGCACCCTCGTCGTCGCCGGAGACTCCGCCAGCTCGTTCTTGATGATCAAGCTGCGCGGCGAGCAGACCGGCGCCGAGGGCGACCCGATGCCGCCCCAAGGCGCCAACGACACGAGCGTCACCGACAAGATCGCCGCCTGGATCGACGACGGCGCGCTCAAGGACTGCGAAGGTGGCGGCGTCACCGACTACCACCCCGTCGGCTACGACAAGCCCAAGGTGCACGGCATGGAGGCCAAGCTCCACGAGCAGACCTGCACCGACTGCCACGGCGCCGATCTCAGCGGCTCCAGCGTCGCGCCGAGCTGCGACACCTGCCACGAGGACGGCTGGCGAACCGACTGCACCTTCTGCCACGGCGGCGTCGACAACACGACCGGCGCGCCCCCTGAAGACATCGACGACAACGGCGACGAGGCCACCCTGGCGTTTCGGGCCCACAGCCGCCACGTCGAGACCAACACCCACACGGCCTTTGACTGCACGGCCTGCCACGTGAAGCCCGCGGAGCTGCTCAGCGCCGGTCACATCTTTGATGCGACACCGGCCATCTCTGAGGTCAGCTTCTTGGACGGGCTCTCCGCCAAAGGCCAGTACGCGGGCAACGGGAGCTGCTCGACGCTCTACTGCCACGGGAACGGCCAAGGGGACAACGGCTCGGTCACCCACAGCGCCGCGCCTTTGGCCTGCGACGACTGCCACCCCGGCCCGAGCAGCGGCCGCGACGCCTGGGGCACCATGAGCGGTGAGCACGAGGATCACCTCCGCGAGGGCCTGGGCTGCCAAGACTGCCACAGCGACACGACCACAAACGGCTCCGCCATCGCCACCCCGGCCAAACACGTCAACGGCGTCGCGGACTTTGTGCCGCCCTACGGCGCGTCCCTCACCCGCAGCGGCGCCACCTGCACCGGCACCTGCCACGGCGAGACCCACAGCGCCGAGCGCTGGGACTGAGCGGCGCTCAGCGGGTGAAAGAGTCCGCCGCGCGCACCTTGGGCGGCGGGCGCTGGGGCTCGGGCCAGCTCTCCACCTCAACCACGGGGCTCCAGCCGTCGTCTTCAGGCTCGCCGAGGCTCACGCCGTCGGGCAGGTGGGACGCCAAGAACTGGTGGATGATCGGGTAGACCTCGTCCCGGGCGGCCACGCCGACCACGGTGTCGATGTGCCCGTAGTCCGTCGAGAGCCCGGTCTCTCTGCCCAAGAGGCGGAACTCACAGTCGGCGTACACCGCGCAGGCCGCCTCGACGTTGTGGGGCAAAGCGACCCGGTCGGCGCTGCCCGTGAGCACGAGCACCGGCACGGGCTCGGTCATCGGCCTCACCCAGGGCACCCCGGCGAGGTCGGTGAGCTCGCCGTCTCGCAGCCAGGTGTGCACCTGTCGCACCGTCGGGCGCGACATGTCCTCTAGGGCGGTGCGGGCGAGGCCCCGGGTGGTGGGCCAGTCCAGGTTGTCCTTGTTGGCGAGCACGGTGTACATCGGGTTTCGTTTGCCGAAGAGCCGCGCCACCCGGTAAAACGTGTGGTTGTGGAGCTGGCCCTCCTTGGGCACCAGCCACCCGCCCGTGCGCGCGAGGCGGTGGATGCCGCGCTGCTCCTCAAAGTTTGCCGGAGCGCCGATGGCCACCCCGGCGGCGATGCGCTCGGGCAAGATCGAGAGCGAGGTGTACAACAACATCCCGCCCATGGAGTGCCCGACCCAGTACAGGCGCTCTTGCCCCGTGGCCGCCAAGACCGCGCTCGTCGCGGCGGGGAGGTCGTAGAGGGCGTGATCGTCAAAGGTGTAGTCGTGCTCGGCGACACCCTCGGGGGGCCGGGCGCCCATGTCGCCCCGAAGCACCGGCACCCACACGTCCCAGCCCTGCTGGTGCAGGTAGTAGGCGAAGCTCACGTCGTCGCGGTAGTCCCAGTTGTAGTGGTTGGCGCCCATGCCGTGCACCAACATCACCGGGGGGCCGTCGTTGGGGTAACGGCGAAGGTCCATCTCCCAGCCGTCGGCGGTGCGGTAGACGAGCACATGGCCGGGGACGAGGTTTGGCGGCAAGGCCGGGCGATGGCAAGCGGCGCTGGACAAGAGCAGGGTGGTGAGGGCGAAGCAGGCGAAGCGGGACAACATGAGGGTCTCCACAGCCCCGGAGGGCGACGGCGCAACCACGGCTACGACCGCGCGAGCATTCACGCGCTTCTTCTGCGGGATAGAGGCTCAGACACCACACTGGAGCGACGAATGAAGGCGACACACCGCCCCGACCTCTTCACCTGGTCGGGCTTCGATGAGGCGCGGAACCTCGACTTTAATGGCTGGGCCTGGATTCGGCCCGAGGGCAACGTGCTCATCGATCCCATGCCGATGAGCGCCCATGACCTCCGACACCTCGACAGCCTCGGCGGCGCGTCCTGGATCTTCGTCTCCAACTCCGACCACACCCGGGCGGTGGTGGAGCTCTCCCGACGCTTCGGCGCCAAGATCGGCGCCCCCGAGGCCGAGCGCGCGGGCTTCCCCATCCTGTGCGACGCCTTCTTTGGTGACGGCGACAGCCCCGTGGCCGGGATGCGCCTCGTCGCCCTGAGCGGCTCCAAGACCCCGGGCGAGCTGGCGTTTGTCATCGGTGACACCGTGATCTTCGGCGATCTTGTGCGGGGCCATGTCGGCGGGCGCCTCAACCTCCTGCCCGACGCCAAGCTCAGCGACCGCGACGCCGCGCTCCAGAGCCTCCGCCGGGTGCTGGCGCTGGGGCGCTTTGAGGCCGTGCTCGTCGGCGACGGCTGGCCGATCTTCACCGATGGCAGCGCGAAGCTCCAAGCCCTCGTGTCCTAAACAAGGTCCACGTCCCCTCCCCGCCTCCTCGGAGCCCTCATGATCTGGATCCTCCTCGCCGCCTGCGCCCCGGAGACGGCCCCGGCGCCGTTCTATGCCCCAGACCGCCTGGGCCCCGCGCTCATCGGCACTGAAGAGATCGAGACCGAGGGCCCCGGCGGCCTCGTCTTGCCGACGCAGCTCTGGTTCCCGGCGTCGAGCGCTGACGAGGCGAGCTTCTACGAGTACGACGACCTCATCGCCGGCACCGCCTTAGAGGACGGCGTGCCCGCCTGTGAGGCGCCGCTGCCCGTGCTCATCTTCTCCCACGGCAACGGCGGCGTGCGGTTCCAGTCGATCTTCTTCACCGAGCGCCTCGCCAGCCACGGCCTGCTCGTCGCCGCGCCGGACCACGTCGGCAACACCTTCTTCGACAACAGCACGCCCCGGGTAGAGCTGATTGAGCGCCGCCCCAAAGACGTCGCCGCCGTCTTTGACCAGCTCCTGCGCGAGTCCGCCGACCCAGAGTCCCTGATCTACGGCTGCGTAGACCCAGACGCGGGCTACATCGTCGCCGGGCACAGCTTCGGCGGCTACACGAGCCTCGCCGTCGCCGGGGCTGACTTGGATGTCACATCCTCGGCGAATTTTTGCGACAGCTCCGGGGGCTGGCTGTGTGGGGATCTGGCGGAGTGGGCCACGAACCACCCAGACGAGGCGGCGCTCAGCGGCCACGATCCCCGGGCCTGGGCGGCCTTGCCGATGTCGCCTGCGGGGCATGAGGTGCTCGTCGGCGGCCTGCCGCAGATCAACATCCCCACCTTCATCCTCTCTGGGCTTCAAGACGACCTCACGCCTTGGGAGTCCCAGCCCGTCGCCGACTACGAGCTGCTCACGGCCACGCCCCGGGCGCTTCTGGGCATCGACGGCGCGGGGCACTACAGCTTCTCCGACGCCTGCGATCTGGTGCCGACCTACCCCGACTGCGATCCGCCCTACCGCGCTCCCGAAGAGATCCACGCCCAGATCAACACCGTGGCCACGGCCTGGATCAAGCAGCTCCTAGAGCCCGAGCGCGCTGAAGAGTACAGCCCGTGGTTGCCCCCCGCCGGGGACTCGACCTTGGTCTACGAAGAGGCGCGCTGACCGGTCGCTGCCGACGCGCGGGGTCGTAGGTTACAAGGGCAGTCCCCCGGAGGCGCACCCGATGAGCCACGACCCTCGCGACCGAATGAGCTTGGAGGGGCGCGCGGCCTTGGTCTGCGGCGCGTCGAGCGGCATCGGCCGGGCCACCGCCCTCGCGCTGGGGGCCTTGGGCTGCCGGGTGGTGGCCTTGGCGCGGCGCGCGGATCGCCTCGCCGGGCTCACCGACGAGCTTCGTGCCCTGGGCGCCCCGGATCCAACGGCCTTGGTCGCGGATCTGGAGGATCTCCCGGGCCTGGTTGTTGCGGTGCAGCATGAGCTTGTTCAGCGCGGCCCTCTGCACATCCTGCTCAACAACACCGGGGGCCCTCCTGGCGGGCCGCTCCTCGACGCCACGCCCGGCGCGCTCTCCGTCGCCTTCGCCCGGCATGTCTTGGCGGCGCACACGCTCACCCAGCTCCTCACGCCGGGGATGCGACAGGCGGGCTATGGCCGCATCGTCAACGTGCTCTCGACGTCGGTGCGTGAGCCCATCCCCAATCTAGGCGTGAGCAACACCATCCGCGCGGCGATGGCGGGCTGGGCGAAGTCGTTGTCCCAAGAGCTGCCGCCGGGGCTGACGATCAACAACCTCTTGCCCGGCTACACCGACACCGAGCGCCTCGACGGCCTCGCCCAGGCCAACGCCGCCCGGGCCGGGTCCAGCGCTGACGCCGTGCGCGCCGCCTGGCTCAACCAGATCCCCGAGGGTCGGCTGGGCCAGCCTGAAGAGCCCGCGGCGCTCATCGCGCTTCTGTGTTCCCCCGCCGGGGCCTACGTCCGCGGCCAGTCCATCGCCGTCGATGGTGGCCGCACCCGCAGCATCTAGACGCGCATCCCCGGAGCGAGGACCATGCAGTACGACATCTTCTTCTCGATCTCCCAGACGCCCTCCCGGGGGGTGATGCCCAGCGAAGCCCAGATGTTTCGCAGCTTCTTCGACCAGCTCAAGGCCGCCGATGAGCTGGGCTACGGCGTCGGCTGGGTGGCCGAGAGCCACCTCTCCAGCGAGGTTCAGAAGGGCAACCGCCGCCCGGTCATCCCCCACTGGCAGGGCGAGGTGGGCCTCAACTGCAACCTCTTGGCCTTGGCCCAGGAGGCCTTTCACCGCACCCAGCGCATCGAGATGGGCTCGGCGGTGATGAACATCGTGTGTATGGGCGGCCCCATCGCCCACGCCGAGCGCATCGCCTCAACCTTGGCCCTGCACGGCCTCAACCCGGCGGAGCGTCGGCGTATCCACGTCGGCTTCTCCGCCGGGCGCTTTGACTTCATGAA
>JAKLKE010000331.1 GCA_023150775.1 Myxococcota bacterium
GCGCGCCTCGCCGCCGACACGCCCCGGCGCCAGCTCCGCCAGCGCCTGCCCGCCGAGGCGCTCAGCACCTTGAGCTTCGGCACCCTCGACGGCGGCACACGCACCCTCGGCGACATCGTCGATCAGGCCGCCCGCGAGTCCGCCGAGCCCGTGCGTTTTCTGCGCCGGGGCACCACGCCGCCGGGGGTCGCGCCGGGGGTGCTCTTGTTGGAGGAGGGTGAGGTCAAGGCCCTGCGCCACGCCCTGCGGGATCGCCTGGAGGACGCCACCCGGTCGCTTCTGGAGGACTCCGAGGCCCGCCGCCGCCGCGCCGCCCCCAAAGAGTCCCCGCGCCTGCCCAAAGACGCCGAGGCCGTCACGCCGATCACCCTGCCGCGCCTACGCGGTGAGCTGGGCCTCGCCCCGACGGTTCAGCCCGCCCGGGCGCTCGTGCTGCGCGAAGGCGTAAACCTCGGCGTCGTTGACCTCCCCGAGGGCCCGCCCTGCGGCCTCGCCAGCGTCGAGTGGGACGACGCCCAGCCCAACCGCGCCTGGAGCGGCGTCGAGAGCAGCAACGTCGCGGCGACCACCTTGGCCGGCCTGCTCAACGGCGCGCTGCGGGCCTTGGTGCAGAGCTCCGCCGAGGCCTACGCCGCCACGCTCCGCGCCGATCGCCGCGCGCCCCTGCCCCGCTCCCTCTTCGCCGCGCTCTGCCACGACCGCGTCGCCCGCCCGGCGCTCATGGCGCTGCCGCTCTTCTGGGCCGCCCAAGGTGAGCTCTTGAGCGTAGACGACCTCCGCCGCTGGCGTGAGGCCCACCGCGACGCGCCGATCCCTTGGGTGAACCAGCCCATCGAGACCGGCGGCCCCAGCCTCGACGGCCTCATGGTGCTCGACGAGGACCGGGTCGAGGCCCTGCGGGCGTGCCTGGGCAAAGCCTCGACCCTCGACGTCACCGAGCGGCTGAAGACCGTGCGGGTCGCCCGGCTGAGCTTCTTCGCCAAGCCCATCGAGTCGGAGAGCGTCGGCCACGGCCAGCGCGTGAACGCCGCCGCCGTCTCCGGCGAAGGGTTTGAGGGGGAGCTGGCCCTGGCGATCGGCGCCGACGCCAACCTCGGCCTCGACGTGCGGACGCTGTTTGAGGGCCGCCTGCTCAAGCGCCTCACCTTGCCTTTTCCTGCGCCCTACGTGGCCGTCGTGCGGGGCCCGGCGCTGGTGCCCAACGAGACGATGGACGGCTTCGGCGACGAGGCCGCCGCGGTGAAGGCCTGGCGTGGGCTCACCGAGGCCACCTTGGCCCGGCTGCTCGTCGATCTGCAGGCCGGGGCGCTGACGGTGCACCTAAAACGCGGCGTGCTCACCCGCCTGCACGACGCCGCCGCCACCCAGAGCTTGCCGCCGACCCAGCGAGAGGCCGCCCGGGAGGCCCTCGCCGACGCCCCGCTGTTTGACGCCATCGGCCGCGGCGCGGTGAGCCTACGCGCCGCCCGCGAGGCCCAGCGCCTCGGCCAGCTCCGGGTGGTGCCTCCGGGCGTCACCCTCGACGATCCGCCCGTGGACCGGCTCTTTCTGCGGGTGGCCCGAGAGGACGAGGAGGGCCTGCGCCTCGTCTTGGGCCGCCTGCCCCCCGAAGGCGTCACCGAGATCGACCAGATCCTCGCCGGGCGCCGCCGCTGGCAGGTCTTGGGGGTGGAGCCGCTCGTGCCCGCCGCCGCCCAGGTCGCCGCCGCGATCACACACAATGAGGGCCCGGTGTCGATCTGGGCGGCGATCCCCCTCGACCGCCCGCAGGGCCTCCGTGTGGAGTGGCGTGTGGGCGGGCGCACCTTGCTCGCTGAGGACCGCCCCTGCGCCACGGGCATTCGCCTGCGGGTAGAGCACCCCGAGCTGAGCCCCGACGACGCCTTCTCCGCGCCGAGGCCCGGCCCGGCCAAAGACGCCGTCGAGGACCTCATCCCCTTCGTGATTCATACCCTGATGCACCGTGTCGCCCAGGCGCGCTCGCCGAAGGAACAAACCCACGGCGTCGAGCCCCTCCCGCTGTTGGACGCCGAGGCCGCGGGCGTGGCGCTTCTGGCCTGGGCGGCGAAGGGCGCTGAGGGCAAAGACTGGGACCGCCTGCCGCTCATCGCCACGGCCGAGGAGGGCCGCTGGCTCACGGTCGCCCAGCTCAAGGCCGTCGCCCGACGGGGCGCCCTGCGGCTCGTCTCGCCCCAGCAGCGCGGCGGCACCGGCGACCCTGACCGCCCCGCCCTGCCCGCCGACGGCCCCACCGCCGCCGCCTTGGGCCGCTGGGGAAACACAGAGGATTACAGCGCCCAGCTCGCCCTTGACGAGCGCCTCGTCGCGCACTTGAGCGCCCCGCCCAGCCGACCCACCCCCGAGACCGGCCCTGAGGTGCTGCTCACCGTGCCGATCCTCGGCGGCGGGCGCGAGGGCTTTGTGCAGGTTCGTCGCGACGGGGCCTCGGGCCTGAAGCTGTACAAAGACTGGCGGCCGCTGGGGCAGGTTGAGGCCCTGGGGCCCATCCCCGTCGTCGGCGCGCTCAGCTCCCCGAGCCTCACCGCCGACAAACAGACCCTCACCGCCACGAACGACGCCCACCTGAGCGCCGCGCTCAACGCGGTGCAAGACCTCACACAGAAGCAGCTCGCCGCGCTCATCGACCGCCTCGACCCCTTGACCGACCGGGGCCTCATCCTGCGGCTCTTGGTGAGAAACCTCAACCACCCCTCCAAGATCACGAGCGTCAAGGGCAAGCTCGGGCGCCTGGTGACCTTGCCCGTGTTCAGCACCGGCGAGGGCCAGACGCTCAGCGCCCGAGACCTCGCCAAGCTCAAGGAGCGCCGCTGGGTGGGCCTGGGCGTGGTCTGCCGCAGCGAAGATCCCGAGCGCCCGTTCATCCAGCTCAGCGATGAAGAGCGCGTCTTGCTCCAGCCGCTCTTGCCCGGCGCCGACGCTGAAGCCACGGCCCCGGAGGAGCACCGCCGCGCGGAGGAGCGCCGCCGCGTCACCGAGGCGCTGACCGCCCGCGCCCAGCCCTTTGAGCTGCCCGCCGACGTCGAGCCGCTGGCCTTGGCGTCCTTCGAGAACAAGCGCCTGCGGGCCCTCGCCGCGCTCCACGCCGGGCTCGGGCCGACCCGGGTCGAGCTGCGGGTGAAGGGCGCCACGATCACCGGGGCCGAGGAGACGACGCCGGGGGTGGTGGCGATCCTCGACCTCAAGGAGATGCCCCAAGGCGGCCTCGTCACGGCCTTGCCCGAGCTGCACAAGGCCCTGGCCACCCTCAAGGAGTCCCTCGCCCGAGACTGTGTGGCCCGCCTCGTCGCCGAGGCCGCCCCCCGTGAGCGCCTCTGCGGCCTCTTGCGCGCCGCCGCCCCGCGCCCCTTCGAGGCCGAGAAGCTGCCCGAAGGCGCCCGGTTCTACTTTGAGCTGCCGCTGCTCCCCACGCCCAAGGCGCCGATCTCGCTGGTGCAAGCGGCGAAGTCCCAGAGCGGCCGCGGCCTGCTCTTCGGCGACAAAGACCTCGGAAAAGGCAAACCCCTCGTGCTCTTGGACCGCCCCGAGAGCCGGGCCTTGCTCAGCGCCGCCGGCTTAGAGGCCGCCGACCCCGCCGCCTGGACCCAACGAGAGCGCGCGGTGCAGCGGGAGCGGACCCTCAAAGACACCCTGCGCCGCCGTCGCCGCGCGGTGATCGAGGCCACGGGCCTGCTCACCGCCGGGCTCACCGCCAGCAAAGGCCTCACCCGCCGCGTCGAGGCCGCGCTCTCCGCCGACGAGGGCCTGCTCAACGCCCTCGGGGAGTCGCCGACCCGCCGCCAGCAGAACGCGCTGGCCTACCAGCTCATCGAGGCCGTGATGCTGCAGCAGCTCAGCGCCGGGGAAGGCAAGACCGCGGAGCTCGCTGAGGTGCTCGTGCGCGCCGCCGAGCGCTGCTCAGGCGCCGGAGACCTCGGAGGAGACGACGCGGGCGATGCGCTGCCCGACCTTGACGTCGGCGCCGACCGTTAGCTCCCAGGCCACCCGACCGGGCTCGGTGACCAAGATCACCGTCGAGCCCAGGTTAAACCGGCCCAGCTCGTCGCCACGCTTCACGGGCAAGCTGGGGTTGAAGCCTTGGAACGACGCGGCCTGGCCGGTGTTGGTGACGATCTGGGAGAACGCCGTGGTCATGCGGCCCACGCCATAGGCGCCGACGAGCACCACGGCCACCTGCCCCGCCGTCTCGTGCTGCACAAACACCGCGAGGCGCTCGTTCACGGCGAAGAGGTTCGGCACCCGGCGCGTGGCCTCGGGGAACACCGGCCACAGGGCCCCGGGCAGGTACCGCTGACCGACGATCTCGGCGTCGAGGGGGTGATGAACCCGGTGGTAGTCCTTCGGGCTCAAATAAAGCACCGCGAACTGCCCGCCTTGGTAACGCCCGTCGCCGCCGACGAGCTCGATGGCGTCGAGGCCGAGGTTCGCCTCGGGGGGGAGCTGGCCGTCTTCAGTCAAGGTGCCGAACGCGTACACCCGGGCGTCCGCCGGAGACACCAAGGCCTCGGGGGCCGGGTCGATGGGCCGCGCGCCGGGCTTGAGCGGGCGCACAAAAAAGTCTTGGAGGGTGGCGTAGTCCTCCGGGGTGCCGACCATCTCGTCCAGGTTCACGCCATAACGACCGGCGTACCAGCGGATGATGTGTTTGGAGAGCCCCACCCGGGACACGGCCCCTTGAAGCTGGGAGCCGAGGCCCTTGGGCACGACCGAGAGAAAGCTGACGATGAAGGCGTCGTTCATAACTTCGGCGCTTAGCGTGTGGGGCGTAAGGCGTCGAGGATCCGCCCGCTGGCGAGGCCGTCCCCGTAGGGGTTCACCGCCCGGGCCATGGCCTCATAGGCCACACGGTCGGTCAAGAGCGTGCTCACCCCGCTCACGATGGCCTGAATGTCCGTGCCGACGAGCTTCACCGTGCCCGCGTGCACCGCCTCGGGGCGCTCCGTCGTCTCCCGCATCACCAAGACCGGCTTGCCCAGGCTCGGCGCCTCCTCCTGAATGCCGCCGGAGTCGGTGAGCACGATGTCGCTGCGGTCCATGAGCCGCACGAAGGGCGCGTAGTCCAAGGGCGGGATCAACAGCACGTTCTCCCGCTCGCCGAGCAGGCTGTACACCGGGCCCTGCACGTTGGGGTTGAGGTGAACGGGGTACACGAAGGCCACGTCGGGGAAACGTTCGGCGAGGGTGCGCACGGCCTCGCAGATGTTCAAGAAGCCCTGGCCGAAGCTCTCCCGGCGGTGGCCGGTGATGAGCACCATGCGGCGATCCGGCGCGTCAAAGAGCGGCAAGGTGGGCCCCAAGGCCTCAGCCCAGTCCGACGCCGGCCGCGCCTTCACCTGGTCCCGCACCGACAACAAGGCGTCGATGACCGTGTTGCCCGTCACCCACATCCGCTCGACGGGCAGGTGCTCCCGCTTGAGGTTCTCCATCGAGCCCTCGGTGGGCGGGAAGAGGTAGGTGCAGAGCTGGTCGGCGAGCACCCGGTTGGCCTCTTCAGGGAAGGGCGAGCTGAGATCCCCGGTGCGAAGCCCCGCCTCGACGTGGCCCACGGGGATGTGGGCGTAGAAGGCGGCCAAGGTGGCGGCCAGCGTCGTCGTCGTGTCGCCGTGAACGAGCACCACGTCGGGCTTCTCGGCGTCGAGCACGTCCTTCATGCCGGTCAAGATGCGCGCGGTGAGCTCGGTGAGGTTCTGCCCCGGGCGCATGACGTTGAGATCGTGGTCGGGGACGATGCCAAACAACGAGAGCGCCTGGTCGAGCATCCCCCGGTGCTGGCCGGTGACACACACCCGGCCCTCAAAGTCGGGGTCGGCGGCGAGGGCCTGAACGACCGGGGCCATCTTGATGGCCTCGGGGCGGGTTCCAAAGACGCTGAGCACACGGCGTGGCATCACAGCTCCATCTGCGCGGTTGGGCCCACCATCACACGACATGAACGTCGTGGTCAACCCCGGCCAACGTGGCCTCCCGTCAATGATCTGGACGTGAGGTGTTCAGATTTTTGTACGCCGTCCCAGGCCTCGTACACGAGCCTAGGACCTGGGACGGTCCCAGGCCCCGCCAAAGCCGAGAGAGGATCGTGCTTTGGCCGCGCAGCGACGGGGGTGATCTGCCCCTGGACGCAAACGCTCTGGGTTGGTGTCCAATCAACGTCAAGAAGTGAAGGGTTCGCCCCCTCAAAGATCGGGAGTTGGCATGGACTTTGCAAGCCGAGTGAATGAGTCAATGCCCTGGCCCAAGACCCCAAGAGGAGAGCGCATGAACAGCCCCGCCGAGAGCAAGCGCCCCCGTCGTCAGCTCATCGACGAGTCCCCCAGCGGGGTCCTCCTCAACAAGTACTTGGAGCGAATGGGCAACATCCCGCTCCTGAAGCGTGAAGACGAGATTGAGGTCGCCCGCCGTGTGCGTGAAGGTGGCCCCGAGTCGGAGATCGCGAAGGTCATCCTCACCAACGCCAACCTTCGCCTCGTCGTCTCCATCGCGCGGCAGTACTCTTACCGCGGCCTGCCCCTCGCGGACCTTGTGCAAGAGGGCAATATCGGCCTCATGCGCGCCGTCGAGAAGTTTGAGCCAGACCGCGGCTTCAAGTTCTCGACCTACGCCTCTT
>JAKLKE010000332.1 GCA_023150775.1 Myxococcota bacterium
ATCGGCGCCGTGCTCGCCGCGCGCAGCTCGCACGTGCAGGCCGAGAGCGTGCGCACGCTGAGCCTCGTCACCACCCGTGGATCCCGCACAGACCTCTCCTCCGCGGGCACCAAGTCCCTCAACGTCATCACCGACGACAAGTCCACGGCGGTCGTCAAGCTCACCGTGCTCGGCAGCGCGACGGTGAACCTCAAGGTCACCGGCACCTCGGCGGCGGCGGACGTGCTCCTCACCAGCGGCCAGACCATCCTCGCCGACCTGAAGGACGTGAACCTCTCCACCTCGGCCTGGGCCATCGTCGACGCCCTGGATGAGCTGGAGGAGGTCTCCATCGAGATCGGCGGCTGGAGCCAGGCGGGCTCGGCCACCTTAAGCGGCGGCACAGACGCCGGGCTCACCGAGTACCGCGACGCCATCGACGCCCTGAAAGAAGAGGGCGACGTCGACATGGTGCTCGCCGCGCCCCAAGACTTCTCCAAGCCCGACAAGATCGCGCGCATCTACAGCGCGGTCATCGCGCACAGTGAGGTCATGGCGGCCGACAGCAAGGGTCGCGTCGGCTTCGGCCAGGTCGCGCCCAACGCCACCTCCGACCAGGCCGGTGAGCTCGCCCAGTCCCTCGTCTCCGACCGCTTCGTGCTCGTCTCGCCGAGCGGCTGCGTCGGCGCCGTCGCTGGTCGTGTCGGCGGCCTGAGCTACTTCCAGTCCCCCACCTTCAAGACCATCTCCGGCGTGCCCAAGCTCTCCTCCGCCTTGGGCATCGAGGCCCAGCAGGCGCTCCTGCGCAGCTTCGTGCTGCCTGTGGTGAAAGAGCGTGGCCGGGGCGTCATCGTCGTGAAGGGCATCACCACCGACGGCGACCAGATCAACGTGCGCCGCGTCGCCGACCGGGCCGTTCGTGGCGTGAAGATGATCGGGGATCTGTTCATCGGGCGCCTCAACACCGCCGATGGCCGCGCCGCGCTCAAACAGAAGCTCGCCGAGCTCCTCCTGCAGATGGAGAAAGACGGCGCGCTCGTGCCCTCCACCGACGGCACCGACCCGGCCTTCAAGGTGGACGTTTATTCGTCCCAGTCCGACTTCGCCCAAGGCATCGTGCGGGTGGACATGGCCGTCCGCCCCGTTCGCGCCATCGACTACATCTACGCCACTGTGCTGGTCCAGGCCTGATCGGCCCGTACCTGGAGGACTTGACCTATGCCTAGCGTCTTCTCTGCGAACCGCAGCAGCATCCTCGTGGACGGCGAGCCCGTCGAGGGTCTGCAGTCCATCACCTTCCGCGTCGTCACCGAGCGTGAGGACGTGCGCGCCATCGGCTCCGATGAGCGTGTGGACGTGAGCTTCGGCTTACGCACCGTGCTCGGTGAGCTCTCTGTGCGCTCTCACGCCGCCGGCCTCGACAAGGCCCTCGACGAGCGCGCCGCGTTCCAGCTCGTCGCCTCGCTCAAGAAAGACAAAGGGATGGTGGACAGCCCCACCCGCACCTACTCTTTCGACGACTGTTTTGTCGAGGGCAAGAGCTTCGGCATGGACGCGGGCGGCACGGCTGTGACCACCTACAGCTTCACCGCCACCCGGGTGCGTGAGGAATAATCCGTGACCTCCGCCGCCAACACACTCTCCGTCACGGTCGGAGACAGCGTCTATGAGGTGATCTTCGCCGGGTTCGGCGCCGATCTCCTCGTGCTGTCGCCCGACGGTGAGCCCCTGGCCTGGCGCCCGTGGACGCTCATTGAGCACCTGCGGGCCCTGGGTCTGTGCCTCACGGCGGACGGCCCTGGCCCGGCGGTGGACGGCGATCGGTACGCGGCCTTGGTGCTCGACGCCATGGGCGCGCCTGTGGAGCGGTGGGCCGCCCTCGCGCCGTTGGCGTTGTGGTGGGCGGCGGCGCCTGGGGCGTCCGTCGTCGGTGAGGGCCTGCCCACGCGGCCCTGGACCTTCGCCGAGCGCGCGCAGACCCTCATGGAGGCCGGTGAGCAGCACGAGGGCGGCGGCCTCGATCTTAAGCTCGACCTTTATTTGTACGGAATGTTGCGCGCCTCCGCGCAGCACGAGGGCTGGGAGCAGCTCCCCGCCGCCGCTGGGCACCGCCTTCTGTCAGAGGTGGTGCGCTTAAATCACCCTGATCTCGACGAGGAGCGCGCCGCCGAGCCGCCCGCGCTCTCCCAAGCCTTGCTCAAGGTCTGCCGCGCGCTCGGGCTCACGCCGAGCCAGGTCCGCGCCCTGCCCGCCGCCGAGGTGGACCGGGTGCTCGACCTCTTGGCCCAAGACGCCGCGGCGAACCCCGTCGCCGCGCCCCGCCGATCCCGTCGCCCAAGGCTCGCCGATCACCCCGACGCCGTCGTCATCCTCGCTGAAGACTGAGGGCACCGCCGTGAAGCTTCAATGGACCCACGCTGAGCTGCTCACCGCCCTCGCCGCCCCTGCGCGCCGGGCCACCGACGGCGTCGCCCGCGTCTTGGGCCTCCGCGCCGAGGGCGCTGAGGACAACATCGGCTCCGAGTCCGACCCGCCCATGCCTACCCCGCCCCTGCGCCCCGACCCCGCCTGGGCCAAGGCCGCCCGAGACATGGCGCGGCCTGGCTGGGCGGCGCCGAGAGCTGTGCGGCGTCACGAATCCTTGAACGACGTCTCTGTTGGCGCCAACGCCAACTCTGACGCCGCGACAAACCAAGGGGTCAGCGCCGCCCTTCGCCGCGCCGCGGAGCCCCTGCCCCCGGATGCTTTTGAGCCCCTCGGCGGCGACACCGCCTCCCCGCCGCAGCCGATGAGCGCCAGCTTGGGCTTTGAGCCCCTCAACCACCCGCTCCTCCGCGAGGCTCCTCGCGCCGAGCGCGCGGCCTATGCGCTCGGCGCGGCCCCAGCCCGGGCGCCGTGGACCACATCCGAGCCCCCGCCCATCGACGGCCAAGCCCCGGAGGCCCCGCCCGCGCAAACCCCAGCGAGCTTGGAGTTTGAGCCGAGCACGACGCCCGAGAGCCTGCCAGTCACGAGGGGCCCGGCGAGCTTAGAGTTTGAGCCCAGCCTCCGCGCTGACCTCCCCGCGCAGACCGCCGCCGCGCTGGCGCCCCCTGCGCGGCCCCCGGCGAGCTTGGAGTTTGAGCCGAGCGTCACCCCAGACCGCCCCGCCCACACCGCCGCCACGCTGTCGCCTCCGGCCCAGGCCGTTGAGCCCGACCCCACCAGCGGTCTAGAGCGCCTCGGCAACGCCTTCTCCGACCCCTTCGAGGCCTTTCGCCCCGGCGGCGCCGCCTCAGCGCCAACCTTTACCGGCCCCGCCGACGACGCGCCCCTGCCCGCCCACACCACCCGCCTGCCTCTGCACCCGGCGCCGCGCCACGAGCCCGCGCCGCCCTCAACGATGGAGCTTCAAGGCGCCGAGGCCCCGCGCCCCCTACGCCTGCGCGACCTGGGCCGCGCCGGAGCCGCCGCCCGCGCCGCATCCAGCGCGGTTAGCGCGGCCAGCGCGCCCACCGCCGCCGCCCCCGCCGCCCGCGCGCCCCTCGACGAGCTCTTTGACGACACGCCCCCGGCCTTTGAGGCATTGCCCGAGGGCCCGGCCTTCTCATCGGTGCGCGCCGTTCCCCCGCCTCGCGCCGCCGCCCCGCCTGCGCCCACCGCCGCGCCCTCCCCAGCGCGCCTGCGCCCGGCGTTCTCTGAAGCCTTTGAGCCTGAGACGCCCGCCGCCGCCGTGGCCACACCCAACGCCAGCGGCGCCCGCACCAGCCCCCCTCAAGCCGCCCCGGGCCTGCCCGCGACGCCCCAGGCGCCCGCCGCCGCCCCCCAAGCCGCCGCCGGTCTCGACCGCGACTCCTTGGAGGAGGCCATGACCGAGGTGCTGCGGGACGCCGCGCGCCAGCACGGCCTGGAGGTCTGAGAATGCCCGGTCCCTCTGGCGCCCTCGCCTACAGCCTCACCCTCGGCGGCCTCCGCGCGAGCAGCGACGGTCGCGGCGACAGCGCCCAGGCCCGCGCGCTCCAGGTCGACCGTGGCATGGGCGGCGTCGGGCGGGCCGTGCTGGACATGATCGTCGGCGAAGACGGTGGGGCCCCCTCCCCCGGAGATCCCGTCAGCGTGAGCCTCAACGGCGGCGCTGGGGAGGCCAAGGTCTTCACCGGGGAGGTCTTCTCTGTGGTCGCCCGGGCCGACGGCCTGCGGGTGGTCGCCACCGACGGCCTCGCCACCTTGGGCCGCACGGATCTCGCCAAGGTCTGGGCGGAGAAGACCGCCGGGTCTATCGTCAAGGACCTGATCAGCGCCGCTGGGCTGAGCGCCGGAGACGTCGAGGACGGCCCCAACCTCACGGGCTACGTCGTGATGCGTGGCCCCCGGGCCCTGCGCCAGATCGAGCGCCTCGGCGCCTTGACCGGCTGCGACGTGTGGACGAGCGGCGAAGGCAAGGTGTGTTTTGGCGGCCCCGCCACCCCCGGCGGCGCCGTGCTCGCCGAGTGGGGAAAGACGCTCTTGAGCCTACAAGTACAGGCGACCACACCCCGACAAGACGGCGCCGAGCTCTACGCTGAAGGCGCCGCCGGCGCTCAAGGCGCGGACAAGGCCCACTGGCTCGTCGCCGATCTCGCCGGAAACCAAGGCGCGGCGAAGGTCGCCGCCGGGGGTCAGGCCACGCCGGGCTCACCGGGCGACGCGCCGCTCCACGGCGGTCTGGGCGCCCTTCGCGCCGCCGCCGACGCCAAGACGGCCGCCCTGGGCCAAGCCCGCTGGCTCGCCCAGCGCGGCGTGATGGGCTGGGTGGAGGTCCTCGGCGACCCCAAGGTCGAGCCCGGCGACACCCTCACCGTCACCGGCCTGCCCCGGCAGCACCCCGCGAGCGGCGTCTTCCCCGCCGCCGGGGCCCGCGTGCGCCGCGTCACCCACCGCTTCGACCTCCAGCGCGGGTTCACCACCCGGATGGTGCTCTGATGGCCGTGCGTGTCGGAAAGGTCGAGCTGCGCGCGGTGCAGGCCCTCCGCAGCGAAGAGGCCCGGGCGCTCATCGAGCAGCGCGCCCCAGGCCAAGCCGGGGCCGTGTTCCAAGATCTGGGCCGGGGGCCGACCACCCTGCACGTCGAGGGTCTGCTCTTGGGCGAAGAGGCCCTGGACGCGATGGAGGTGCTGCGCAGCGCCCAGGCCAAGGCCGAGCCGCTGTCCTTCGCCGCCGACATCGCCACCGGCACGGAGATCACCGAGGTCTTGGTCGAAGACTTCCGCTGCGCGCAGAGCTCGGGCGCGGTCAACCGCTACCAGTTCACTCTGCGACTTCGTGAATACGTCGAGCCGCCCTCACCCGTAGACGCCGGGGTGCCCGCCGTCGAGGCCGGGGTCTTGGAGGACGCCGGGGCCTGGGCCGCCCTCGCCGGAGACGTCGCCGCCAACCTGCAGAACCCCGCGGGCCTCGCCGGCGCCTTGCTCAAGAACCCTGGCCTGCTCGACGCCCTCAACATGGGCGACCTCGCCGCGTCCATCGTCGGCAAACTGGAGGAGATCACCGGCGCCGACCTCAGCGGCCTGCTGAAGGTGATCAAGAGCATCGACCCCCAGAAGGTCATCGAGCTCATTCAGGCGATTCAAGACGCGGACAGCCTCGGCGACTTCTTGATGAAGTACGCTGAAGAGGGCCTCGATCTCTTGGAGGACCTCACCGGCGTAGACCTCGGCGCCATCAAAGACGTGGTGACGGTGTTCTCCCAGGGCACCGACATCCTCGCCAAGTTCCAGCGTGTCCAGAAGGCCGCCGAGGGCCTGGTGAAAGACCTCGCCGACTTTGACCCCCTCGCGGGCCTGCCCGCAGGAGGTGGCGCGTGAGCAAGACGGCGCGGCAGATCATCGACAGCGTGCTGGAGCTGGTCGACGCCGTCGACGCGCTCTTGGCGACGGACAAGCTCGCCGAGCTCGTCCAGACCGTCGCCGAGACGCTCAAGATCGGCGACCAGGTGAACGCCGTCATCGACGCCATCATCGACGCCATCAAGAGCATCGCCGCCAACATCGCCAAGCTGGAGATCCCCCTACGGTTTGTCGAGGCGCTCTCGGGGCTCACCCGGATGATGGCGCCGCTCCTCGACACCTTGGGTGAGGTGATGGCCGCCGCCGAGGGTGATCTAAAAGACCTCGGCCTGCCCGATCTGAACGTCGGCGACGCGCTCAAGTCGGCCATGGACAAGGCCGACACCGCCGTGCGCGCCGCCGGGGGCTGGTTAGACGCCCAGCCGCCGAGCGCCCAGCAGGTGCTGGACCTCGTGGCGCGTTTTGACAGCCTCGGGCTCAACCTCGCGTCCTACAAGGTGTCGTCATGAGCGACGGCGCGCTCTTCCCCTCCTTGGCCCAAGGACTCGCGGCGTTTAAGGCCGAGCTTCAGGGTGACGCTGGCGCGAAGATCGCGGCGATGCCCGAGACCGACAACCCTCTGCGCGGCCTCATACTGACTGTGCTTAAAGCCGTGCTCGACGCCCTTGTGTGGCTTGAGACGGCGCTGGTGAAGCTCGCCGAGCTCGCCGTGCTCACCGATGGCATGATCGCCACCTTAGAGACCGCCGGGATCACCCTCAAAGGTTTGGGCGGGCTGCGCACCCAAGACTTCCCGCCGGAGCTCTCGGCGGTGGTCGAACCGCTCTCCCAG
>JAKLKE010000333.1 GCA_023150775.1 Myxococcota bacterium
ATGGCGGGAGGGGATAGCGCCCCGCTCCGCCTGACGCTCCGCCCTTGGCTGCGCTCGCCCAGGCGCCGAGCCGCGCCTCGACGTAGACGCCGTGGGACACCGTCGCCGAGGAGCAAAGCGCGGAGCATGGCGGGAGGGGATAGCGCCCCGCTCCGCCTGACGCTCCGCCCTGGGCTGCGCTCGCTGATGCGCCGAGCCGCGCCTCAACGTAGAGGTCGCGACCCCACGCCGCCGAGGAGCAAGACGCGGACCCCGGCGCGAGGGGATAACGCCCCGCTCCGCTTAACGCTCCGCCCTGGGCTGCCCTCGCTCAGGCGTCGAGTCGCGCCGCCCAGGCGGAGACCGCCACCGGGTACGCCGTGAGGAGCCCCTGGATCGCGGCGACGTCGGGATCGTCACCGCCGTGCGCCTCGGCGTCGTGGCCCTCGGCCTCCGCCGCGCCCTCTGCGGGCGGCGCCGTCCAGCCGGGCGTTAGGCCCAAGGCCTCGGCCCAGGCGTCTGTGGACGCTGGCGCCGCGCGGAGCAAGGCGTTGACGGCGCGCTCCTCGGGGCTGCGCGCATCCGCCGTCGCGGCGCGTTTGGGGGTGCTGGTGGTCGCCGCAGGGCGGGGGGCCTCCCAGGGAGGGGTCCAGGCGTCGAGCTCCACGAGGCTTCGTGGGGTGGACTGCACCACCTCTCGCATCAAGGCCGGGAGGATCGTCCCCGCCACGGGGCGTAAGGAGTCGAGCAGACCCGGCAGCCAGGGCAAGAGCAGGGCCTCGGGCAGCTCCATGAACGCGCGGCTCAGCAGCTCCGCGGCCAAGGCCGAGACCAGGGGCGTGAAGCTCAGGGCGAGGAGCAGGCTGCCCAGGGCCCCGGGCAAGGCCGAGAGGCTCATGGGGTTGTCCATGAGCGCGTTGAACTCGGCGCGCACCTCGTCGCCGCGCTTGAGCTCCAGCGTCCACTCCGCCGCCCACAGAAGCCCGAGCTTGCCGGGATCTGTGGTGAGCGGGGCGGCCTGGCGCACGGCGATGATCACCTGGCTGCGCTGGCAGCCCAAGGAGAGCGCGAGGCTCTCCAGAGAGAACACGAAGGCCAACATGCCCGCGAGCTGCTCGGGGCTCGTGCCGCGGTCGGCGAAGCTCTGGGGCAGGAGCGAGGCGTAGTGTTGGTAGCCCGTGGAGACAAACTCCCCGAGCCAGCGCGGCAGGCCCTCGGGCCGGGCGCGCAGGTGGTGAACGAGGCGGCGCACCCGCTCAAAGAGCTCACGGGCGTTCGCCGCGCTCAGCTCCAGGCGCAGCAGCTCCACCGCGCGCTCGCCGAGCTCTTCAGAGAGCCGGTCCCGCTCGGCGTACAGGAGCGCGTCTTCAGCAAGGCCCAGGACCGTCGCCGCCGTGGCGTTGGGGGCGAAGGCCTTGTCCCGCAGGCGCCGCTCCAAGACCTGCTCGATGGTGACACCTTCATAGGCCAGCTCGATGAGATCCCGCAGGGCGGGGCCGTGGAGCTTGATGTCCCAGCTCTCTTGCACCCGGGGCACGCCCAGGCGGCGCTCCCCCATGACCGGGCGCACGGCGTCGCTCGCGGGCAAGAGCGCCCGCAGCCGCCAGAGCAGATCGGAGACCGGCAAGAGCGTGGGGCCGTCCTTGCGCAGATCCATCAGGGCGCGGGTGACCGTCGATTTGCCGGGAACAACCTTGACGACCTCCAGGCGGTCGTAGACGTCCCGCACCAAGGGCGGCAGGGTGGTGTAGCCCACCTTGCCCACGCGGTCGCCGCCCATGACCATGCCGCAGAGGTGGCGCACGCTGCGCCGCATCGTCGGGTCGCCCTTGTCGAGGCAGGTCTCGGCGGCGTCGGCGAAGTCAAAGGGGCTCGGGTGCAGGCGCCCGCGCATCCGGGCCAACAACAGCGAGGTCTGGTAGATGGCGATGGCGTCGGCGGTGGACGCCATGTAGTGGTTCTCCCGGGCCTTCGCGACCACGCCCGTACACCACTGGAGGAGCTGCTCGTGGTCCTCCGCCAAGAGGCTCGGCGGGCGAGACAACACGCCCATGGCGCCCCCGGCGCTGGCGATCTCCTCAGGGGGCGGCGCGGCGGCCTTCTTCGCCTTGGTCTTGGGTTTGGGTGCCTCGGCCCCCTCTTCGACCTCCCCTTTTGCGGCCTTCGCGGCCTTGGGCAGGGGCATCGCCTTGAGGCCCAGGGCCTTGAGCGCCTTCTCCCAGCTCTGCTCGGCGACGGAGATGCTGCCCCGGGCGAGGCCAAACTGGCGCTCGATGGCCGAGTACGACGAGGGGATGAAGCCGTACTGCCACGGCGTCACCGTGCGCTTGGGGATGTCCCAGCGGGGGTCGTCGGCCTGGCCGAGCTTGGTGGTGCCCCACTCGGGCACGTCCGAGGCGGCGTGGGCGGCGCCGCAGATGTACATCGCGTCTTTGGGCGCCACGCCCTTCGCGACGAGGTGGTCCTTCATGCGGGTCCACATGAAGCGCTCACGCAGGCGGTCGCCCTCGACGTGCTCGGCGCGGCTGCCCAAGCGGCGGATGAGCGCGCCGACGAGCACCATCACCTGACGCCAGGTGTTGTAGTCGGCGCCGATGGTCGGCTCATCGACGTAGAGGCTCCACCACTCGGAGAAGGTCGAGGCCCGGCTGTGCTCCAGGAGGCTCTCTAAGAACACCGGGAAGGTGGGCACCAAGGAGCCCAGCTCGACGCCCAAGGCGCCGCCGTGCAGCCGGGCGTTCTCGTCGTCGTCGGACGGGCCACCCGGGGCCGTCGGCGTGGCGTCTTGTTGGGGCAACCACTGAAAGACGTGGTCTGAAGAGCGATCCACAAAGACCAGCTCCACCTCGGGGTTGGCGAGGCCGTAACAGATCGCCTGGTACTCCGCGGAGAACGGCGTCATCGGCATCACCAACGAGAGCGGCAGCCAGCGCGGCGGGAACGCCTCGCTCTCCCCAGCGAAGGCCTGCATCGCCACGGGCGGCACACAGGACGCCAGCTCGGGCAAAAGCGCCTGGAGGTCTTCGCAGGCCTCGATGAAGATCACCTTGGGGGCCGTGCGCTGCAGGCGACGGATGAGCTGAACCGCGCAGGCCGGGCTGTGGTGGGCCACGGGGAAGATCTGCAGGGGCTCTTGCAGCACCCGGGCCACGTCGTCGGAGAGCCCGGCGAGCAGGTCGGCCAGATGTTTGGCGTCGGGGGCCAGATCGGCGGCGGCGCCGAGGAGCTGGGCCCGAAGCGCGGCGAAGGCTTCGTCTTCGAGGACATCAACGGTGGGGGCCATCATCTCACCCGAGCTGCTTGAGGGCCTCTTTGCCACCCTCCAAGAAGCCGACCCACTCGCCCTTCTCCTTGGTGGCGTGCTTGTCGACGACGCTGTGCCAGAAGCGGTTCATGACGCTCACGTCTTCAGGGATGCGGCGCACCAAGGTGCCGACCACAGACGCCGCGACGAGCTCCGGGCGCACGACGGCGTCGCCGAAGAAGCGGCTGTGCAAGACCGCGTCCTCCAGAACGCCGATCTGCTCAGCGGTGGAGAGCGACGACTCCAGGCGGCCATCGTCGGTGTTGGCGGCGGCGGAGGCCTGGCGCAGGTCCTCAAAGGTGCGCAGGAGCACGTCGAGGAGCGACGGCGGCACGTCGATCTCAAACCCGGCGCGGGCGAGCAGATCCTTGACCCGGAAGAGCACGATCTTCTTCTCGGCGGCCCGGGACTGCACGATGGGGATCTGCACGAAGTTGAAGCGGCGCTTGAGGGCCGAGGAGAGGTCGTTCACGCCGCGGTCGCGGCTGTTCGCCGTGGCGATGAGGTTGAAGCCGGGCCGGGCGAAGACGGTGTTGTCGTCGCGGAGCTCGGGGATGGAGATGTATTTCTCAGACAGGATCGAGATCAGCGCGTCCTGCACGTCCGAGGTGCAGCGGGTGAGCTCCTCAAACCGGCCCATCTCGCCGCGCTGCATGGCGGTCATGATCGGCGAGGGGATCATCGAGTCTTTGGACTGCCCGGCGGCGATGACCATCGCGACGTTCCAGGAGTACTTGATCTGGTCCTCCGTGGTGCCCGCGGTGCCTTGCACGACGTAGGTGCTGTTGGAGCAGACGGCGGCGGAGAGCAGCTCAGCGAGCCAGCTCTTGCCCGTGCCTGGGTCGCCGATGAGCAGGAGGCCGCGGTCGGAGGCCAAGGTGACGATGGCGCGCTCGACGATAGACGCCGGGCCGAACCACTTCTGCGGGATGTCCCGGGGCATCTTGTCTTGGGGGGTCGAGCCCAAGACGAAGGTGCGCACCATCCGCGGGGTGAGGCGCCAAGAGGACGGGCGCGGGCCAGCGTCAAAGGCCGCCAAGAAGGCCAGCTCCTCGGCGTAGCGGGTCTCGGCGGGGAGGCGCAAGACCTCGGAGGTGGACGTGTCGCTCATCGTGGGCTCCGGTCGGAAGGGTCAGGGCAGCGCAGAGCGCAGCTCTTTGATCAGGGTCTTGAGGCTGCCGGACATCAGGGGGATGCCGTGCGTCTTGAACTGCTGGCGGAAGTAGGGGTTCACGTTGAAGTAGCCCCCGCTGGACACGGAGCCGACGGGGATGAAGGTGACGCCGGCCGCGACGACGTTCTTGATCATCGCGAACAGCGGCTGGTCGTTTCCGAACTCGTAGAAGTCGGAGATCCACACCATCACGGTGTCTTTGGGGTCTTGGATCTTGGCCTGGGCGACGAGCATCGCCTTGGGGCCGTCGTTGCCGCCGCCGAGGTTCGTGCGCAGCAAGACCTCCAGGGGGTCGTTGATCCAGGGGCTCAGGTCGATGACCTGGGTGTCGAAGACGACGAGGTGGCCATCCACCTTAGGCAAGGCCGCGAAGATCGAGGACAGGATGGTGCAGTTGACCATGGCGCTCACCATGGAGCCCGACTGGTCCACCACGACGATGAGCCGGGTGTTGGAGGTGCGCGCCGAGCCCCGCCGGTAAAACAGGCGGTTCACCATCAGGCGGCGGCGCTCCGGGTCCCAGTTGATGAGGTTCTTGTTGATCGTGCGCTTGAGGTCGAGGTTGCGGAACACACGCTTGGGCGGGATGCGGGGGTCAACCTTCGCTTTGCTCGCGCTCTTGACCTGGCGCTTGAGGATGTCGGCGAGGTCGTTCACATACTTCTTGATCAGCATCTTCGCGTTCGTGAGCGCCTCACCGCTGAGGTTCTTCTTGTCGCGTAAGAGCTGCTCGACGAGGTCCATGGACGGCGTGAGCTTCTCGGCCAAGGCGCGGTCTTTGAGCACCTCACGCAGGGCCATGCGGTTGATGAGGCTCTTCTCTAAGTGGGAGAGCGCGTTCTTGACCTCGGGCTCGGACATCAGCCCACGCCCCGCCCGGGCCTCGTTCACGGCGAAGTTGAGGTCTTCGTCGTAGATCTCGGGGGCGACGCCGGTGGCGTCAGTGTCTTGAGCGTCGGGGCCGCCGCCACCTCCGCCTCCGCCGCCACCGCCGCCCTCGCCGCGCAGGCCCCCTTTGGGGTAACCGAGGGCCTGCTCAAAGCGGCTCACGTCTTGTAGCCAGTCGTTGTACTGCTTCGCCGAGACCTGGGACGCGCCCATGCCCGGCGAGAACACGTTCTGCAGCATCTTGCCGAAGAGCATCATCGACCGGAGCTGCTCCCGCGCGCTGAGCCCGCCCGCGCCTAAGCTCGCGGCGAAGCTCGTGGCGGCGTGCTCACCGGGCAGTTGGGTCTGGGCGTCGCCCTCTTGTTCGGCCTCTTCGCCCTCGTCCGGCTCGGCGGGCTGGGGCGGGTTGAGCACACGCTCTAGCCGCTCGTAGTCCTCACGCAGGCCCTTGTCGCGGCGCAGCAGGTCGTTCACCGAGGGGCGGCGATCGAGGAGCAGGGGCGGGATCTCCACCTCCCCGGCGATCTCCAAGGCCAGCTTGGAGAGCTCTTTTGGGGGCCCGTCCTCGCTCAAGGCCGAGGCGAGGGACCACCAAGAGAGCACCTGGCGGCGGTTTTTTGCGGCGCGCTCGTCCATCGTGGCTCCTCTTACGACTTCTTGCGGAGCAGCTTGCCGGCCCGCTCGCTGAGGTTGGCCAAGGTGCTGGACTTGGTCTTCGCCGCGGCGGCGATGCCCTCCCAGGGGCCCGAGGGCGTCTTCGCGCCTTTGGCCTGCACGGCGAGGGGCTGGAACGACCAGGCGCCGCCGTCAAAACGCAGGAGCCCCCACAGGCGGTCAGACTTGGCGACGGTGACGGCGTCGAGGCCCTGGAGCGGGCTCAAACGGTCGAAGGTGATGGGCACCTGGCCATCGCCGAGGGGCACGGAGAGCACGCCCTCGTCGCGGGTGGGCGCGCTGTTGATGAAGACCGGCGCGGCGAGCTGCACGGGGTGGCGATCCGTCGGCGCCGCCTGGGGCCACACGGTGAGCGCCATGGCGGCCGCGGCGACGTTCGCCACGTCAAGGGGCTGGCCGGGGGCGGCCTTGGTGAGGATGAGATCGCCGCTTGCGCAGAGCGAGCCGGACACGGTGAGGGCGCGGCGCTCGCCGATCTCACGGAGCGCGCTCTCAAAGCCCCGAAGCACGGCCCACCACGACTCTTCACCCGCCAAGGCGTCAACACGCCAGCCGGAGAGGGTGGCGCGTAC
>JAKLKE010000334.1 GCA_023150775.1 Myxococcota bacterium
GCGCCTGGGAGGAGCTTCGCCCGTGGACCCGCTCATTTCGGCGCACGAGCTCCTGGGCCAAGGCCAGGGCCTCTTCGCCCCGGTACACCCGCACCAGCGCCTCAACATGGGCCCCCATGATCCGCCAGGTGACCGGGTGGTCCCCGCCAAGCGCGCTGTGGGCGAGGGCGTCGAGGGCCTCGATCCGGGCCAAAGACGCGGTGTAACGGTGCGTTCGGTGGAGCCCGCGGGCCTCCAACATCCCGAGCTCCAGCGTGACCGGATCCGCGGGCCCCAAGCTGGCCTCGGCCTCCGCGGCGGCGGCGGCGGCCAAGGTGTAGGAGCGCGCGGAGTCCCCCCGCAGCTCCGCCAAGGCGGCGAGCTGGCCCCAGGCGGCCAAGGTGCGGGCGTGCGTCGGGCCAAACGACGCGCCCAAGGCGTCGATCACCCGCGTCTGTGTCTGTTCGCACTCCTCCAGCAAGAACGCCTGTTTCTGGGCGTTGAGCAGCAGCTCCATGGCGCTGATCGTGTCCGATGCCGTAGGCCCCAAGTCCGCCACCCGCGCGGTGACGAGGGCCTCAGCGGCGGCGAGCCCGACCTCGGCGGGCTCCCGCTCCACCACGAGGGCGACCCGCAGGTTCTCGCCGAAGATCACCACGGGCTCGGCGTGGCCGAGGTGCTCGACGAGGATCGGCATGGCCTGAGAGAGCAGGTCAAACACCGAGTCCTGGTCACCAAACGCGAGGCGTGTGACCGCGAGCTGGAGGGCGGCGGCGGCGGTGAAGAGGTGGTCCTCGCCGAAGGCGCGCTTGAGCTGGTGGTGGTGCAGCTCCGCCCGCGACTCAGCGGTGACCCAGTCTTTGGCGGCGATCAAGGCGTCGATCTGGCCGAACTCCGCGTCGACGGCCTCGGGGGTGGGCGGCGGCGGCGCGGGGAGGGCGGGCTGGGCGACGAGGAGGAGAAGGGCGAGGAGGAGGAGGGGCATGGGGGAAAGCTCAAGCGTAGGCGATAACGTGGAGCGAGAGCGTATCTTGGTGATGGAGGTTGTGGTAGGCTTGGCAGCGTGGTCAACCTGGGCTTGAGGAGAGAGTGATGAAGGATGCCAACGAGAAGACGCTTACCATCAACGTGCGTAAGCTTGAGGGCGCGACGGCCTTGGAGGTCAACGCGAACCTCTTTGAGGGGGAGATCAACAAGGTTATCGAGCTGGTGGCCGCGCATGTCGACGAGTTGGAGGCTGAGAAGCAACTGGCGAAGCGGTCGCGCCATCAGCACGACGCCATTCTTATCTCTGGGCCTCGGGGGAGCGGCAAGTCTACGTTCATGCTCACCCTCAAGAAGCGACTAGAGGAGCCGAATTTAAGAATCCAAGGGAAGATCGCCCAGCTTGAGGTGCTGGATCCTAGCCTGATTGACGGCGACGAAATCTTCCTCGCCACCATCGTCGCCCGCATCTTAGGCCACCTGAAGGACGCAAAGAAGGAAGATGACAAAACTGTCACCGAGGCTATCAAGCAGCTTGCCCCCGCGATGCTCGCCCTAGACGGCATTGCTACGCGCAAAAAGCTGGAGGACGCCGCAAGCTCTCCAGCCTTGTTTGGCGAACGGCTTCTACAGACCGCGCTGAGCGGACTGGACGTTCAAGCGCGCTTCTCCAAGTTTACCCACGCCGCGGCAAATGCCCTGGGCGTGCAGTTCTTCGTGCTCTACCTCGACGACGTAGACACCGCGTTTCGCCAAGGCGCACAAGTCTTAGAGACCGTTCGCCGATACTGCGCGGATGGGACGATCCTGCCCATCGTGACAGGCGATCAGAACCTGTTTCAGCTCGTCGTTCGGGAGCAGGTTTGGAAAGACCTCAAGCAGCTCCGCAAAGCCGAGCAGAACCAGGCGCAGATCAACAATATTAACAGTCAGGTAGATGAGCTTGAGGGCCAATACCTCCTCAAGCTGCTTCGACCTGAGCGGCGTCTCAATCTGCCGGGCGCACGGGACCGACTCGCGGAGTTTACGACCGTTACGCTGCAGGTGAATGGCAAGAAAGACGAGACGTTAGAGGCGCATCTCCAGAGGGCGAACCGGCTCATCTTTGGAATGCAAGACGCGAAGGCGGACAAAACTTCGCTCCCTGCTCCTGCGGGTGAGCTGTTGACCCAGAACATGCGCCAGATCCGCGCGGTGATCGCATGGTTAGGGGAGATCCCTTCAACAAACGCAGACACGAGCATCCTGCACGAGCATGTCCTGAAGATACTAACGCTCCACCCCCAGCTCAAGGACACGGCACTCACCGCCGAGCTCCTCACTGCAATCTTGAACGAAGGTAACTATCAGCCCCTGGCTATGTGGGTGTGTCGCCATCTATCGCTTAGTCCCAACCTCTACACGCTTGACCCTCGAAGGTTTGGGAATGAGCTGCACCTTGAACCCTGGCGAATCGCAGTCCTCGCTGTTCATGCGGCCCTCGCCCAACGTTGGCGGCGACACCCCGAGGAGCAGTTCGCGTTCATCGGCGCGGTGGTCGCGCCCGCGCTGCAGCTTCTGGATGACGAGCGCGGCTCTCGGTCACGCTCCAACGCGACAACTGAAGGAGGCCAGTTGACGATCCCCGCCTCTTGGCAGCTTAGCGGTGCGCCAAAGCCGCCTTGGGAAGTCTGCGCACGCATCACCGCATCCACTGTATTCAACTGGCAGGCGTCGCGGGATGCATATTACCTACGGCTAAGAATTCACAAGAAGGACGGGATAGCAGAAAAGGTGAATGAGCAGTTTGCAAAGCCCATGTTCAACCCCAAAGGCAAGCTTCTCCTCTCTGAGACGGGATCGTACCCATCGGGTGCTGGTCCCTGGATCGTGGAGGGTCCCGCGTGTAATCTACAAGACACAATCCCTTTGGCCGCGCAATGGCGACGAAGCGTGAACGACGAGATGAACGTGCTGCTGGACTGGTACACCATTCCGCTTCGGTACCAACGCAACGTATTTTATGTGATTGACCCACTCGTGGGCTTCATGGCGATCTTGGGGCTCTTCACTTCAGACGCCGCCCAAACTGAGCGGGCACTAAGCGAGTCTGCTGCGCGACCCACGTTTGTGGTCGCAACCACTAAAGAGAATCAAGGAGATAATAGCCCCGGAGACGAGGATTTTGACGATGACAACGCTGAGAGCGATTCGTCGGATGGTGAATCGACCGCCTCCGAGGCTGTCGACCGAATCTCTCAACTGCTCAGGCCTACGGATGATTGGCGGAAATGGGCAAAAGAGAACTTGTCAGGCTATACAAACTCGCCTAGCGGTTTGGCAGACATCCTTCTCCGGTTTCGAGAATCACAGTTCTCCATACTCGCGAACGTAACTACAAGGTACTGGAGTGTAGGATGGATGTTGCAGAACTGGGCGCTCGGGCTACTCAATGCCACTCTTGTCTCAGAGGCATCGGCCCTAGGGTACTACAGGATTGATGATGCACCTCTCGCTTCAGCCCTCCTAAAATCAAACAAGACCAAAGATAACGAAATCGATATCATCCTAAAGAAAAATTCATCAAACGTCTTTCTGAGAAACCTAGTTTCCGTACACAAGCAGACCAAGAAGAACAACCAGAGCCTGCAAGAGCCGAAGCTGTTTTATGTTTTAGCAACATGCCCACTAATTGGTGGGCTGCTCGGCGACGACTGGGCTCAAATCGTAAGCCATTTCATCCAGGGTCACACCCCCTTTTCGATCCCAAGAGTCTCATCAAAATTCAACACAAAGAGCAGGCAGTCCAAAAATACACAGTACTCCGCTTTCTCACTTCTTTGCGGCCTTATGACCCCTCTCACCACAAACAGGAGTACGTTCGTACCGGATCATGCAAAGACTATTCAATCCGCTGCACTAGATTGGAAGAACAGTCCCAGCCGGTCAACGACAGCCGATGCGCCCAACCCAAGCGCCAAATCAACAGCTACCTCAGACACCAGCCCGACAGCAGGGAACGTGAGTGAGCCTAAGAACAACGACGCCAACAATCCCCTATGACCCCCGCCACCCTCGCCCTTGAGCTCCTCACCCAGCCCACGCTCATTGATGCGCTGGAGTCGAGCCGTGACCGCGAGCACAACTTTAAGCCAGCGGACCACAGCCACCTCGCCGAGCTGGTGACCCTGTCGCTGAGCCACGCGCCCGCCCACCAAGTTCGGCACGCGGCGTCACGCATCAAGCTCATGGGGGGCGACGCGCTGCCGCTCACCTTGCTCAGCCTGCTCGCCCGAGAGCACTTGGGCTGGACGCGGGGGGAGCTGCGCCTGCGCCACACCAGCTACCTCCGCTGGCGCTCGAAGGTGAGCGCTCGAATCTCGGTGGATCTGCTGTGGGCAACGGCGATGGCGGTGGAGTGTCTGCAGGAGGAGTGGACCCCGACGCTTCAGGCGGACAAACAACACTCGGCGTGCCGATTGCGGGCGCGGGACGAGATCTTTCGCCACAGGCCGTCGTTTGAGGCGCAGCTTGAGAGCGCGCTCATCCCCTCGGTGTCGTTGCTTATGCTCGATCCGCTGCGGCAGCAGGGCCTCCCCGAGCCCCACCGGCACCAGAGCCTCGCCCGGCTGCCGGACATGATGTGGTGTGATCTGCTCTTTGGTGACGACGGCGAGCTGCAGGCGCTGAAGGACGAGCAGATGCGGAGCTATCTCGCCCTCGCGCGGCGGCTACGACAGGCGATGTTGGACGCGCTCAGACACGCCGAGTCTCACCAAGGGCAGTCCACGGAGGAGCCACCGGGCTGGCCTAGACTGCTCGACAGCCGAGGGCTCCACCTCGGCGACGGCCCGCCGTCTCTGGCCTTCGGGGCGGACCTTGAGCCTGAGAATGCTTCCCAGCGGCGAGTCGCGGACGAGCGGCGGTTCATCATTCGGGCGCTATGTGCGCTCGCGAACGAGACGGTGCTCCGGCGTGGCTTCTCTGAGTCATTCCATGTGTACCTCATCTGCCGGGCGCAACTTCATCAGCACCTTGTTCAGCCGCCCGAGGATATGATCGGCCTGGATCGGTTTAAGGAACGGTACGTTGATCGGCCCCACCGGCTCAACGACCCGGATCGTTCGCGCTCCCTCACCCAGGCGCGGCGCACGGGTGGAGTGTCTTGGCTGGAGCTTCGTACCTCTCCTAGCAGCCCGACTTGGCTCGTCAACGAGCTTGCGCGGCAGCTCTCGGAGATACGTGGAGAGAAGGGCTTTTTGGGTCAGCACAACCTCCTCTCCGCTCGTGAGCTCAAGGAGCCCGACAGCGAGCACAAGACCCCCGGGGTTCGGGTCATCCTGCATTTTTTACGGGAGAGGGACGGAGACGCGCCCAGAGGAGGCCAACCCGACCTCACCCGAACATGGGTCCGCCACATTCGCCTCCGGGAGAAGGTGCGCCAACAGGCCGAGGGCTGCTGGGAGGCGCTCTACGGATCGGAGCTCGCGGGGCTCATCGTCGCCCTCGACATCGCGAGCTACGAGCTCAGCGCCCCGCACGAGGTGTTCACGCCTTGGCTCAAGGCGCTCCGCCGCTCCTCGGCGATGGGCACGACGGCGCGGCCGGTGCAGGTGGACGGCGAGCGGTGCGCCCTCGGCCTCACCCTCCACGCCGGAGAAGAGTTCCGCAGCCTGCTCGAAGGGATGCGCAGCATCGATGAGGCCGTGCGGTTCGCCTCGATGGAGGCCGGGGATCGCCTCGGGCACGCCTTGGCGGTGGGGCTCAACCCAGGGGACTGGGCGGATCGGGCCGAGGGGGCGGTGCTACAGCCTCGGCTGGCGCGGCTGGATGATCTGGTGTGGGTCTTGCCGCGCTTGCAGGCCTTGGGACGGCTCGATCTGGCGAGCGAGGCCGAGCAGGAGCTGGAGGAGCTCGCCGGGGCTCTGTATCCGATGGTGCGGCCCAGCGATCGATCGGCGCGGCGACTGTATCGGGCTTGGCTCCTGCGCGGCTGCCTGCCTGAAGAGGACGAGGTTCCCCCGGCAGAGACCCCGCTGCACCGCGTCGCCCGACGCATGAGCGAGGCCATCCTGAGCGAGCACGGCGAGGCGAAGGAGCTCTGGCGCCTCTATCTCAGCGATCACACGCTCTATGCCCGCGGCGAAGAGATCATCGAGGTGAAGATCACCCGGGCCTGGCGGGAGGTGCTGCCCGCGCTGCAAGACCAGCTCTTGGATGAGCTGGCCCAGCGGGGCGTGGTGATCGAGGCGAACCCGTCGTCAAACGTCGCGATCTCGTCGATCCGCTCCTACACCGAGCACCCGATCTTTCGCTGGTTCCCGCCCGGCGCACCGACCGCGCGCCCGGGCCCCGCCGTCGTCGTGGGCTCGGATGACCCGGCGATCTTCGGCTCGGAGCTGTACCACGAGTACGCGGCCCTGGCCTGCGCGGCGCTGGAGCGCGGACACAACCCCGAGGAGGTGCAGACCTGGCTGTGGCGGCTGCGCGAGGCGGGCCTGCGTCACCTCTTCGGCGGCACCAGCGCCCGCTGACGCGCGCCCCTCCCCGCGCTACCTTACCCCCCATGCCCAGCACCTCCCCCGCCCCGCTCAACCTCTACGCGCTCTCCGAGCCCGAGCTCG
>JAKLKE010000335.1 GCA_023150775.1 Myxococcota bacterium
GCAGATCGTGAGGCATACCCGGAGATGGTTGAATGACTCGAACGCGCCGCGTTGGGTGGAACACTACAACGTCAACGCTGAGGATCCAGAGGAAGGGGTTCTGGGAGCCGACGGCCTCCTCAAGGGCAAGTCGCGCCCCCGCATCGACATCCGAGTTGAGAGCAGCGAGCGTCGCCCACGGCCCGTCTTTACCTTTGAGGCCAAACGATTCTACGCCGGAAGCAGCGCAGCGGAGTACCTCGGCGACGAGGGCCTAAAGACGCTCCTGAACGGGACGAAGGGGCGAGACGACCAAGCGGCTGGGATGCTTGGGTACGTGCAAGCTCGCCCCATCTCCGCCGTGTCGAAGCTGGTACGGACCAGACTGCGGAGCGACCTCGCATCCCACGGCCTTGATCCCTCGGGGGAGGTCTGGGCCGAGGTGTCGCTGGACGCACGCATTCCAGCGACCTTTGTCTCCCGCCACGCCCGCGCCAGCGGCTTGACTCCCCTCGCCGTGTACCACAGCTTTTTGCCCTGCTGCGCAGCGGCGCTCCCGCCGAGCCCCTCAACGCCGTGATGTGCGGGGTGGACCGCCCCACCGCGCGCCCCACAGCCTGCGACGCCCCTCACTCCCGACAGTCGGGATCATCCGCGTCGGTGAAGGTGTCGCAGTCGTTGTCGAGGCCGTCCGCGCAGTCCTCGATCTGACGGGGGTAGACGTCGGGGTTGTTGTCGTCGCAGTCGATGACCCGTGCCACGCCGTCCCCGTCGGCGTCGGTCAGGGGGTCGGTGTCCTCCCTACCATCGGTGTCGCGTGGCGCGTCAAGCACCTTGAAGTCGGGGGGCACGCCGTAACAAGCGGCGAGCACGATCATCATCGCCCCCGAGGCCATGACGAGGCGCGCCTGGGATGCGAGGCTCTGGGTGGAGCCGCCGCAGAATGGGCACTCGGTCTCGTTGTGCAGCAAGTGCCGATCACAGCGGGGACAAAGGGTCATCGAGGCGGCTCCGAGCTTGGGCGCCCCACCGCAGAGCGGCAGGGCGAAGTGGGGGCGGTGAGACCCGGCGGAGCGAGGGGGGACAAGGAACCCCGCCGACCCCACCGCCCCCAGAGGTTTAGGCCCCGCAGTCCGTATCCGCGGCGTCTACGAGGGTGTCGCAGTCGTTGTCGATGGTGTCCGAGCAGTCCTCCACCTGACCGGGGAAGACGGCGGCGTCGTTGTCGTCGCAGTCGGTGTCGGAGAGCGCGCCGTCACCGTCGGCGTCGATCAGGGCGTTGGTGTCATCCACGCCGGAGTCGTCCTTGTCCGGGCCCGGGGCCGGGCCGTAACAGGCGGCGAGCACGACCATGGTGACGCCGGAGGCCACGGCGTTGCGTACGCGGGTGGCGATGTTCTGGGTGGTGTGGCCGCAGAACGGGCACTTGGCCTCGTTGTGCAGCAGGTGGCGATCACAGCTCGGACAGGCGTTCATCAGCTTCTCTCCATCTCTCGGGGGCGACATGCCCTCCCAGAGCCTACACCCGAGTCGGGCGGGGCTACACTGTCGGAATGAAACGCCGAATTGATCCAGCGCAGTCCTTCCACCCTCGCTATGTCGTGTGGGAGCTGACGCTCAAGTGTGACCTCGCCTGCCGCCACTGCGGCAGCCGCGCCGGGCGCCCTCGGCATGAGGAGCTCAACCTCGACGAGCAGCTCGGCGTGCTCCGCCAGCTCGTGGAGATGGGCGTAGGCGAGATCGCCTTCATCGGCGGTGAGGCCTACCTGCACCCCGACTTTTTGACCCTCGTGCGCGCCGTCGCTGAGGCCGGGGTGCGCCCGACGATGACCACCGGCGCCCGCGCCCTGGACGCGGCGCTGGCCCAGGCCGCCGCAGACGCGGGGATGCAAGCCGTCTCCGTCTCCATCGACGGCCTGGAGTCTACCCACGACCACCTCCGCGCCGTGCCCGGCAGCTTCAAGGCGGCGATGGCGGCGCTGGGGCACATCCGCGACGCTGGCATGGCGCCGTATGCGAACACCCAGGTCAACCGCCTGAACCTGCCGGAGCTGACCGAGCTCTCCCAGGCGCTCTTTGACGCGGGCATCAAGGCCTGGCAGATCCAGGTCACCGGGCCCATGGGCCGCGCCGCCGACCGCCCGGAGTGGCTCTTGCAGCCCTATGAGCTGCTCGATCTCGGCGAGCTGTTGACCCAGATCGGCCCCGCCGCCAAGGCTCGGGGCTGCACGATCAACGCCGGGAACAACCTCGGCTACTACGGCCCCGCCGAGAAGCATCTGCGCATCGAGCCTTACGGCGGCTGCGGCGCCGGGCGCTTTGTGCTGGGTGTGGAGTCCAACGGCGACGTGAAGGGCTGCCCCAGCCTGCCGAGCGCGCCGTATGTGGGCGGGAACGTGCGCGAGGCGCCGCTGAGCGAGATCTGGGAGCGCCAGGCCATTGGCTTTGCCAGAGATCGTGGGACGTCGGAGCTCTGGGGGTTCTGCAAGACCTGCTATTACGCCGAGGTCTGCCAAGGCGGCTGCTCGTGGACGGCCCATGCGCTCCTGGGACGCCGGGGGAACATGCCCTGGTGCCTGCACCGCGCCGACACGCTCCGCAGCCAGGGCCGCCGTGAGCGCCTCGTTCAGGTGAAGCGCGCCCCGGGTGACCCCTTCGACTTTGGCGCCTTCGAGCTCATCGAGGAGCCCTGGGACGCCCCCCTGCCCTCCTGACACCGTACAACGGACAACAAGATGCGCCCCTACCCCGAGCCACTGTGAGGTAGACGGCGTGCAGCACCGCGTCGGCGAGACCTACACCTGCGCCGATGGCTGCAACACCTGCGAGTGTGGGCTCAACGGCGTCAGCTCCACCTTGATGTTCTGCTATGAAGACACCGGCGGCGTGGATGACACCGCCGACTCCGCCACCGAGTGAGCCCCTCACCCCCGACCTTTGGAGCCTGCTATGCGTCCGCTCGCCCTGCTCATCACCCTGATCCTGCCCACGCTCACCGCCTGCTCCCCAGCCCACTGTGAGGCGGACGGGGTGCAATACCAGATCGGCGACAGCTACCCCTGCGCTGATGGCTGCAACACCTGCACCTGCACCGCCGACGGCGTGAGCCAGACCGACATGGACTGCAACACCGACACCGGAACCGTTGAGGGCGGCGACGACCCCAGCGCCGAGTGAGCCCCGCGCCCCCTGCTTTGGAGCCTTCTATGCGGCCGCTCGCCCTGCTCATCACCCTGATCCTGCCTGGGCTCACCGCCTGCTCCCCAGCACACTGTGAGGTGAACGGGCTGAAATACCAGATCGGCGACAGCTACCCCTGCGCCGACCGCTGCAACACCTGCACCTGCAGACTCGACGGGGTGACGTCTACCCGGGAGGCCTGCCTCGACGACACCGGCGGCGCGGACGACTCGGCGGACAGCGCGGCCGAGTGAGCCGAGGGGGCTTTTGGCGATTCGGTGGCGTCTTCCGCCCGGCGCGCTCTGCGCTGGGGTAAAGAGGGATCAGGCGCTCCCGCGCCGCCACAGGAGTTGAGATGCCCAAAGGTCAGACCAAGCCCGGCAGCAGCAACAAGCCCAAGCTCACGATCAAAGAGAAACAAGACAAGAAGAAGGCCAAGAACCTCTCCAAGTGAGGCGCCTCTGGAGTGAGCGCGAAGGCGGACGCGGGGTAGACTGAACGTATGCGCCCCACCTCCAGCCTCGCGCTCCTCTTGTTCTTGGCCTCGACCTTCACCTGGGCGGGGGGCCAAGACGACGACGACGACGAGGCTGAGGACCTCGCCCCAGCCCGCATGAAGATGGAGCTGGACTTCGCGCCCCTGGAGATCAGCGCCCCGGCCATGCCCGCGCCGATGGCGGCCCCGGGCAGCTTCTCCGCCCGGGTGGGCGGCGCCGGAGACATCGAAGATCTCTACTTGGCCCTCGCCCAGGGCGTGCTGCCCGAGCCCGGCGTGATCCGCCCCGAGGGCCTGTTCGCGCTGCACGACCTGCCCACACGAAAGACCGGGCCCTGTGAGGTGACCCTCTGCCTCCTGAGCGAGGTGAGCGCGCTTGCGCCGCCCGCCGCCGCCCCGGCCCAGGCCTTCGTGATGTTGGGCTTTGACACGAACCTGCCGCTGGAGGGCTGGAGCCGCCCGCCGATGCACGTCGCCGTGGTGATCGACGCCGATCCCGCGCTCCTGCACCAAGGCGGCGGGGCCCTGGTCGGCGCGCTCTTGGGCCTGCAGGCGAACATGGGCCCTGAGGACCGCCTGAGCCTCTTGAGCGCCGCGCGAGACGAGGTCGTGGTGGCCCAGAGCCTCGCCGGGGATGATCAGGGCGGCTGGATCAGCGCCGCGCGGCGGGTGGCGCTCAGCCCTGAGGCCCAGGTGAGCCAAGGGGTTCAGCGCGCCGCGCGCCTGCTCCAAGAGACAACGCCCCCGGGCCACCAAAAGCGCGTGCTGGTGCTCAGCGGCGGGGCGGCGCAGCGGATGGGCGCGGCGCCAGAGACGCTCAGGGCCCAGGCCACCACCCTCGCCGAGACGGGGATAGGCGTCACGGCGATCACCTTCGGCGGCGGCCTCAACAACGAGGGTCTGGCGGCCTTGGCCGGGGCAAAAGGTGGGGCCTTCAGTCGGGCGCCGTCCATGGAGGGCGTGGGGCGCATCTTCGGCGAAGACTTTGAGGCCCTGTTTGTGCCGCTCGCCTACCGTTTTGGCCTGGAGATCAGCCCGGCGTCGGGCTGGCGGCTCTCGGGGGTGTTCGGCGTGCCCGAGGCCGCGCTCGTTTGGGACAACA
The DNA here is from genome assembly GCA_023150775.1 of Myxococcota bacterium. Lineage (GTDB taxonomy): Bacteria > Myxococcota_A > UBA796 > UBA796 > CAJQPC01 > JADKFE01. The sequence goes on from JAKLKE010000335.1 coordinate 4,758, forward strand.
CCGGGGTGGCCCGGCTCAGCGTCGAGACCTTGTTCGTGAGCCGCAAACGCGGCGCCATCTACCTGACCTTCGCCCCTGAAGGCGTGAGCGGGATGCCCCCGGCGCCCCTGCGGGAGGGCTCGGCCTTGGCGGAGATTCGCCTGAGTTACCAAGAGCTCAGCGGCGAGTGGCGCATAGGCACCCGGCGCCTCGCCCCAGAGCCGAGCGAGCAGGAGTCCACGGGGCTGCGCGACGGTCGGGCCTTGGTTCAATGGCTCGTGATCATGCGAGAGGCCCTCACCCTACATCAAGCCGGGGACGTAGACGGCGCGCTCAAGGTCTTGGCGCGAATGGGCTGGGGGCAGGCCGAGGCGGAGCGGTTCCCCAAGGAGGGGCTCGCGTGGGTAGAGACCATGGCCCTGATGCAGTCTCACTGAGCCCCGCGGCGGGATAAGGCGAAGGCTCCAACACCGCCGGAGCCCGCCGTGGCCTTCCAGATCCGCCGTGACACGCCGCTGCCCCGAGAGCTGGGCCGCGTGATTCAGGAGCAGCTCGTCGGCGCCCTCGCGGAGCTGTCCGCCCACGGGGACACCCTACGCACGGGGGTGTACAGCGCACGAAAGCGCGGGAAACGCCTGCGGGCGATCCTGCGGCTCATGCGCCCGGCCTTAGGAAAAGAGCGCCACGCCGAGGCCAACGCGCTCATCCGCGACGCGGGCCGGGCCTTGGGCGAGGCGCGAGACGCTGAGGTGCGGGTGGAGACCTTAGACGGCCTGCTCGCCGAGCTCCCGGCGGTGCCCGAGGCGCTGCAGAGCTTACGCGCGCGCCTGGTGGCCGCCCGAGACCAGCCGGAGATCCCCCCCGAGCACGCCGCCGCCGAGGCCCGGCGCCTCTACGCCCAGGCCCTCGACCGCTGCGGGAGCTGGACGGGGGAGTCCGTCACCTTAGACGCCTTGATCTTGGGCTTCAGGCGGGTGCTCAGCGAGGGCCGCCGCGAGGGCCAGGCCGCGGTGTTGAGCGGGGATCCCGAGCGCCTGCACGAGTGGCGGAAGCTGGTGAAGCACCACACCCACCACCTGCGGCTGTTTCGCCTCGCTTGGCCCGACCTGATGGCCCTGCGCCAAGAGGAGGCCGAGGCCCTGGGCACGGCCTTGGGGGATCACCACGATCTGCACATGCTCCAAGGCCAGCTCAACGAGGAGGAGCGGGAGCTGCTGGATCCGCTCATCGCCGCCCGCGCCGCGCGCCTGGAGGCCAAGGCCCGGCAGCTCGGCGCCCGGATCTTCGCCGATCCCAGAGGCGCGGCGCGTCAGGTTCAGGCGTGGTGGACGGGCTGGCCCGGGCCGAAGCCGCCGAAGGCCGAGGGCTAAGGCCAAGGCGCGTCGGCGAGCGCGGCGAAGCGGTGGTAGGATCTCCCCGACCAGGAGGTCCAAATGTCCAGGATGACACTGCTTCTCTCGCTCTCTCTCGCCCTCGTCGCCTGCAAAGACGACAGCTCTGACTCCGTCACCCCCAGCGACAGCGTCAGCGGCGCTGACAGCGACGCCGGCCCCACCGACGCCGACGGCGACGGCTACGACGTCGAGACCGACTGCGATGACGAGAACCCCGCGGTGAACCCCGCCGCCGCCGAGACCTGCGACGGGATCGACAACAACTGCGACGGCGCCGCCGATGAGGGCGTCACCAGCACCTTCTACCAAGACGCCGACGGCGACGGCTACGGCGACGACGCCGCCCCCATCGAGGCCTGCGAGGCCCCTGAAGGTGCGTCGGCCATCGGCGGGGACTGTGACGACGCCGACGTGGCGTTTAACCCCGGCGCC
>JAKLKE010000336.1 GCA_023150775.1 Myxococcota bacterium
CCTGTTGGTTTATGAGCATATATCACATGGTCGAGCGATGCGTGCAAGCTGGATCAAGTTGGAGAGCTACCGCTGTAATCCGCCGACCCACAGCCCACCGCCGGGGCCCGCACACAGACGTCCGCCTCGTCCAGGGGCTCCCCGGCGAGGCGCGCGGCGAGCCAGTCGAGCTGCAGGGGCACGCTCTTGAGCACGGTGTCGGCGTGGCCGTCCCCGGCGCAGACCACCGTCTGTACGTCATCGCCCTGGGCGCAGAGCCGCTCGGCCTCGGCGGCCTGCAGCGTGGGGTCAGAGACCTCGTCGGCGTCGCCGTAGACGTAGAGGATCGGCGTCCCCGGCGCCGGCGGCACCCGGGCGTGGCCAACGCTCGACTCCTCCAGCATACAGGCCCACGGATCCGCGAGGCCCTCGGTGAGCGTCGCCTCAACAAAGCCCACATCCCACACGTCGCTCACCGCCGTGACGCCCTCGGGCACCTTGGCCTCGGGGCAGTCGTCATACAGGCTCTCGTCAAACGTCGGCAGAAAGTCTGTGTTGAGAAGCGCCCGGGCGTCCCCCAGCTCACCGTGCCACTCGTTGAGCTGGTGCAGGATGAGCGCGCTGCCCGCGGTGCCGATCCGGATGGACTCTAGGCCCAAGATCAGCGTGTCGTCCAGCGCGCCGGGGGGTGAGCTGACCACGACGGCGTCTAGCTGCGCCTCGGGCAGCAGCTCCGGGGCCATCCTCTGCGTCCAGAGCGCGTGGTGTGCGCCTTGAGAGGCCCCGAACAGCGCGAGCTGCGGGGTGACCGTGTTGTCGCCGAGGATCGGCAGGTCCGCGCCCCAGGCCGCGCGCACGGCGTCTAAAGAGGCCACGGCGGCGGGATCGGCGGCGAGGTAGGGGTGGAGCGCCTCGGCCTCGTCACCAAAGCCGTTCTGGCCGCGATAATCCGGCGCCACGACCAGATACCCCCGGCTGGCGAGCACCAAGGGCACCGCCGTCCAGGTGAGATCCCGGCCCGAAGGCGCGCAGTGATCGTCCATGCCCGTCGTGGGGTGAAAATACAACAAGGTGGGCAGAGGCCCGGCGGGGCCCGGATCTGGCGCGGCGATCATCGCCGTGGCCTCAACCTCCACACCTTTGTCTTGGGTGGTGTAGCGCAGCCGCGCGCCCCGGGCGCCGGACGGGCTGGGCGCCAGGGCGTCTAAGTCGACGAGGCCCAAGAGCGCGTCGAGGTTCGCCGCCGTGAGCGTCCAGTCCTCCTCCTCTTCGAGCCGCACCACGGCGCCGAGCTGCTCCGGCGGCAGCCAGTCATACGAGGCGCTGCCGCACCCGGCCGTGGGCAGGTTGGGGAGGCGCGGCGCCGGGGCGTCGTCCCGGCAGGCGAGGAGCAGGAGGAGCGTGAGCATTCGTGAAGTTTAGCCGTCCTTGAGCCAATGCGGCCCCAAGGTCCAGCCCAAGAACCTGCGCCCGCCGCCCGGCACGCGGCCTTCAGCGTCAAAGCGGGCGCCGCCGTGCACGGCCTCTAGGCCCAGCAAGGCCGGCTTGAGCCGGGTGACCCGGGACTCCTTCTGGGCCTCGAAGGTCTCCCGGGCCCAGGCCATAAAGCGGCTCACCTCCTCGGGCGGGGCCAAGCTCAAGAAGAAGATCATCTGGCGCCAGGCGTAGGCGCTGTTCTTGATGAGCTGGAGCTGGGCCCGCCAGTCGGCGACGGGCTGGGCGTTGCGGCGCAGGATCCACACAAGACAGTCCTTCGCCATAGGCACGAGGCGATCGGCGAGGGCGTGGCTGAGGCCCAGGGCCTCAAACAGCACGGCGAGGTTGTGGGTGTGGAGGATCTGCGCCTGCTCCAGCACCACGCCGTTCGCGGCCACGGAGTAGGTCTTCACCTTGACGTTCTCGGCGGGTTTGGCCCGGGCCTGGCACAAGGCGGCGAAGTCGGCGGCGGTGGCTTTGCCCCAGCGCTTCTCTTTGGGGGCCTCGGGCTTGGGATAAGCGCTCGCCTCGGGCAGCTCGTAATATCGGGCGTACAGTCGGCCAGCGAGCAGGGTGGAGGCCACCACGGCGGCGCGCTCAAACTTGGGCGTGAAGGTGCCCATAAAGATGTCGGCGGCGAGCTCCTCGACCAAGGGCAGCTTGAGCCCGGCGGCCTCGGACAAGGTCGACATCTCGGAGATGAGCGGGTTGGGCAAGATCGTCTGAGGAAAGCCCGTGAAGGCCAAGGCCGAGACCTGCTCTAAGGTCTGACGCGCCCGGGCCTGGCCGCTGAGGTTCTGCTTCCGGAACGGCGCCAGCGCCGCCACCCACGGCAGCTCGTCGAGGCGCACCTGGCTCTGAAGGCTCAGCAGCAGCAAGGTGCGGCGGCGGCGAAAGGCCCCGTAGACGCTCACGAACAGTCGGCGCAGGGCCGGGTCGTCTACCCCGGCGGCGACGGTCTGGGCCGTCATCTGTGGCAAAAGCTCGGCGAGCACCTCGGCTGAAGGCACCACCCCCAAGGCCATGAGCTCCTCAACCGGCGCCTCCAGGCACCGCCCGAGCTTCTCGGTCAACGAGGCCGGGAGCACAAAGCCCGGCGCTTTGGGCAGCTCATCCTCCCGGGCGGGGCCGCTCACCTCCTCCATCGACGGCAGGCCACCCTGGGGAGGATAGGCCCGCAGGCGGTCGGCGAGCAGCGCGGCGAGCTCTTGGTTGGAGGGGCGCGCGGCGATGGCGGCCTGCTCCTGGCGCAAGATCGTGTGGATCTCCGAGCCCGGCGCGCCACGACGGTGAACCGCCCCGGCGAGCACGGCGCGCACGTTGGCCCCCGGCGCTGGGGCGGAAGGGTGGAGGGCCCGGCGAATGGCGGCGCTGAGCACCCCAAGCGTCGATCGTTCGGCCCGGGGCCCGGCGCAGCGCCGATTCCGCTGCCGCGCCGCGTCGAGGGCCTCCAGAAACGCCGCCGCCCGCGACCGCCAGTCTTCGCTCAGGTTCACGAGCGGCGCGCCGCCCCTCACGACGGGCTGCCCCTTCGGCCCTCGGACGAGCGCGCCCGAGGCGTCGGTCTCTAGGCTGGGCGGCTCACCCGCGACGGTCTCCAGGAGCAAGGTCACGGCGCGGTCGGTGAGGGGGTTCCACACCCGCAGCGCCTCGTTCATCGCCGCGACCTGCTTGGAGCCGCCGCGCCGGGTCAAGGCGTCACGCACGGCGCCGACAGGCTCACGAAACACGGAGAGCCCTGCGGCCAGCGCCGTCTCCGCCTCCCGGGGGGTGAACCGTAGGCGCTCAAAGAACGGCGCGATGGCCTCGACGACCTCTAGGGCCCTGTCGGTGGTGCCCCGGTGCGTGAGCCACGCGACCACCGCCAAGGCCCCCTCCTCAGGCAGCTCCACCCGATAGCGCCCGTCGAGCACCCGGGCCAAGAGCGCGTCCTGACCGGCCCCAGTGAGCGCGTGGTGGTTGAGCTTGCCCCGCGGCGTGTCCCCCGGCGCGTCGGCGGGCAAGGTGGCGAGGAGCGCCGTCTCGGCCTCGTCCAGGGGCGCCTCCGCCAAGAGCGCCCCCGTGGCGAAGCCGCCGTGGGCCACCTCCAAGGTCGCCCAGACCGGCACATCGGCCACGGGCGCCCGGTCGCCGACCTGCAGGGTGCCCGCGCTCATGCCGTCGAGCACCGCCTGCCAGCGCCGAATCTTGGCCAGCGCCCGCTCCCGAACGGCCGGATCGGGGTGTGACTGGAGCGTCTGGAGCGCCCGGAGCTGCTGCCCAGCGGCGTAGCTCGGGCTCGCGGTGAGGAGGTCGTCGGCCATCGGGGCACCAGGGCGTTCGATAGAGGGGAGCCTGACGGCGGGACTCGAACCCGCGCCTTCCCGGTCCATAGCCAGGCGCCCTGCCGCTGGGCCACATCAGGAGGAGGAGTGCTTGGAGGCGGGATTTGAACCCGCGCCCTGCCGGTAGGAAGCCGACTGCTCTGACCGCTGAGCTACTCCAAGTCGTTCGTGGGGAGCTTAGCACAGGTGAGGCGCCCTGGCCCCGCCCCTCACCCCCCGCTGAGCGTGAGGTCTTCGCTGAGGTTGGCCGGTCGGCTCACGCCCTCCCAGGCCGGGGCGCTCAGCACCACCCGCAGGGTCAGCTCGGTGAGGCCCCCGGCGCTTTCCAGGGAGCGGGCTCATGGCCCTCATTAAGCTGCGTGATCAACCAATCGAGCGCCTCCCACGGCGTCAGCGCGGGCAGCGGCAGGCGAAACTGCGGGCGACGGTCGTGGTCGACGCCCATATGGCAGTGCAAGATCGGGTGACCGCAGGCCCCGCTGCCCATGAGTCGGTCGTCGAGCTCAACGGAGATCGTGAACGGAACCTGATCAGCCGCCCAGCGTCCGTCGAGGCGAACCGTGTATTTGAGCAGGCGCTTTTCGCGGTCGTCGAGGAGGGCGTAGATCCAGAGCTTCGGGTGCTCAATGCTGGGCAGGTTGTGGAGCGGGATCGGGTCGCCGATGGGGGATTGGCTGCCTTTGATCAAGACCTCCGTTCGTTTTGAGCGTTTGTCTTCAGTCTTGTCACTGAGCCGCCCTTGGAACGTTTGAGAGCAGTGACCACCCACCGCGAGCCTTCCGATTCGTTTGCGCAGCTCCTTCGCGACCTCAGGATAGCCACGCTCCCGCAGCGCCTCGTGCTGCGTCGCCAGCTCACGCCAGATCATCAGGCCCTTCCAACAACAAGGCGCGGTAGGTGAGGCCCAGAGACTCTGGAGATCCATCGATCTCGCCTCGGCGCCGCATCGCAAGCCACTCCTCGGGCGTCTTGCCTGCGGAGCGGATGAACTCTTCGCGGGCGGCGTCAGAGTCAAATTGGTCCTGCTCGCTGGGGTCGATCAGGTTGCTGCGAACCCAGCTCAGCAGGCTCGGCGCCTTGGCCAACGCGCGCTCTCCCGAGCCCCCACGCAGCAAAAACACGACCACAGGGACGGCGCGGTCTACAAATCGGTCGCGCCCGCCGTCGAGCTCTTCAATGGTGGCACCCTCGTCCGCAGGGGCCAAGAGCGCCAGGGTGTCCGCGGGGGTGCTCAGGGCCTCGTCAACGGTCGAGACCCGGCGCACGGGCCAGCTCGGGTTGGCGATGGACGCCACCTCCTCCTGCACGCTCTCCAAGAGCCCATAGTCATCGTAGAGTACGACCATCAGCGGGGGCTGTTGGAGCGCGCTCCAGATGTTGTTCACGCTGTCCCACATGACTCAGCCCTCGCTCAAGAGGGGGCGCAGCAGCGGGTGAGGCTGGAGCACCACACCGCGAGGTGTCTGGCGCTCCAGCAAGAGGCCATGTGCCAAGAGCCGCACCTTGGCGTCGATGGGCAGCTCTAAACCTTGGGTATTGTCTGCCGCGCGGATGAGCTGAAGGTCTCCTGGCAGGAGGCCACGCCGCATCCCTTCTTGATGATCGGTGATGGCGTCTGCGAGATCGGAGCGTTCGGGCCACTCGCCGCCGTTTTTCATCAGGGCGTAGGTCGCGGCGTCGGCGAGGAGCTGCAAAAACACGCGGGGGAGTCCGCCGCTAGAGATTGCAGCGTCTCGGGCGAGATTAACAAAGCCTAGGGGGGCCATGCGCGGCTCGCCAAATACGAGACGTTGCTTCAAAAGTTGAAGAAGAAAGAGCACCCCTGGCGCGGCCTCGCCCGGCTCAACCTCAGGCGCACGCACAAAGAAAAATCGTTCACCCTGCCTCACCAAGGGCTCGTTCGCCTGCGGTCCGAAGGCGAGGTTCCAGGGGGCGACGACGACCAGATCGGTCTCCTCGGCGAGGGGGCTCAGCGCGTCAAACAGCGCACGCGCTTGGGCGGCCTCGGGCACCTTTTCTAAGCCGTCGATGAGCAAGGCCACGCGGCGTTTAAAGAGCCGGGCCAGCGTTCGGATAGCGGAGAGGGCGAGGTCGGCGGGGGGAAGTGGGGCTTTTTCTTTTGGGGAGCCTAAATCCACAAAAAGCGCGCCAAGATTCGCTGCGCTGGCCCGGGCGCCCAGGCCCGCGTCATCCGCTGAGGGTAGGGCGTAGACAACGTCTTCGCCAAGCTGCTTGACGACCTTCGCCACTCGAAAGAGCATCCGCTCAGGATCCAGCCGCCGCATGTTCTCAAACCGGTCGAGCTGAATGAGGCAGACAGCGCGGTCCCGTCTAAGCAGCGCGGCGACCTGGGCCAACTCCGTGCTCTTGCCGACGCCCGTGGGGCCGCCGAGGAGGACCGGCGCCCCCGAGGCGAGCACCCAGCGCGCCACGGCTTCGCCGATGTTCGATGGGGGCGGCACGTACTGATCCCCGCCGGAATCGACGGGCCGGTGGGGCGCGAGCAGGCTCCAGTTTGGGGTCACACATCACCTCTCTGAGCAGATCCGTAACCCAGGGGGGAGGTGGACACAAGCGGGGCGGCTGTTGAAGGCACGAGGGTAGAGGTCGGCGAACGGGTCATGTCGCTCCTCGTCGAGACCAACAACCCCACCCGCCCCTCACCCCCATACGCGCTAACATAGTGGACACATGATCAGCATCGGATAAAGATGGCGCATGTCACGCTCCATCTCTGCCCT
>JAKLKE010000337.1 GCA_023150775.1 Myxococcota bacterium
GGGTCGGCTGAGACATGATGATCCTGACGTGAGCGCGCTCAAGATACCAAGAGCGGCGCCGCGCGGGGACAAAGCGGCCCGAAAACCGCCCCCATCGAGGCGTCTGGGCGATCAATCAGAACGCCCGGAGCGCCGGGGAGTTGCGCGCCGGGCGACACGGCCGGGCCTCAACTGCAGATGCGGTCGATCCAGACGACGGTGTTGTTGTCCTCATCACACTCGCTGTGGAGCGAGCCTCCGGCGCCGTCGTCATCGACGGTCATCAAGAAGCCGTTCACGCCGATGTCGCCGGGGACGAGCTCGATCGCGAAGCCTTGGAGCGAGGTGCCCGCCGCGATGGCGTCTAAGGTGCCGGTCTTCACCAGGGTGACCGTCTCGCCGTCCACCTTGTAGAAGGCCCAGGGGGTGCCGGCCTCAACATCGACGGCGCCCTTGTTGGCCACCTGGAACGAGATCTTGATCGGGCCGTTGTTGCAGTCGGCGACGCAGAGATCGTCGTAGCTCACGGTGAGGTCAGCGGCGGAGGGGTCGTCTACGGCGGGCCGGGCGCGGAAGACGTTGTACTTCTGCCAAGAGGCCTCGGGCGTGATCGGCACCGAGCCGTCGGGGTTGAGGTTGGTCACGGCGAAGTCGTGGGTGCCCCAGGTGGGCCCCGACTGCGGCCAGCCGTCGCCCGCGTGGCCGAAGACGGTGACGCCCTTCACGCCGGCGCCGCTGTAGACGTTCGAGGCGATGACGATCTCCGCCGAGCCGTCTTGGTCTACGTCGGCGATGACGGGGTACTCCCAGACCGTGCCTGACGAGTGGGTGTAGTTCTCGTACAGGATCGCCCCGGTGGCGCCGTCGTACATCCGCAGCGCGTCCTCATCGGCGAAGAGCACCTCGTAGGCGCCGTCGCCGTCCATGTCGTAGCCCGAGCAGCCCGCGAGGCCCGAGCTGTCTTGCATCGGCATCTGCCACACCTTCGTGCCGTCGATCTTCCACAGCGAGATCGTGGTGTTGGCGGGGACGGCGATCTCGATCTCGCCGTCGCCGTCAAAGTCAGCCACCGAGGGCGGGCCGGGGTTGGAGCCGGGGATGGTGGTGGTGCGGATAAGGGAGCCGTCGTCGTCGTGCAAAAAGAGCTGGCTGCCGGAGACGAAGAAGACCTCGCCGCCCGGGTCGCCGTCGACATCGGCCACGGCGGAGAAGTTGCCCGCGCCGGTGCCGGCGTTGGACCACAAGAGCGCGCCGGTCGCGCTGAACACGCGGTTGCCGAGGATGATCTCTTGTTTGCCGTCTTGGTCGAGGTCGGCGGCGACGGGCGTGCGCCAAGAGTTCGTGATGCCGGTGAGCGTGGCCACGGTGGAGCCGTCCTCGCCGTTGACCACGCCGATGTCGCCGATGACCTCGGGTTTGCCGTCGGCGTCGAGGTCAGCGACGGCGGGCTGGGGGTAAGCCATCACGCCGAAGGGCGCGGACTTCCATTCGGCGACGCCGGCGCTGTTCACCGCGGCGATGTTGTTGGCCGTGGTGAAGGCGACGATCTCGGGCTCGCCGTCGGCGTCCACATCGGCGATGGTGACGCCACCTTGGCCGTTGTAGCCCGAGACCTCAAAGATCTCCGAGCCATCGGCGCCGTTGAGCGCCACGAGGGTGTTGCCCGACCAGGTGGTGAACACGATGTCGGGGATGTCGGTCTCGTCGACGCGGCCGTCGCCGTTGTCGTCGTTGAGGTTGCCCACGGCGGGCATGACGATGGCGCCGCTGCCCGCGGAGGTGTACGACATCTCGATGGTGAGGTTGAAGGGGTCGGTCACCGTGCCGGAGCTGCCGCTGCCTTCACACTCTTCAGCGATCTCGACGGTGCCAGGCTCGGCGAGCTTGATGTCGCAGTCGCCGGGATCGACGACCTCGATCTCGGTGTCCTCGGGCTCTTCAGAGTCGTTGCAGTCGGGGATCTGCGGCGGGCACTCCGTGTCGCCGGTCTCCTCCAAGGGCTCGCCGGGATCTTCTTCGTCAGGCTTGATCTCATAGTCAGAGCAGGCGAACAGGAAGCAGGGGAGCAGGAGGCTTAAGGGCGCGCGCATGGGGTTCTCTCTCCGAGGGTGCCATCAAGGTAGCCAATTGTGGCGGTGGTGTGTGTCAACTTGCCAAAGTCCCAGGACGTTTCGCGGTCGCGCAGGATCCCGCCCGGTTCATCCGCAGGTTAGCGGGGGTGCTTCGTGCGGTCTCAGAACCTGACGTAGCGCAGGGTTTGTGGAGGTGACGTATGCTGACGCGCAACCAGGGCTCGGTCTGGGCGATTCTGGGTTGGCAGTACAAGAGCGCGATCTTTTACGTCGCGGCCGGGCTCGTGGCCTGGGGGCTCCACGCCCACCACAGCGCGGCGTGGCACCTGCCGAGCTTGCCTTTGGCGGTCATCGGCGGCGCCTTGGGCATCTTTGTGAGCTTTCGCACAAACACCTCCTATGCGCGTTGGTGGGAGGGGCGGCAGCTCTGGGGGCGTATGGTGAACAGCTCCCGGCAGCTCGCCCTGCAGCTCTCGGCGTACCTCAGCATCGAGGAGGAGGGTGAGCGCCGCCGCACCCTCACCCGACTGCTCTACCGTCACGGGGCCTACGTTCACGCGCTGCGCGCGGCCTTACGCGAGCAGCCCGCCATCGAGGACGAGGAGCTTCGGGCGCTGTTGCCCCAGGCGGAGCTCGACGGCCTCAAGGGCGTGTGGAACGTGCCGTTCGCGCTCTTACGCGCCCAGGCGGAGGAGCTCGCGGCGCTGCGCCGGGCCGGGGCCCTCGACGGTCTGCAGCACCACAGCCTCGATGTGACCCTCGCCGCGCTGCTCGACATTCAAGGCGGCTGCGAGCGCATCAAGGGCACGCCGATCCCCCGTGGCTATGGCTACGCCGCGGAGCTGCTCGTGCAGATCTACGCGGTGATGTTGCCTTTTGGCCTCGTCGCCGAGCTTGGACCGCTCATCGTCCTGCTCAACCTCATCGTGTGTATGGCCTTCAACCTCATCAGCGAGGTGGGCCGGGTGCTGGAGGATCCCTTCACGATGTTCTACAACGGCCTGCCCTTGTCCGACCTGTCGCGGAAGATCGAGATCAACCTCCGGCAGACCTTGGGGGAGACCGAGCTGCCGCCGCTTCGCCAGCCCGCGCCCAACGGCGTCTTGATGTAGGACAGCCCGAGGGTTGCGGACGCGCGGATGCTCAGCCATCCTGAGGGACATCCTTCGATCGGAGCCACGACGATGACCCTCCTCACGATGCTCGCGCTGCTCGGCGCCTCCAACGAGGCCTTGGCCTGCGACCCGATGCCTCCCCACGTCCAGAAGGTGATGCCCGCCGACGACCAGCGCGACGTGCCCGCGCAGAGCGCGATCATCATGCGCCTGCCGCTGCTCTACGACGGTCAAGAGGTGGGGCTCAGCTACACGGCAGATGGCTCCTTGGTGACCTTAGAGACCACCCTCATCGCCTACGCGCCGACGGCGGCCGAGCAGGTGTTTCGTGAGGGCGCCTTGCTCATCGCCCGGCCGACGAGCGCCGTCGCCGACGGCTCGGGTGTGCTCACGGTCACCGGCGTCACCGACCCGGGGGACTGGGACGAAGAGACCGTGCTGAAGTGGACCTTGGTGGCCGCCGATCCCTTGTCGCTCAGCGCCGCGGGCACGGCGACGGCCACCTTGGGGGCGGCCTTTGAGGAGGAGCAGGCCACCTGCGGCACCGAGAAGGGGCGCCTGCTCTCGGTGACGCTGGGCGGCTACAACTCCGAGGCGGCGGTGGCGGCGGTCTTGGTGCGCACCAACGACGGCGTAGACACGCCTCTGACCGCAGACCTCACCGGCGGCGCGGCGAGCCTCACGCTCATCGGCCTCGTCGAACAAGACGAGCTCCAGACCTGCTGGCGTGTGGATGTTTATGGCCAAGACGGCGGCGTGGTCTCCACCGACGAGACCTGCACCGACGCCGGGACCGACACCGGCGGCGACACCGGCGGCGGCGACGACAAAGACGACGGCGGCTGCTCGACCTCGCCCGGCGGCCTCGGCGCGGGCTGGCTCGTGGGCCTGCTCGCCCTGCTGTCCCGGCGCCGCGCTTAACGCAGATCGAGCGACCGCCAGTCTCCGCGCCGCACCACCCACCACTTGAGCCCGGTCTTGAGCACCGAGGTCAGGTTGATCGCCCACCACACCCCCATGGAGCCGAGGCCGAGGGGGAAGGCGAACAGCCAGGCCAAGGGGATCCTCAGGAGGTTTAAGGGCGCGGAGAGCCAGAAGACCTGGCGGGTGGCGCCTGCGCCCGAGAGCACCCCCTCATACAGCGCCTCATACGCCACAAAGAGCTGGGTGAAGGCCAAGGCCGTCGCGTAAAGGGTCGCCTCATAGCGCACCTCGGGATCGAGGCTGAACGCCCCGGCGATGCGCTCCCCGCCGAGCCAGAACACGACGGCGGCGGTGAGCCCGAGCCCGGTGGTGATCGGCGACGCGAGCCTCAGCGCCCGCTCGGCGAGCTCCGGCCTCCCCGCGCCCAAGGCCCGCCCGACGAGGGAGGCCACGGCGATGGACAAGCCGTGGAAGGTCGGCCAGGTCACGCCCTCCAAGGCCGAGAAGCCGATGCCCAAGGCGGCGTTCACCGCGGGGCCCAGGGGCGAGATGCTCGTGCGCAGCATCAGCCAGTACACACCCGCATAAAACAAGGTGCCCAAGGCCAAAGGGGCGCCCAGGCGGAGGATCGGCGCGATGGCCGGGCCGGGGCGGACGTGGCGAAGGGTGAGCCCGGTGCGCTCGGCGAGCAGCCACAGGCCGATCCCCGCGGCGACGGCGCGGCTGAGGTTGGAGGCGATGGCCGCCCCGGCGATGCCCCAGCCCAGGCCGGAGAGCCCAAAGGCCTCGTCAAAGATGAAGAGCGGCGTCAAGACGATGTTTGCGCCCAAGCCGAGGGCCTGGAGCAACATCGGGCGCTTGGAGTCGCCCATGGACAAGAACGCCGAGTCGATGAGCGGGGTGAAGGCGTAGGGCAAAAACGTGGCGCACAGCGCCGTCCAGTAGGTGATGAAGGCCTGGGCGGTGTCGCCCTCCAGGCCGACGCTGCGGGCGATGAGCCCCGCCCCGGCGACGCCGAGGACGGCGACGATGAGGGCGGCGATGAGCGTGGTGACCATCGCCGCGCCGAGGAGCTCCCGGCGGCGCTCCTCGTCCCCGGCCCCCGTCGCCCGGGCGATGAGGGGCGCCGCGCCCAAGGCCGGCAGCTCAAACAGCGCGAAGAGGCCGATCACCACAAACACCGACGCGCCGACCGCGGCCTGGGCGGCGGTGGAGAGCCCCTGCACCCAGTATTGATCGACGCTGCGGAAGGCGTAGGTCAACACCGTGAGCGCCACGCTGGGCACGGCGAGGCGGATGAGGTCGGCGCGGGTGAGCTCAGTCATAGGCGCGCGGAGCGTAACGCCGTCCGCTCGGGAGGGCTGGCGTTCTGCGCGTGAGGGCGGTATCCTCGCGCGGCGCACCCGCGAAGGAGCCTGTGAATGGCGCTGATTCAGCCTGCCCCCTCTACGCCCGCTGACGTTCTGGCGAACCGCCCCCTGGACATCCCGCCCGAGGCCGTCGCCGAGATGACCGAGGCCGAGTGGTATGCCAAGGTGTATCGCGGCGACAACGTGCCCCAGCTCACCCTGCGCTCGATCCTCATGGGCTCGGTGCTGGGCTTCTTCTTGGCGTTCACGAACCTGTACATCGGGCTCAAGACCGGCTGGCACCTCGGCGTGGCCATCACGGCCTGCATCCTGAGCTACTCCATCTGGACCTTCCTCGTCGGCGTCGGCGTGGCGAAGACGCCGATGTCCATCTTGGAGAACAACTGCATGCAGTCCACCGCCTCGGCGGCGGGCTACTCCACAGGCGGCACGATGGTCTCGGCCATCTCGGCCTTGTTGATCCTCTCGGCCACACCAGAGAACCCCCTCGGAAAACACCTGCCGCTGGGCGTGTTGGTGGGCTGGACGGTGTTCTTGGCGATCCTCGGCGTCGTGCTGGCGATCCCGATGAAACGAAACCTCATCAACCAAGAGCGCTTGAAGTTCCCCTCGGGCCTCGCTTCAGCGGTGACGCTGCAGTCGCTCTACGCCTCGGGCTCTGAGGCGAGCAAGAAGGCCAAGGCGCTCTTGTACAGCGCGCTCTTCGGCGCGATGTGGCCGCCGCTCACCGAGCTCAACATCAAGGGCGGCGAGCCGCTGCTCACCGGCAGCCTCAAGCTCTTCGACTGGCTGCCCATCGGCGGCTTCACCAAGGGCGCGGACGGCGCGCGTGTCCCGGCGAAGGCCTCGGACTGGACGATCACCTGGGACGTGAACCCGGTGATGGTCGCCGCCGGGGCCCTCGTCGGCCTGCGGGTGGCGGCGTGGATGGCCATCGGCGGCCTGGTGCTGGCGTTTGTCGCCGGGCCCTGGGGCCAAGAGCAGGCCTGGACCAACCTCAACGGCAAAGAGATCTACGCCGTGAGCGCCCCGGGCAAGGCCTG
>JAKLKE010000338.1 GCA_023150775.1 Myxococcota bacterium
CGTCCGCCCCCTCCGCCCGGGCGTGGAGCGCGGCCTCCACGGCGCGAACGCCGCAGATCTTCACCCAGAGCCGCGCCACGGCTCAGCCGCCCAAGAGCGCGGCCAAGGCGGCGCCAGGGTCGGGGGCCCGCATGAGCGCCGTGCCGATCAACGCCGCGTCGGCCCCAGCGTCGGCGGCGCGGCGCAGGTCGTCCCGGGTAGAGAGCCCCGACTCGGCCACCCGCAGCACGCCGTCGGGGATGGCGCGGATCAGCCCCAAAGCGGCCTCGGGGTGAATCTGCAGGGTCTTGAGATCCCGGGCGTTCACGCCGATGATGCGCGCCTCGGCATTCAGCGCCACGCGAAGCTCGTCAGCGTCGTGGACCTCCACCAGCGCCTCCAGGCCGAGCTGCTCCGCGGCGCGCAGCATGTCCCGCAGCTTGGCCTCACCCAACATCGCCACGATGAGCAAGGCCGCGTCGGCGCCCCAGCCTCGGGCCTCCTCAAGCTGAATCGGGTGAATCAAGAAGTCTTTGCGTAAGGCCGGCACGCCCACCCGAGCGCGCACGGCGGCGAGGTCGCTGAGCTTCCCGCCAAAGTGGGGGCCGTCGGTGAGCACGCTGATGGCGGCGGCGCCGGCCCGGGCGTAGCCCTGGGCGATGTCTCCGGCGTCGGCGTCGGGGCGAAGCGGGCCGAGAGACGGCGAGCGGCGCTTGACCTCGGCGATGACCGCGAGGCCCACCCCCGGGTGACGTGACCCCTGCAGCGCGGCGCTGAGCGAGCGCGGCGTGGGGCCCCGAAGGGTCGGCGGGTGGAGCAGCAGCGCCGACACCTCGGCCTCTTTGTTGGGCTTCACCTGGGCCAAGAAGCCGCTGAGCGCGGCGGGAGGCGCAGGCGGAGGCGGAGGCGGCGGCAGGTCCAGGTCAAGAGGCGCCGAGGGCGACGGGACCGGCGCGGGCGGAGGCGGCGGAGACGCTTGGGGCTCCAGCTCCACGATCTTCGGCGTTGACGGAGACGGATCCCGGGCGGGCGGCGGCTTTGGCCGCGGCGGCTCTTCGGCCTCTGCGGCGAGGGGCGTCAGCTCGATGAGCTGCGGCGAGGACGGCGACGGCTCCCGGGCCGGGGGCGGCGTGGGCCGAGGCGGAGGCGCCTCCACGCTCAGCGCGACGTCGAGGGGCGCCGACGAGGCCGCGCCCCGTCGTTGGGTGTGCTCGACGAGGCGGTCGAGGGTCCACCGGGCGCGCCCGTCCTTGAGCGCGCCTTGGGCCAAGGCCACGCCCTCCCGCACGCTCTCGGCGACCCCAGCGACGTACAAGGCCGCGCCCGCGCTGAGCGCCACGGCGTCGGCCTGGGGCCCCTCGGCGCCCTCCAACACCCGCCGCAAGATGCCCGCGTTGTGCGCGGCGTCGCCTCCGGCCAAGGCGGAGAGCGGCGCGCGCTGCAATCCCAGCTCCTCGGGGCTCAGGGTGTAGAGGCGCACCGTGCCGTCGCGCAGCTCGGCCACGCGGCTCGGCCCGCTGAGGCTCAGCTCGTCGATGCCGCCGTCCCCGTGCACGACGAGGGCCCGCTCGGCGCCCAGCTCCAACAGCACATGGGCCAAGGGCTCGACCCACTCCGGGTCGTACACGCCGAGCACCTGGCGCCGCACCCCGGCGGGGTTCGTGAGCGGCCCCAGCAGGTTGAACAGCGTGCGCACGCCCAGATCCCGGCGCGGGCCGACGGCGTGGCGGGTGGCCGCGTGGTGCGCCGGGGCGAACAAGAAGGTGACCCCGACCTCCTCGGCGCAGCGCGCGAGCTCCTCCGGCGGCAGGTCGAGGTGTACGCCCAGGGCCTCCAGCACGTCCGCCGAGCCCGAGCGGCTCGACACCGCGCGGTTGCCATGTTTGGCGACGGTGGCCCCGGCGGCGGCGGCCAACAAGGCCGCGCCTGTGGAGAGGTTAAACGTGCCCGACTGGTCGCCCCCGGTGCCGCAGGTGTCTACGGCGTTCATGTGCCGGGCGAGCTGCACCTTCAGCGCGTGGCGGCGCATCACCCGGGCGGCGGCGGCGATCTCGCGGATGGTCTCCCCTTTGGCGCGCAGGGCGATCAAGAAGCCCGCCGTGGCCGCCGCGCTCAAGGCGCCGGTCAGAAGCGACTCCATCACCCCCTCAACCTCGTCCGCGTGCAGCTCTTCACGTCGTAAGAGCCGCTCTAAGGCCGCCCGAAATCCATGACCGCTCATCGTCCCTCCAGGAAGTTGCCGAGCAAGGCCATGCCTCCTTCGGTCAGGATGCTCTCTGGATGGAACTGTACACCCTGCGCCGGGCGGGTCTTGTGGCGCAGGCCCATGATCAGGCCGTCTTCAGTCCAGGCCGTGACCTCCAGGCAGTCCGGCAGGCTCGCCCGCTCGACGATGAGCGAGTGGTATCGCGTGGCGGTGAACGGCGACGGCAGCCCGCTGAACACCCCCTCCCCGGTGTGGAAGACCGGCGAGGTCTTGCCGTGCATCAGGCTCGGCGCCCGCACGACCTTGCCCCCGAACACCTGGCCCAAGGACTGATGCCCCAGGCACACGCCCAAGGTGGGGATGCGGTCCGACCAGTCCCGCAGCGCCGCCAAGGACACCCCGGCGGCGTTCGGGTCGCCGGGGCCGGGGCTGATGAGCAGGCGGTCGGGGGCGTAGGCGCCGATGTCTTCTGAGCCTAGCTTGTCGTTGCGCACCACGTCCACGGCGGCGCCGTGCATCTGGAGGTACTGCACGAGGTTGTAGGTGAAGGAGTCGTAGTTGTCGATGACCAGGACCTTCACAGCCCCTCCCCGATGAGCGCCAAGGCCCGCAGCACCCCGGCGGCCTTGTTCAGCGTCTCTTGGTGCTCGGCGGCGGGCACGCTGTCGGCGACGATGCCCGCGCCGACCTGCAGCGACCACTCCCCGTCGCGCCGCACCGCCGTGCGGATGGCGATGCACAGATCCAGCTCCCCGGTGAACCCGACCCAGCCCACGGCCCCGCCATACAGGCCTCGGGGCTCAGGCTCAAGGCCGTCGAGGAGCTGCATCGCCCGCACCTTCGGCGCCCCAGAGAGCGTGCCCGCCGGGAAGGTGGCCCGCAGCACATCAAAGCCCGTCTTGCCTTCAGCCAGCCGCGCCTTCACCGTCGAGACGATGTGCATGACGTGGGAATAACGCTCGATGCGCATCAGATCGGTGACCTTCACCGTGCCCGGCGCGGCGACTCGGCCCAGATCGTTGCGCCCCAAGTCCACGAGCATGACGTGCTCGGCGCGCTCCTTTGGGTCGGCGAGGAGCTCTTCAGCCATCGCGACGTCCGCCTCCGGCGTGGCCCCGCGCGGCCGCGTGCCCGCGATGGGCGCGACCATCACCTCACCGCCTTGGCAGCGCACCATGACCTCGGGCGAGGCGCCCACCACGAGCTGCTCGGGGTAACGCAGGTAAAACATATACGGCGAGGGGTTCGTGGCCCGCAGCGCCCGGTACACGTCAAACGCATCGCCAAAAAACTTGAAGCGGAAGCGCTGGGAGAGCACCACCTGAATGGCGTCCCCGGCGGCGATGTGTTCACGGATGGTCTCGACCCCGGCCTCAAACCGCTCCTTCGTGGTGTTGGACTGAAGCTCGGTGACCTTGGCCTTCACCTCTCGGCGGCTGGGCAAGGCGAAGCGGAGCTGCTCAATCGTCTGCTCGATCCGCTGGAGCGCGGCCTCATAGGCCGGCTTGGGGTCTAGGCCGGGCTCGGTCAACACGACCCGCACCACCTGGATGCGGTGGCGCACGTTGTCGAAGATGATGAGCGTTCGCGGCACGGCAAAACACAAGGTCGGCCCTGGGTCGGCCCCGCAGGGGTGCTTGGCGGCGAGCTTCTCCCACCAGCGCACCGCCTCCCAAGACACCCAGCCCACGGCCCCGCCAGGGAAGGCCGGGGGCTCGGGCAGGCTGGCCGGGGCGTAACGCCCGAGCTGCTCCTGCAGAAACGTCAGCGGGTCATCGCGCTCCTCACGGTGCACGATGAAGTTGTTCCGAATCAGCTCACACACCCGCCCTTTGGCCCGCACAACAAAGGCCGGGTCGAGGCCGAGCACGCTGTAGCGCCCCCAGGTCTCGCCGCCCTCGACGGATTCCAACAAGAAGGCGTAGTCCCCGGCGCCGGTGGTGACCTTCAGGAAGGCCGAGACCGGGGTGTCGAGGTCGGCGAGGATCTCCCGCCACACTGGGATCGCGACGGGGTGATCCGCCGCGGCGAGGTCGCTGAACTGCTTGAGCGTAGGTTTTGCCACGTCGGGGCTGTATTCCGGGCGGGGTGGCCGTGGCAAGGGAGCGGGCCAAGCCCGCGCGCCTTAGGGCGCCTCGGCCTCCCCCTCAGTCAAGGGCGCGAGGCTCCACACCAGCATCTTGCGCTCGTTGATCAGCGGCGGGCCCAGGGCCTCGCTCAGCTTCCGCTGCGCGTCCTTGGCCAGGGGGCTGTGGTCGGTGTACCAGATCAGGGTCTTGAAGCCCGCCTCGGCGTAGTGTTGTAAGGCGGGGAGAATGTCTCGATCACGACGGCCGCCGTCGCGCAGGGTCTTGTACTCGCGCTCCTTGTGTACCGCGGCCGGCAGCCCCAAGAACGCGGAGCTCGTTGGCTGGCCATGCAGGGGCAAGAGGAGCAGGTTCTCGCTCCCCACCGCGAAGTCCGTCGGGGTGAGCTGCATCGCCGGGATCTCCAAGATCGGCCCCTCCAGCGACGAGAGCGCCTCAGGCTGACGCGGCCGGATCGTCTCCCGGGGCCACGGCGCCGGGCCCAAGAGCAAGGCGTCAGCCACGATCAGGGCCGTGAGCCACTCCGTCGGCGGCCCACCCTCCCGGCGCCGCAGCCCCGCCGCCACCAAGGGGATGAGCAGAAGCCCCGCCACCTTTCCCGCGCGATACCAGCGCGTGAGCCGCTGGGTCACCGGCGCCGCCCGCATGACCAGGCCCGCCGGGGCGACCATCCGCCGACCGTCGCCCAAGGTCAGCACCTCTCCCCGCCACATCAGCCACGGCCCCAAGGACAAGGCCCAGAACAGCGTCGCCCCCGCCGCCCAGGGCCAGAGCCGCGGCGCCCGCCAGAGCCCCAAGAGCGCGAAGAACAAGAAGCCGACGCCGAGGTAAGCGCTGTGCCCTGCCGGGCAGGCCGCCCCGGTGAGGGCCTCTGGCGCCCAGGCGTCGGTGAGGTCGGCCCCATGAAAGAGCCCTCCGCGATAATCCTTGATGCCTTTGGGGGGCTCGGGGATCTCCTCCCGCCCCGCGCCGCCGGGCAAGCTCGGGTCACGCTCGGCCAAGGTCGCCCGGACCATCGGCGCCGCGAGCAGCAGCGCCGCGACCCCGACGACAAGCACCGTCGGCCGACGCCGCAGCCACCAAAGCCCCACGCCCGCGGCGATCACCGAGGCGAAGATGCCCTTGTAGGGGCCGCCGTAGTAGCACGCCGCCAGGGTGACCGCCGCCAGGGCCCCGCGCCACAGGCCGCCCTGGCGCAGAAAGCTCAGGAGCGCCAGAAGGTGCAGGCCGATCCAGCCCAAGGTGAAGTTCTCGGTCTGCCCTTCAGCGGTCATGGCCATGAGCGGCCCGAGGCAGCAGCCCAAGGCCGCGCCGACCCACAGCCGCCCGCCGCCCTCCCGAGACAAGAGCGCCCCCGCCAACCCGGCGATGGACAGCCCGACCCACATCACGGCGTTGTAGGCGAGGTAAGGCCAGCGGGCCAAGGGCGCGAAGACGAGCAGGTTCAAGGGGTCAATGAGCACAAACTTGACCCCTTGGGGCCAGTTCAGCAGGTCACTCTCGACGACCAGCGGGCTGCCCGTGGTCGCCGCGAGCCACAGCCCGACGACATGCTCCCCAGCCTCTTGGCCCGGCGCCGAGAGCAGAGACTCCACGCTGCCGACGGGCCAGAGCGCCAAGGCGGGCAAGATCGCGCAGAGCGCAGCGGCGAGGGCGGCGTCTCGGCGGTCATCGAGCACTCACTCACTCCAGGGCGTTGGGGGTTTGCGCAGCGTTTGTGGAGATCGGCACAGTGTAGAGGAGGGTTGTGGGGTTTCGCAAGAGGGCGGCGGGGACGCGGGGGCGTGCCGGGTGAACGGGGCTCGCTGCCGAAGCTCTGGACGGCTCGCGCAAAGCCGCAAAGCCGCAAAGAGCTCAGCCGAAGCGCGGGCGTTGAGGACTTCCAGGCCGTTGGCCTCGGCGCGGAACGCCCAGCCTAGGCCTGCGTCGCCACACACGTCAGAGACCCCCCAGACCTCTCTGCGGCTCTGCGCCTCTGCGCGAGACAATCCACGCCGAACCCACCACCGCCGGCTCGAAGAGACGATCGCCGACACCCCCAAGACAGCTCGCGCAGAGCCGCAGAGCCGCAGAGCGCTCACCTCAAGCGCGGGCGTTGAGGACACCCCAGGCCGCCCCACTCACCGCGGGACGCCCAGCCCACCTCCCCGTCACGGCGAGCGCCGGGGACCCCCCAGAC
>JAKLKE010000339.1 GCA_023150775.1 Myxococcota bacterium
GCCTCACCCCCGCCCGAGACCCCCGACGCCCGCGCCGCGCGCCTGGCCGCCCGCAAACGCCAGCGGGAGGAGCAAGCCGCGCGCCGCGTCGCGGAGCAG
The DNA here is from genome assembly GCA_023150775.1 of Myxococcota bacterium. Taxonomy (GTDB): domain Bacteria; phylum Myxococcota_A; class UBA796; order UBA796; family CAJQPC01; genus JADKFE01. The sequence continues at coordinate 100 of JAKLKE010000339.1, forward strand.
CGGGCCTTCGTCGCCAGCCTTCGCGAGGAGGAGCGCGCCGCCCGGGAGGCGAAGGCCGCGGCGCGAAAGGCCGGGGTCAAGACGCTGCCTCCGCTGCCGAGCCCCTCACCGCCGGTCAGCGCCGCGGCCCTAGACCCCGTCGAGCGCCGCCGCCGCCAGCGCGCGGAGGCCTATCGCCGGGCCGAGCGGCAGCTCCAGCGCGCCCAGGCGGAGGCCGCGCTGGCGACGCCTGCGGGGGTCGAGGCGCCGCCGGCGGATCCCCGCTGGACCTTAGGGGACGGCGCTTTGGAGTGAGGCCCCGGCCCACGCCGCAGGCACAAGGAGCACGAATGACCGACGAGGCGCCACAGGCTCGATCCGCCGCCCAGACCGCGCTCCGAGAGGCCCTCGTGGCCCTCGACGCGCACCAGCAGCTCGTCTTGACGCTCAAGGCCGAGGCGGCGCGCCGTGAGGAGGAGCGTGAGCGGGTGATCTTGGCCCATCAAGCCCGCTCCAAGGCGGTTCAGGCCGAGGCCAGGTCGCTCTTACGCCTCATCCCCAAGGAGCGCGCCGCCGAGTGGAGCCCCGCCGAGCGGGCCCAGGCGCGGGCGGCCCTCCGCGCCGCCGTGGCCTACCGCCTCGACCAGAGCCTCGGGGCGCTGCCGCCTGTGCCGCCGCCGGAGCCGCCGCTGACGGCGCCCAAACTTCGCCTCACGCCAGATCAGCGCCGGGCGCTCATCGCCGCGCAGCGCCGAGCGGAGCGTGTGGGCGAGACGCTCTTGCCCGAGGGCTTTCGGCTCGTGCGGCCGTACAACAAGAAGGCGCGGCCTGACAAAGTGACGAAGCCCCCGAGCGGGCGGCGGGCGGCGATGGCGGAGCGTGAGCCACCCGTCGTCGTGACGGTGAGCCCGGCGGGGGCGTGGAGTCTCAGCGAGGAGGGGCTGGAGTAGGGGGGCTAGCGGCAGGGTTGGATGACGTCGGTGATACCAGAGGGTGAGGAGCAATCATCACCGCAGGAAAGCAAGTTTCCTGGTTTTCCGCAGGCAGGGACCGGGAGGTAGTAGCCTTCTCCATCACAGGCGCCAGTGGTGGTGTTCAGCTCACAAACTTCATCCTGCTCACCGTATCGTTTCTCGTTGAAGCCATCGCAGTTGTAGTCCCAGCTTCCTCCGTCGCTCTGCTCCTCAAAGTACTCCTCCTGACCAGGGCTCACCAAGGCGTCCGTGTCGTCACAGTCGCTGTCGTCGTCCACCCAGCCGATCGGCGCCTCGCAGGCCTGCTGGCTCGTGAGCGCGTCCCCATAGTCGTCGCCGTCGAGGTCGCGGTAAAAGCTCCGCTTTGCGCCCTCATCCACGTCGCGGTCGCAGTCGTTGTCTAAGGCATCACAGAGCTCAGCGGCCCCCGGCCCAACGTCGTCCCGGGTGTCGTCGCAGTCTTCGCAGGCGGGAACCCCGTCGCCGTCGCCGTCGCTGTAGCCGACCTCACCATCGCAGTTGTAGTCGACCGCCTCGTCACAAGGCTCGTCGGCGCCAGGGTGGGTGGCCTCATCGTAGTCGTCGCAGTCCCCGAGCAGGCGCGCGTACCCTTCGGGCGGCTCACAGGCGTACTGTCTAGGCGTCTCGATGCCGTACCCGTCCCGATCGTAGTCGTAGTACCACAAGGTGCCCGGATTCAGGTTGGGGTCGGCGTCATCGCAGTCCTCGCCGCGGTTGACGTAACGAGCCGGGGGCGTGCAGCCCTCGAAGGGGCTCGCGGGGTCACCGTACCCGTCGCCGTCGGCGTCGAGGTACCACAGGACGGTGAACCCTTCGTCTTGTTGGCCGTCGCAGTCGTTGTCTTGGAGATCGCAGACCTCCTCTGCGTCGGGGTTGACCGCCGGGTCTTCGTCATCGCAGTCCGAGCCATCATGCTCCAACGCAAAGAACCCGTCACCATCCCCGTCGAGGGCGCGCAAGACGAGCGCGTCGTACTCCTCCCGGGTGGTCAAACAAGACGTCAGCAGCAGCACCAGCGAGGCAAAACGCATACTCCCTCCGGGGTCGCGTTGAAGGCGGCCCGGGAGGGAGTATAGCGTGGTCGAGCTCGGAGAGGGCGACCGATCACGCCGCAACCTAAGTTACTCGGCACCCAAGGTCGCGTAGTAATCTACGAGCCAGTTAAAAGCCCCATTGGAGTTTCCGGCACCCGTAGGAACATCCTTCTGAAGGATCATTCCGGCGTCAACGACCATCATCGTCGGCCAACCGTAGGTAACGTAAAGCTCATAGGCCAAGGGCTCGTCAGCGAGAATCGGGATCTTCGCGTCGGGGTAGCTCTCGTACCACTTCTCTAGGGTAGCCAAGTTGGGGGTCTTTCCGATCGCGTTCTGCCCGAGCACCGTCACCCAGTAGATGTCACCCGACTCGACCATCTCGCGGACCTCTGGATAGTTCTTTTCGTACTGGTACCCCTGGTCATCGCCCGTGAGCAGCCAACTAGACAGCGCGTTGCAGGGAGGACACCACACCGCCGAGACATCGATCAACACCGGCTTGCCCTGGCCCGCGAAGTCGTAAATGTCTACGTACTCGCCGAACTGGTCCATCAGCACCAGGTGCGCGAACTGATCGCCCTCGCTCGTCCCGGCGACGTCGAGGGTGACGTCCGTCATGCTGCCCTTGTTGGGGTTGTACGGCCAGTTGCCGATGTAGATGCGGCTCTCGGCGTCGTTGGGGTCGGTGCCCTCGGTGAGCTCCCAGGGGTCGAGGTACCCGTCGCCGTCGCCGTCGGCCAGGAGCGGGTCGGTGCCGCCGTCGTCTTCAGCGAGGTCTTCGAGGCCGTCGCCGTCGGTGTCGGCCTTGGCCGGGTCGGTGCCCAGCACGGCCTCTTCGTCGTCAAAGAGGCCGTCGCCGTCCGTGTCGACCGGGACGTCTTTCCCGCAGGCGACAAAGGCGGAGAGCGAGAGAGCGAGCAAGATCGCGCGGGGCATGGGGGGCTCCAGGGGCCAGACGGGGCGGTCGTGGTGAGGTTGGCACTTCTGGCAAAAAAGTACATGACTTTCTTCTTCGCTGTGGGCGGATGTGTGTCAATTTCGCGCGAACGCCACGGGCCCCACGCGAAACCCGCGCCGTGCTAAGACGAACGCCACCCGGCGCACCTCTGGAGCCAAGATGATCTCCACCTCTGACGCGGACACCGCGGCGCTCGCCCGCTCGTTGGGCCTCCCCACCGTTGATCTCGACGAGACCTGGGTCGACAGCCAGCTCCTGCAGCGCATCACCCGCGCCTTCGCCGAGCGCCGCCTCGTCTTGCCCCTCCACCGAGGCCCCGACGGCCACGTTCACGTCGCCATGGCGAACCCCCAAGACCAAGACCTGCTCAGCGAGCTGGAGTCGAGCCTCGCCGCCAAGGTGCGCCCCTTCATGGCCGGCGCCGACGCGATCCGCCGGTCGATCTATCGCCACTTTGACCTCGCCGCCTTCGCCCGCGACCTCCTGCGCGACGCGCGCCCCGCCAAAACATCGGCCACCAACCTCGGCTTAGAGCTCGACCCCAGCCAGCTCAGCCGCAAACTTCGCGACGGCGGCGCCGCGCCGTATGTGGAGCTGCTCAACGCGCTCTTGCTCCAGGCCGTCGAGCGCCGCGCGTCCGACGTACACATCGAGCCCGGCGAGGCCGACGTGCGTGTGCGCTTACGCATCGACGGGATGCTGCGGGAGGTGCTACGCCTCGACCGCTGGGCCGCCGCGCCGCTCGTGAGCCGGGTGAAGATCGTCGCGCGGATGGACGTGGCCGACACCCGCCGCCCCCAAGACGGCAAAGCCAGCGCGACGTTGGGGGAGCAGCGCCTGGATCTGCGCGTCTCGACCTTGCCCGGACAGCACGGCGAGAAGGCCGTGATTCGCCTGCTCGACCCCTCCATCTTACGCGCGGACCTCGGCAAGCTCGGCTGGCACCAAGACGGCCTGCAGACCTTCTACCACCTCGTCTCCAAACCCCAAGGCCTGGTGCTCGTCGTCGGGCCCACGGGCAGCGGCAAGTCCACCACCCTCTATGCCACCTTGGTGCGCCTCAACGCCGAGCACCGCAGCATCGTCACCGTCGAGGATCCCGTAGAGTACGTCGTGCCGGGCGTCACCCAGGTGCAGGTGAACCCGAAGATCGGCGTCGACTTCGCCGCCGCGATCCGCAGCGTGCTCCGCCAAGATCCCAACGTGCTCGTGATCGGCGAGGTGCGAGACCACGAGACCGCCGAGGCCGTCTTCCACGCGGCGAACACCGGCCACCTCGTGCTCTCCACCCTGCACACCACCGGCGCCGTCTCGTCCATCACCCGCCTGCTCGACCTCCAGGTGGCGCCTTGGCTCGTGGCGTCTACCCTCTCTGGCGTCGTCTCCCAGCGCCTCGTGCGTAAGGTCTGCCCCCACTGCTCCATCCTCGCCGCGCCCCACGAGGAGGACTTCGCCCGGCTTGGCCTGCCGCTGCTCGATCTCGGCCCCAAGGTGCGTCGCGCCGGAAAAGGCTGCCCGGCCTGCCAGCTCACGGGCTACTCCGGGCGCATCGCCGTGTTTGAGCTGCTGGAGATCAACGAGGATCTTCGAGAGCTTATCGCCGCTGAGCGCCCCGAGGGTGAGGTGTGGCGGAAGGCGCGGCAGCTCGGCCTGGTGTCGATGGCTGAAGACGCGCTGCGCCAGGTCGCGGAGGGGGCGACGACGCTAGAGGAGATCGCCCGGGCGGTCGTGGTGGAGGCCTACCTGCGCAAGGAGGGCGTGATCTTCCATGTCCCGGGCACCGAGCTGCGGCTCGAGCTTGACCGCCTCGATCATGGCCTCGACCCCTTCATTCCCCCCGACGCCGCGCCGGAGGCCCCCGCCGAGGCGCCCGTCGCCGAGACGCCCCCGACGCCCATCGCCGAGGCCGTCGCCGAGACGCCCGCCGCCGATCCGCTCCCCTCCCCCCTCGCCCCGCCCCTGGTGCTCGTCGTGGACGACGCTTGGGAGATCCGCATGATGGTCGAGATGGCGCTGGAGCGTGACTACCGCGTGATCACCGCCGCAGACGGCGACGAGGCTCTGGGAATGATCCGCCATCGACGCCCGGATCTGGTCGTGCTCGATGTGATGATGCCCAACCGCTCGGGCTACGAGGTCTGCGCCGAGCTCAAGTCCGCGCCAGAGACCGCGGACCTGCCCGTGCTCCTCCTCTCTGCGCGCGGCGAGAAGGCCCACGTCAAGGAGGGCTTCTACGCCGGGGCGGATGACTATCTCCCCAAGCCCTTTGACCCTGAGGAGCTGATCCTGAGGATCAAGGCCCTGCTTCGCCGCGCTGGGCGCCTCTAAAGGCCCGGATTCCGGCTATCCTTAGCGCACCCCTCCTCTCCAGGATGAGAACCATGCGTCAGCCCCGCGCCCATCGCGCCGCCCTGCTCTTGCCCCTCACGCTGGGCGCCTTCGCCTGGGCGGGAAGCGAGTCCTGGCCGCTCAACACCCGCGCCGACTACAGCTACGATCCCAGCGACATCGCCGTCGATGGCGGCGCGGCGAGCCTCATCTCGTCGGTCACCGGCACCGGCGCAGACGGCGACCTCACCGTCACCGGCGCCACCTTCACCCTCCAGACGAGCACCACGGGCAGCCGCAGCGTCGGCGACGGCGCCGCCTGGCCGATCACCAGCGCCGTGAGCGCCGGGGCCACGTCCCTCACGCTCAGCGGCTACACGAGCGGCCTCGCCGTCGGCGACGAGCTGCTCCTCCTCGTCGTTCAGGGCGCCTCCAGCTCCACGAGCGTCGGCACCTACGAGCTCACCCGGGTGAGCGGCGTGAGCGGCGCCACCGTCTCCGTCGCCGCGCTCAGCCAATCCTACGACGGCACCACCCACGACGTCATCGCCCAGCGTGTGCCCAACTACGAGGACGTCACGCTGACCAGCGGCGCCACCCTCACCGCCTCGGCCTGGAACGGCAGCACCGGCGGCGTCGTGGCCTTTCGCGCCTCGGGCACCCTCACCGTCGACAGCAGCTCCTCCATTGACGTGTCAGGGCGTGGGTATCGCGGCGGCAGCGCGGGCTCCACTTCGGGGGGCGGTGGAGGCGGCGGCGAGAGCTGGGCCGGTGTAGACGGCGACGGCGGCAAAGCCGACACCACCACCGCCATCGGCTCCGGCGGCTCGGGTCAGCCCACGGGCAACTCCACCTTAGGCACCGGCGGGAACGGCGGCGTCGGCGCGGGCGGCGGCGGCGGCGACGGCACCGACAACTCCGATGACGGCGCTGGCGGCGGCGGCGGAGGCTCTTACGCGGGCGGCGGCGGCGGCGGCGGCGGCGGCACCGGCTGCGGC
>JAKLKE010000033.1:0-21374 GCA_023150775.1 Myxococcota bacterium
CGACGGGGCCGCGGCACGATCTGGGGCTGTATGAGGCGCTGTGGACGGTCGTCATCTCGGCGGTGTTCTTCGCCCTTGACCGCAAGCCCCGTAAAGGTGGGTTCTACATCGCGCTCTGGGCCTTTCTCTACGCGCCAGCGCGCTTCGTGCTCGACTTCTTACGCAACGAAGATCTCGCCAACTCCGACGTGCGCTGGGTGGGGCTCACCCCGGCCCAGTGGGGCATGATCCTGATGTTCGCCGGTGGGGCGTTCTTGGCCTACAGGCTGCGGGGCGCGCCAGAAGCCGCTGGATCTTCGTCGGCGCCTGCGTCAGAATAGGCGCGCACCCGCCGCCTCGCGCGGGGCTCGAAGGGATCCGCGATGATGGAGTTAATGGCGGCGGGGCTCGCCTGCGTGATGGCCTTCGTCGCGTTGGTGTTGCCGGTCGTGGCGGCGCTGGCGGTCTTCAGCCTGCGGAGGCGGGTCGCGGCGCTGGAGCTGAGCGTCGAGCTTCTGGAGGGCGACGTCTCCAAGCTCAAGGAGCGCCTCCGCGCGGGCTCCGTCGTGACGTCTACGGCGCCGATAGCCAGCCGCGCCCCCGCGCCGGTCGTGAGCGCGCCGGTGGTGGCCGAGGCGCCCAAGGTGGCCGAGCCCGTGGCGGAGCCCAAGGCCGAGCCCGTGGTGGAGCCCAAGGCCGAGCCCGTGGTGGAGCCCAAGGCCGAGCCGGTGGTGGAGCCCGCCGTCGAGCCGCCCAAGGCCGAGACGCCCCCGCGCGCCGAGCCGCCCAAGGCCGCCGCGCCCCCGCCGCCCCCAAGGTTCGCCATCGACGACGAGCCCCCGATTCGTCCCTCCGGCCCCTCCCTGGAGCAGCTCGGCACCTGGCTCTTCGCTGGGCTCGGCGGGCTCGCGGCCCTGGGCACGGCGCTGCTCTTCTTCAACTACGCCCTGGAGGAGGGCTGGTTTGGCCGCCTCGGGCCCGGCGCGCGCTTCGCCTTGGGCGTGGCCATCGGCGTCGCGGGGCTCGTGGTCGAGGGGCCCCTGGGTCGCCGGGGCTACGCGGTGCCCGCTCGGGCGATGGCGGGGGCGGCCATCGGCACGCTCTACGCGGCGTTCTACGCGAGCTTCTCCCGCTACGACCTCCTGGATCAGCCCGTCGCCTTCGGCGCGATGTCGCTGGTCACCGTCGTGAGCATGGTCTTGGCCTGGCGTCGAGACTCCCAGTTCATCGCCAGCCTGGGCCTCATCGGCGGCTTGGCGACGCCGATCCTGCTCTCGACGGGGCAGAACAAGGCCTTTGAGCTGTTCACCTACCTCTTCGTGCTCAACCTCGCGGCGCTCTTCCCGTCGAGCCGCCGGGGCTGGTCGATCATCCCCTTGGGCGCGGCGATGGGCACGGCGCTCATCCAGCTCGGCTGGGCGGCGAAGTACGCGGCCTACGATCAGCTCGGCGTCGGGTTTGGCGCGGCGACGGCCTTCGCGGCGCTGTACGGCCTCGCCACCTTACGCGCGAAGGGCGACACCCGGCCTTGGGGCATGGGCCTCGGCCTGCTCGCCCAGAGCGTCGCCGTGCTGCCCCTGTGTGTGCCCTTGGAGCTGGTGACCTTCATCTCGTCCGAAGGCGCGCTGAGCGACGCCGGCGGGACGGCCTGGATCGCCGCGATCTGGCTCGTGGGCTACGCGATCTGGACCCAGCGGGTGGCCGAAGATCCTCGTCTGCCCGGCGCGGGCATCGCCGTGAACGCCGTCACGATCTTGCCCGCCGTGGTGATGGCGGTTGGTTACGCCGGGGTGCTCCCGGCGGTGGCGGCCCAGGCCGGCGCGCTCGTCTGGATCGCCGCCTTCGTGGCCTTGGCCCCGCCCTTTGCGCGGGCGATCTTGTTGACCGTCCGGCCCGAGAAGACCGGCGCCGCCGAGCAGCTCGTGGCCCCCACGATCCTCCTCGGCGCGGCCTTTGTGGCCTTCTGCGCCAACCTCGCCGGGCAAGGCGCCACCGAGAGCTTGCAGGCCTTCGCTTTGGGCCTGCCGATCCTGGGCTTCGTGCTCTCGATCCGTTCGCCTTGGGCGGCGGTGATCGGCGTCATCACGGGCTTCTTGGTCGTCGAGCCCGGCCTCGTCTGGGTCGAAGAGCAGGGCAGGGGACCGGCGGTGGCCGTCGCCGTGCTCGCCGCGGTGCTCTTGGCCTCGGCCTGGCCCTTCATTCGTGGCGCGCCCAAAGAGGACGCGGGCTTCCCCCTCTGGCTCGCCGCCGCCTTGGCGCCGCCGCTCGGCTACATCCCCCTGCAGATCGGCTTCGATCAGAGCTTCGGCGACGAGGCCCTGGGCGTCGTGCCCTTGTCGATGGGGGTGCTGGCCTTGGGCTCGGCGGCGTGGTTACGCAACAACGCCCGGGCCTCTCTGGGCGACCGCCGCTTCTCCACCTTCGTCACCGTCGCGACGCTCTTCGCCTGCCTCGCCGTGCCCGTGCAGCTCAGCGATCACTGGCTGGTGCTCGGCTGGGCCTTGGAGTGCGCGGTGCTCGCCTGGCTCGGCTTACGCCTGACCGGCGGCGGGGTGCGCCTGTTCTCCGTCGTGCTGGTCGGCGGGGTGGTGTTTCTGCTGGCGATCGATCCCTACGTCGTGAGCCTGCCGGATCGTGACCTGGTGATGTTCTTCAACGTCGGCGTGTTGACCTGGCTCGTCTCGACGGTCTCCGTGGGCCTCGCCTCTCGCTGGCACACCCGCGCTGGGACGCTCCTGGGCGTGCCCGTCGGGCCGATCTTGTGGTTCGTCGCCGTGGGCCTCGCCTTCGGCTCGCTCAACGTCATCGTGGCGTTCGGGTTTATGGAGGACGGCCAGCCCCGGCTGTTCGGCGGCACCTTGGGTCAGAACATGATCCTCTCGGTGTGCTGGGCGGTCTTCGCCGTGGCGCTATTGGTCTTGGGGGTGGTCACTCGCACCCGGAGCAACCGCCTGGTGGCGATGGGCTTCTTGATGTTGGCGGCGGGCAAGGTCTTCGTGTTTGACCTCGCGGCGCTCAGCGGCATCTACCGGGTCGGCTCGTTCTTGGGCGCGGCCTTGACCCTGCTCGGCTCGGCGGTGCTCTTGCAGCGGGTGGTGCTGCGTGAGCGTGATGAAGAAGTTGAAGAGAAGAACAAGGAGCGGTCATGAGCCTCGTCAGCCTCTGGATGAGCTTCGCGGCCTTCGCCGCCGAGCCGACGATGTACACCCAGCGGGCGACGGTGGAGCTGCCGCCGACGGGCTCGGCGCTCATCGATCTGAGCGCGCTCATCGAGCTGCCCACAGATGACGTGCTGGTCTTGAACGGCGCCGGGCAGGCGGTCCCCTGGACACGCCTCGGCTCGTGGATGGACGAGACGGGCGGCTTCACGGCGGTGCCCTGGGAGCTCGTCGGCCGCCCGCCTGAGCTCGACCGCATCGTCATCGACACCCGCGCCGCGGGCCGCGTGATCGACCGCATCCGCGTCGATGGCACCTTCGGGCGCCGGGGCTTCTTCGCCAGCCTGTTCTCGCCCTCGACCTGGGTGGTAAACATCGACGTGCTCGACGCCAAAGGCGCCGTCGTGGCCTCGGGGCTTCTGTGGCGGGCGAGCGTGGCGCACCAGGATCGTGTGAACGACACGATCGAGGTGCCCCAGCTCCCGCCGGGCCGCTACACCCTGCGGGCCAGCCAAGAGATGAGCTGGCAAGGCGTCACGGTGAGCTGGGCCCACCCCGTCGATGTTGAGCCGATCGTGAAGGAGTACGCCGTGAGCGGCCCGACGCCGGGCGACAACGGCTACTCCACCTACGAGGTCAGCCTGCCCACGGGCGGCATGAAGCCCGACCGCGTCGAGCTGGTCGTCGAAGATCCGCGCTTTCTGCGAAACGTCACCGTGCTGAGCAGCTCCCTTGAGCCCTACATGATGGGCCAAGACGTCACCGTCACCAGCGGGACCATCGAGCGGCTCAACCTAGAGGGCACAGCGATCGAGCACCTCAGCGTCGAGCTTGGCGGCGCCGTGCTGGGCGATCGGCTGGTCCTTCACGTCGAGGACGGCCGCGACGCGCCCTTGACCATCAAGGCCGTGCGCCTGCGCCTGCCCCAGGCCCGGCTCATGGTCACCGACGCCGGGGCGGGCCCGCACACGCTCTACGCCGTGCCGACCTTGCCTGATGAGCGCCCCCACGACCTCACCCACGCCACCACCGAGCTTCTGCGCAGCGATCCGCCCCTCGCGACGCCCGCGGGCTGGGGCCCCAACCCCGAGTACAACCCCGCCGCGGCCTTGCCCGAGGGCCTGCTTCGGGGCGCCCCGGCTGAAGTCACGATGCACAAAGGCAGCCGCACGATGAGCGGCGTGGCCGGGCAAGCCACCCGCTGGAGCCTGCCCGTTGAGCTGCTCGCCGAGACCGCGCGGGATCTCAGCGATCTGCGCGTGGTGGACAGCGAGGGCCGCCAGGTGCCCTACCTCATCGACAAAGACGGCGTGCGCGCCTTGAGCGCGACGACCACCCGCGAGGAGCAAGGCAAGACGACCAAGCTCACCGTGCGCCTCGACCAGCGCACCGTCGTGCAGCGCGTGATCTTACGCGCTGAAGATCCCGCCTTCTCCCGAGAGATCCGCGTCGAGGCCCACCAGCGGACCTGGGAGCGCACCCCAGACGACGCGCCGAGCCCGCTCTCTCTGGAGCTCAGCAGCCAGGTGCTCGACTCCTTGGAGATCCTCATCGCCAACGGTGACGACGCGCCCTTGGGGCCGATCACCGTCGAGCTCTACGGGCCGGTCATCTCCGTGCTCGCCGTGCATCCCGGCGACGGCGCCCGGCTGTATTACGCCGGAGAGGCCGACTCGCCGTCATATGACCTCTCGATCCTCGCGCCGGTGCTCCTGCGCGGGGCGCTGCAGGTGGGTGAGCTGGGCCCCCATGAGGAGATGAGCCCCTCCACCGACGTAGACCGTAAGGTGGCCATGGCCGCGGTCTTGGCCATGGCGCTCGTGATGCTCGGCCTCGTCGCCAAGCTCGTGCGTGAGCCCGACGAGGCGCCCGCCGCGGAGTCTCCCGAGCCCGGCGACCCCACGGCCTGAGGTGGCCCAGCCCCCCAACGCCACGATAAGGGGGTCAGCAACAGGAGTGTCCCCATGAGCACCTTGGTGCAGCGAGTCAGCGACGATCTCAAGAAGGCGATGTTGGCGAAAGACGCGGTGCGTGTGAACGCCCTGCGTATGGTCCGCGCGGCGTTTATCGAGGCCAGCAAGCTCGGCGCCGGTGAGGTGACCGAGGAGGGCGCCGTAGACATCCTCCGCCGCATCCGCAAGCAGCGCGTAGACTCCGCCGAGGCCTACGTCGCCGCCAACCGGCCCGATCTCGCCGAGGCCGAGACGGCCGACATCAGCATCATCGACGAGTACCTCCCCAAGCTCGCCGATGAGGCCACCACCTTGGAGTGGGTCAAGGCCGCCATCGCCGCGTCCGGCGCCACCTCGGTCAAGCAGATGGGCAAGGTCATCGGCCTCGTGATGAAGGACCACAAAGGGGACGCCGACGGCGCCTTGGTGCGTGCGCTCATCGAGCGTGAGCTGGGCGGCGCTTAAGTGTTCCGCCGTGTCCTGATCGCCAACCGTGGTGAGGTCGCCGCGCGGGTGCTCCGCAGCTGCAAGCGCCTCGGCGTGCAGGTCGTGGCCGTCGCGTCGGAGGCCGATCGTGGCCTCGGCTGGCTGCAGGACGCGGACGAGGTCGTGCTGCTCGGGCCCGCCCGGGCGGCGCGCTCTTATCTCGATCAAGACGCGCTCTTGGAGGTCGCCCGGCGCACGGGCGCCACGGCGGTTCACCCCGGCTGGGGTTTTCTGGCCGAGAACGCCACCTTCGCCGCGCGCTGCGAGGCCTTGGGCCTCACCTTCATCGGCCCCCGCTCCCCGCTCATCCGGGCCATGGGCGACAAGATCGCCGCCCGCACCACCATGGCCAAGCTCGGGATGCCGCTCATCCCCGGCTCCCCAGGCCCGGTGAGCACCTTGGCCGAGGCCCGCCGCGAGGCCGATCGGGTGGGTTACCCCGTGCTGCTCAAGGCGGCGGCGGGGGGCGGCGGTCGTGGGATGCGCCGGGCCTACGCCCCGGATCAGCTCCAGGCGGCCTTTGAGCAGGCCAGCGCCGAGTCCCAGAGCGCCTTCGGCGACGGCTCCTTGTACCTAGAGAAGCTCATCGTCGGCGGCCGCCACATCGAGTTTCAGGTGCTCGTGGACCACTTCGGCCACGGCGTTCACCTCGGTGAGCGCGAGTGCTCCATCCAGCGCCGCCACCAGAAGCTCTTGGAGGAGAGCCCCTCGCCGGTCATCACCCCGGCCCAGCGCGCCCAGGTCGGCGGCTTGGTCGCCGAGGTCGTCGCCCGCGCCGGGTACCGCAACGCCGGCACCGTCGAGATGCTGCGTGACCAAGACGGCCAGCTCTACTTCATGGAGATGAACACCCGCCTCCAGGTCGAGCACCCCGTGAGCGAGGAGATCACCGGCCTTGATCTCGTCGAGCTGCAATTGCGTGTGGCCTGCAACGAGCCCCTGCCGTTTGATCAGTCCGGGGTGCGCTTTAAGGGCCACGCCATCGAGGCCCGGGTGAACGCTGAAGACCCTGCCCAAGGTTTCCGCCCGTCCCCCGGCCGCATCACCCGCCTGGAGCTCCCCGTGGGCGACGGCGTGCGGGTAGACACCCACTTACGCGGCGGCGACCGCATCCCGCCCCAGTACGACTCGATGATCTGTAAGGTCATCGCTTGGGGTGAAGACCGCGCCCAGGCCATCGCGCGGCTACACGGCGCCTTGTCCGCCAGCGTCATCGAGGGGGTGCCGACGACGATCCCCTTACAGCTCAAGCTCTTAGAGAGTGAGCCCTTCCGCTCCGGCACCTACGACACCACCACCTTGGACACGCTCCTGGGAGCCTGGTATGGCCCGCACCCCGCTTGAGCCTGTAGGCGACGCCCTCGACGCGCTCCTCGGCGACGACGCCCGCGCGAAGAACCTCCAGCATCAGCAGAGCCTCGACGCCGCGCTCCACCAGAAGCTCCAGGTCGTGCGCGACGGCTGGGGCCCGGACTACGTCGAGCGTGTGCACGAGAAGGCCAAGCTCACCACGAACGAGCGCATCGAGCTGCTCGCCGATCCCGGCACCCGGGTGTTCCCCATCGGCTCCTTGGTCAACTGGGGTCGCAGCTTCGCCGGGAGCAAACGCCAGGCCCCGGGCGCGGGGGTCGTCACGGCCTTCGTCACCGTGCATGGCCGCTGGTGTGTGGTCATCGCCAACGACAACACCGTGGCCTCGGGCTCGTGGTGGCCGCTCACCCCGGAGAAGATTCAGCGCGCCCAGGAGATCGGCCGCCGTCTGCGCCTGCCGGTGCTGTACTTGGTAGACTGCTCCGGCCTGTTTTTGCCCGAGCAGGCCCACAGCTTCCCTGGCAAACGCGGCGCGGGGCACATCTTCAAGCAGAACGCGCTGTTGAGCGACGAGGGGGTGCCCCAGATCGCCGGGGTCTTCGGCGACTGCATCGCGGGCGGGGGCTACATGCCCATCATCTCCGACCGCGTGATCATGACTGAAGGCGCCTACATGGTCATCGCCGGGGCGGCCTTGATCAAGGGCGCGAAGGCCCTGGCGCTCACGTCCCTGGACATCGGCGGCCCCGAGGTGCACGTCGGCCGCTCGGGCTGCGCCGATGAGCGGGTGCCCGACGATCCGACGTGCATTCTGCGCATCCGCGAGGAGGTCGCCCGCCTGCCGTCCAGCGGCGCCGACTTCTACCGCCACGGCGTCGAGGCCGAGCCCCCCAGGTTTGAGCCCGCCGAGCTCTCGTCGCTCTTCCCCGCCGACCACCGCCACACCTACGACATCCGGCAGGTCATCGCCCGGCTCACCGACGGCTCGTTGTTCCACGAGCTGATGCCCCACATCGGCCCCGAGGTCGTCGTCGGCCTCGCCCGCATCAAGGGCCTGTGGGTGGGCATCTTGGCGAACAACCAGGCGCTCACCGAGCACCCCGACCGCCCCGGCGAGCGCCGCGCCGGGGGCATCCTCTACCGCGAGGGCATCGCCAAGCTCGCCACCTTCGCCCGCGCCTGTGACGCCGACGGCGTGCCGATGATCTGGCTGCAAGACATCGCCGGGTTCGACATCGGCATCGAGGCCGAGGTGCAGGGCCTCCTAGGCTATGGCAGCTCGCTCATCTACGGGAACTCCACCCACAAGACGCCCATGGTCACCATCCTGCTCCGCAAGGCCTCGGGCGCGGGCTACTACGCCATGGCCGGGCACCCCTACGATCCCGTGCTGCAGCTCTCTACGCCGCTCACCCGCCTCGCGGTGATGGAGGGGCGCACCTTGGCCATCGCCGCGTTCAACTCCAAGCTCGACGACAACTTCGAGATCGCCACCCAAGATCCCGACGAGCGCCGCAAGATCGAGGAGGGGATGCGGGTGACGGCCGCCCGCATCGAGCAAGACATGGACCCCATCGCCGCCGCGAGCCGCATGGACACCGACGAGGTCGTGCCCGTCGCGGATCTGCGCGCTTGGTGTGAGCTGGCGGCGGAGGCCTGCTACCAGTCCACGGGCTACCGCCGGGTGAAGAACCCGCGCATCTGGTCTCTGCACGATCTGGAGGTCCTGTGTCCCGAGCGTTGACCGCCGAGCGTGGCGACGACACGCTCTTGAGCCCCTCTGTGGGCACCTGGACCCCAGCCTTGACCCTCGGCGCCGTCGTGCGGCCCGGGGCGGTGATCGGCAGCTTACGCCGGGTGGGCCGGGTGTGGCAGATCCAGGCCCCTGAAGGCGCCGAGGCCCAGATCGCCACCGTCCGGGCGCGGGGGCCGGTGATGTACGGTGACGCGCTGTTCAGCCTCGGCCAGACCGAGCTGACCGTCGGTCAGTTAGGCGGGGGAGGGGAGCTGGCCGACGCGGAGGGCCTCATCGCCGTGCGCGCGCCGATGGCGGGCACGCTCTACCGCCGCGCCGCGCCGGATCAGCCCGAGCTCGCCGCCCAAGGTCTCGCCGTGCGCGCCCTCACCACCGTGGCGCTCATCGAGGTGATGAAGACCTTCACGCCCCTTCACGCCGGTGTTGAGGGCGTCATTGAGCGCTGGTCGGCCAAAGACGGCGCCGGGGTCGAGGCCGGTGAGGTGCTCGCCTGGGTGCGCGCGACGGGCTCCTGAGTCGCGACGGCTCGCCCAAGGCGTGTATAGTAGCGACGATCGCCTCATGAGGTTGTGCGTGCGCTCTTCACAACTCGGACTGACGCTGCTCGCCGCGCTCCTGTGGTCCCCGCTGGCCCAGGCCGAGTGCGCGGGCACCTACACCGCCGACCAGCTCCTCGCCGACATGCAGATCATCGGCAACTCGCTCCAAGAGGGCGACAAGGTGCCGCTCTTGGCGGCCGGGGCCAAGGTCGAGGCCGGGCTCCACTGCATGATCGAGCCCTTGCCGCCGGGGGTCTTGGCCTCGGTCTACCGCCTGCTCGGCGTGTACCACGCGCGCTCCGACAGCCCCGGCGAGGCGCCCTTGTGGTTCCGCACGGCCCGGGAGCTCGATCCCACCTACGTCTGGGACATCTCGGAGATCTCCCAGGGCTCGGTGACCTTCTCGATGTATGAGCAGGCCCAGAAGTACGAGGGCTGGGAAGCCGAGGCGATCCCCGGGAAAGAGCTGAACGTCCCCGCGAACTCCAAGCTGCTCATCGACGGCCGCCCCCTCACCAAAGCGGCGGCCACCACCGAACGGTACCACCTCATCCAGCAGGTCGCCTCCGATGGCGGCGTGCGCGCGAGCTGGATCGTCCTGGGCAACGAGCTGCCGCCGAACCTCCTCCGAGACCAGCAGGTCACCATCGCCGATCAGCGCGTCGAAGAGGAGAACAAGAAGAAGGACGAGCAGAAGACGAAGAAGCAGCGTGGGGATCCTCAGGTGCTCGCCGGGGGCTACACGAGCGACGAGGTGACGATGGTGCAGCGCCAGCGCCCCGCCGCCCAGATCCCTCTGCTCATCATCGGCGGGGCGACGATGCTCGCCGCGGGGGGCGTCTACGCCGCCTCTTTCCCCGCCCACGCGCAGTTTGAGGCGGCCACCAACGAGGCCGACCTCTACGCCACCCAGCGCCTCACGAACACGCTCATCCTGGCCTCGGGCGGCGTGCTCATCGCTGGCGCGGGCTTGGGCACTTGGGGCGCGCTCTTGAGCGGCACCCCCACGGTCGGCGTCACCTACACCTGGTGATTCGGGGCCTTGGCCGGGCTACTTCGGGCGGTCCCAGAGGTACTCCGGCTCGCCGAGGGCCTGCGCCGCCCAACGTCCGGCGACGAAGAGGTAGTCCGAGAGCCGGTTGAGGTAGCGCATCGGCCCGTCGCTGACCTCCTCGTCCGTCTCCATGAGCGTGATCACCTCACGCTCGGCGCGGCGGCAGACCGTGCGCGCCTGATGGAAAAACGCGCCGACGGGCCCGCCGCCAGGGAGGATGAACTCTTTGAGCGGCCCGAGATCGTCGTTGAGCTCGTCAATCCAGCCCTCCATCCGCTCGACCTCCTCGCCGCCGACATGAAACATGCCGGGCCAACGATCCTTGGCGGGGGTGGCGAGGTCGGTGCCGACGTTGAACAGGTCGTTCTGGATGCGGTGCAGCATGGTGTCGATGCGGGCGACCTTCTCCGCGTCGGCGCCGGAGCGGGCGTTGAAGGTGCGGGTGAGCCCGATCACGGCGTTGAGCTCATCGACGGTGCCGTAGGCGGTGATTCGTACATGGTTCTTGAGCACACGATCACCGCCAATAAGGCTGGTCTGGCCTTTGTCGCCGCCGCGTGTGTACACCTTCGTGATGCGCATGGTTCTCTCTCTCGCTGGGGATGAGGGGGGCAAGCAGACAGCGCCCGGTTATCAGCTTCGCCCCCTGTGTGGAGGAACGATGAGCGGTCGAGTTGGTCGAGAGCTGGTTCATGGGCTGAGAAGCGCTGACGCTACGACCCTTATGGTGCTGACGCAAGACGTGTTGCGGCGGCCCCTCGCATACATCCATCCGGCGACCGTCGCCGACCTGTTCGCCCTCGCGGAGCTCCCGAGCTTGCCGAGGCCCCTGCCCGACGACCTCGCGAAGTTCTGCAAACAGATGACGCGGGAGTACAACGATCTCCACGACGGTCGCGGTCTGGAGGACGTGCTCGCGGAGTACGGCGATCTGCCCCCGGCCCGGGTGCCAACGAGCCTACGCGAGGTGATCCTCGGGCGGCTCGCGGCGAAGACCTTGAGCCCGTCGAACCGCGCCGGTCTGGAGGCCCTCGGCGCGAGCTGGGCGGCCGTCACCCCCGAGGTCGTGAAGCTCCCCGAAGGCAAGAAGGCGCGGGTGGAGCGCCCGCCGGTGCCCGACTCGCACAAGGCCCCCGAGGAGCGCCTCGCCACCACGAGCGCGCCCACCAAAGAGGGCGGCCGCCCCCGCGCCGCCGCCCCGTCCAAGACGCCGGCCTCGGCCCGCGACCAGCGCCGCGACGAGTGGGTTCGTGAGGACATGCTCGACCGGCTGCGCAGCTCCACCTCCAACGGCCTCAAGCAGTCCATCCTCGTGGCCGGCGCGCGCCACCGCTCGCCCTACAAAGATCTGGCTGAGGAGGAGGTGCTCTACGCGCTTAAGCGTCTGGAGAAGGACGGTCTCGCGCGGCTGAGCGCGGGTCGTTGGAGCTACGGCCGCGCCTGAAGCGGCCCTGATACAACCTCGTCACCCCAGCGGCCCAAGCCAGGGCTACGTTGAGACCCCAACTGATGCGCAGCGGCGATGCGCCGCTCTGGAGGATCCATGACCCAACGCACCCTCAACATGCTCGCCTTGGCTATGCCGATGGCGCTGATCTTTGGCTGTGGGGACAAAGACGAGACGACGGACTCGGCCCAGGACTCGGGCGGGGTCGAAGGGGACGCTGACACCGACGCGGACACCGACGCCGACACCGACGCGGACAGCGACGCGGACTCCGACGCCGACAGCGACGCGGACTCCGACAGCGACGCCGACAGCGACGCGGACTCCGACGCGGACGGTGACGCCGACGTAGACGCCACCATCGGCGACGTGCAGCGCGGCGTGTACCCCGTCGACACCATGGTCACCATCACCGGCTACGCCACCCACGACGGCGGCTCGGCCTTCTTCTTCCTCAACGACGGCAACGTCGGCCCCTACACCGGCGTCTACGTCTACCACGGCTCAAGCATCATCCCCGACCCGGCGGTGCTCCAGGGCGATGAGGTCCAGGTCACCGGCCTCGTCACCGAGTACAGCGGCGACGGCGGCGACACGGTCACCGAGGTCATCCCCGACGAGGTGACCGACATCGTCGTGCTCTCCAACGGCAACACCTTGCCCGAGCCCGCCACCTTGACCCTCGCGGAGCTCGCCGACCCCGGCACCGCCGAGGCCTACGAGGGCAGCCTCATCCGCGTGGACGGCGTCACCGTCACCAACACCGATCGTGGCTTCGGCGAGTTTGTCGTAGACGACTCCCTCGTCGTGGACGACCTCATCGCCACCTACACGAGCGTGATCGGCGTCGGCGACACCTTCACCGGCCTCGTCGGGATGCTGCACTACTCCTTCGGCGAGTACAAGCTCGCTCCCCGCTACGACGCCGACTTTGAGGGCTACGTCGAGTACACCGTGCCCTGCCCCGGCGACCTCTGCCTCGATGACCTCGTCGCGGGTGACCTCATCGTCACCGAGATCATGTACAACCCCGCCGCGGGCAACGACGACTACTGCGAGTGGGTGGAGATCTACAACAACACCGCGGGCAGCGTCGACATCAACGGCCTCGTGATCTACGACGACAACTCCAACACCGGGTCGATCAGCGTCTCGACCCTCGTCGCCTCGGGCGGCTACGTCGTCATCGGCAAGTCCACCGAGACCAGCTGGACGGCGAGCTGCGTCACCGACGGCTTCGTGCCGTCCGCCTTCTACGGCACGAACCCGGCCTTTGGCAACTCCGGCGACCAGGTCATCCTCGACTGGGACACCGACACCGCGGACAGCATCTTCGCCGCCCCGGCCTATATCAAGGATCAGACCTCGGCGGGCTACTCCTGGCAGCTCGACTCGGCGAGCGTAGACGTGACCTTGGGCGCGGACGGCACCTACTGGTGTGAGGCCGTCACCCAGATCAACACGAGCACCGACTTTGGCACGCCCGCCGCGGCCAACGACACCTGCTTCTGAGCCGGTGGGCGCCTCGCCCTCCCCAAAACGACATCAGCCCGGCCAAATGGCCGGGCTGATTTGTGTGAGTAGGGATGGAGGGACTCGAACCCACAAGGCTGTTAACCACTCGATTTTGAGTCGAGCGCGTATACCATTCCGCCACATCCCCGCAGCGCAGAGAACGTTACACGTTCTGGTCCGGCTCGCAAGGGTGATCGTCAGGCCAAGGAGGCCCAAAACGACATCAGCCCGACCTACTGGCCGGGCTGACTTGAGTGAAGAGGCATGACAGGACTCGAACCTGCAAGGCCTTACGGCACATCTGACTTTAAGTCAGTTGCGTCTACCATTCCGCCACATACCTCCAAGTAGATAGTTCCACAGCCCAAAACAACCTTCAAGCGCGATCCTGAAAAAAATGGAAAAGAGCATAGACCACACGACGCAGGCGGCTGAAGGCGCCGTCGTTGGGGTGTTTGGCGACGGCGAGCCCCTCCAGCGCCTTCGGCTGGGGCTCTCGGCGCTGCGGCACCGGGGCGCGGACGAGGACGGTGTGGTGTTGGTGACCGAGGCCGGGCTCTCCCGGGAGCCGTTGGGGGATCGTCCGGCGACGGCGGGGATCGGATCCTCCCGTCGCCCGCGCCTCGGCATGGGGCCGGTGCTCGCCAGCTTGGGCGGCGAAGACCTCGCCTTGGCCTGGGACGGTGGCCTGGTGAACGCCCAGCGCATCTGGGCCGAACGATCTGCCCAAGGGGGCCTCTGGCGCAGGGGAGGGGACGAAGACCTCGTGCTGCAGCTCATGGCGGCGTCTCCCCGCAACACCCTGGTGAACCGCTGGGTAGACGCCTTGGGGGAGCTTCAAGGGGGCTTCGCCGCGCTCTTGCTCACCCGGGAGCGCCTGCTCGCCGCCCGGGATCCCCTCGGCCTGCGCCCGCTCTTTGTGGGGCGGCTGGCCGCGGGCTGGGCGGTCGGCAGCGAGCAGCCGGCCTTGGAGCGCCTCGGCGCCCGGGCCTGTCGTGAGCTGGATCCGGGGGAGCTCCTGATCGTGGACAGGTCGGGGGTGGTGCGGCTGAGCCCCTGGCCCAAACGCCCGGCGCGCCCCTGCGCCGTCGAGCTAGGGCGCCGCGCCCGGCCTGACGGCAGCCTCGGCGGACAGGCCTTGGCCTCGGTGCGGCGGGGGATCATCGAGCGCCTCGCCCAAGACGCCCCGGCGGTGGACGTGGTGAGCGCGCTCTTTGACGAGGACTGGGGCGCGGCGGCGGGCCTCGGCGCGGTGATGGGCGCCCCGGTGGCGCCGGTCGGGGCCACGATGCCCGGCGGGGAGTGGGTGGCGGCGCCTGCGGCGTGCTTGGGGCGGCGGATCTTGCTCGTGCTCGATCCCGAGCGCCCGGCGGAGCTCATCCCCCCGCGGCTGCGCGCGCTGCGCCGGGCGGGGGCGACGGCGCTGCACCTGCGGCTCACCTGGCCGGTCACCGTGGCGCCCTGCGCCTTCGGTGGTCGGGCCTCAGACGCCCGACGCGCCGCGCCAGAGGATCTTGGGGATCCCGCACGTTTGGATGTGGAGAGCCTGGGCGGCGTGAGCGCCGCGACCCTCGGCGAGCTGCTGCCCGATCCCTGCCTCGCCTGCTTCGGAGAGGCGCCGCCGTTGACCGCGGCGTCGGCCCCGGCCGCGGGTCAGCTCCCCTTGTTCCAGAGCGCGGGCGCTGAGGAGGTATAATCGCGCCGATATCTCCTGCGGCTGTCCAGGATGGTTCTCGCGGAGTCGCAATGGGCAGGACGATCGGCGTCGATCTCGGCACGACCAACACAGCGGTGGCTGTCTTTCAGAAGGGTCGTCCCAAGGTCATCGAAGATGACAAAGGCTACAAGGTGCTCCCCTCCGTCGTCTCGATGCGAGAGGACGGCAGCTTCGTCGTCGGGCAGCTCGCCAAGAGCTTGGTGCTCACCGCGCCAGACCGCACGGTGTACGCCGCGAAGCGCCTGATCGGGCGGCGTTTTGACTCGCCCGAGGTGCAAGAGGCCCGCAAACACCTGCCCTACACCGTCGAGGAGGGCCCCGACGGCCTCTGCCGGATGAAGGTGGGCGACAAGCTGATGACGCCGGTGGAGATCAGCGCCATCGTGCTCCAGGTCGCCAAACAGATCGCCGAGCGCGCCATCGGCGAGACGGTGGACGAGGTGGTCATCACCGTCCCGGCCTACTTCAACCACGGCCAGCGCGCGGCGACGATGGAGGCCGCGCGCCTCGCCGGGCTGCGCTGTGAGCGTCTGCTCAACGAGCCCACGGCGGCGGCTCTGGCCTTCGGGCACCGCAAAGACCTCGACCGCAACATCCTCATCTATGACCTCGGCGGCGGCACCTTCGACGTCTCCGTGCTGCACGTCTCCGACGGCATCTACGAGGTGCTCGCCACCGACGGCGACACCTACCTCGGCGGCGAAGACTTCGACCAGCGTGTGGTCGCCTGGCTCGCCGAGCGCTTCTTGCGCCAGAAGCGGGTGGATCTGCGCAAAGACCGCATCGCGCTCCAGCGGCTCAAAGAGGCCGCGGAGATCGCCAAGTGTGAGCTGAGCTTCCAGGACAAGGCGCGCATCCTGGTGCCGCGCATCACCGCCAAAGACAACCTTGAGGACACGATCACCCGCACCCAGCTTGAGGAGCAGGTGAACGACCTCGTCGAGCGCACGCTCAACGTCGTGCGCGGCGCGGTCTCTGCGGCGGGGCTGCAGCTCAAAGACATCGACGACATCGTGCTCGTCGGCGGCCAGACCCGGATGCCCCGGGTGCGGGAGGCCGTCTCGGGCCTCTTCGGCAAAGAGCCCAACCGCAACGTTCACCCTGAAGAGGTCGTGGCGACGGGCGCGGCGATTCACGCCGAGTCTCTGGGCAACCCCGAGGCCAAGCCCGCCCTGCTCATCGACGTGACGCCCTTTGACCTGGGCATCGACTCCGTGGGTGGGCTCTTCGCCCGCATCATCGAGCGCAACTCCAACATCCCCGCCACCCGCACCCGCACCTTCACCACGGCCCGGGACAACCAAGACCGCGTGCGTATCACCGTGCGCCAAGGCGGCAGCAACAAAGCCGTCGAGAACGAGTTTCTCGGCGAGTTTAACCTCACGGGCCTACGCGCCGCGCCACGCATGGAGCCCAAGCTCGACGTCACCTTCCGTCTGGACTCCAACGGGATGCTCCAGGTGAGCGCCGTGGATCGGGGCTCCGGCGAGCGCCAGCAGATCTCCGTGCGGAACTACGCCGAGCACGCCTCTGAGCCCAAGATGCCGACGCCCCAAGAGGTCGAGGCCGAGCTCGCCCGCCGCGCCGCCGAAGGGTCCGCCGCGGGCGCCTCGGCCCCTGCGCTCGGGATCGGCTCCGCGGCCACGGGCCTCGCGCGGCTCAAGGGCCTCTTCCAGCGTAAACCCAAGGCGGCCGCCGCCCCGAGCGCCGGGCTGAGCCCCCCCACAGGCGCCGACGCCGCGGGCCCCGAGGAGATTGAGCCGACGGAGCTCGGCGTGGAGGCGCTGGACGAGGTCGATCCCGAGGAGCTCGGCGCCGAGGCCTTGGGTGAGCTTGACTCCGACAGCGAGCTCACGAGCGCGCCGCTGCCGCTCATCCAGCTCAGCACCCCGCCCCGGGCGAACCTCAGCACCTTAGACGCCGCCGGGGACCTCAACGAGACCTTCGGCGAAGACCTCGATGAGCTCGACGCCGACGAGCTCGACGAGGAGGACCAAGACGACGACACCGACCAGGGCAGCGTCGGCCCCGCCGTGCTGGGCAGCGTCTCGCGCTCGTCGTCCGACCTTCGCAGCCGCGCGTCCTTTGAGGATCGTGGGGTGCCTTCAGTGCGCGCGGCGCCGTCGCGGAGCTCCTCGAAGAGCGCTGATGTGGACGAGACCGCGCTCGCCGCGGCCTTCCTCGATGAGCTCGGCGAGGCCGGCTCCTTCGACGCCGTAGACCTTGGCGATCTGGGTGATCTCAGCGACCTGGGCGATCTCGGCGGCGGCGGTGATGGCGGCGGCTTCGGCGGGGACGACCTCTTCACCGGGGTTGATCTGGGCGATCTCGCGGAGACGCCCGCCCCGCCCCCGACGCCGAGCCGCGCGCCGCAGAGCGTGAGCCAAGAGGACGATCTCCTCTCGGATGCCGATCTGAGCGCGCTCTTTGACGCCGCTGGGGATCCCTTCGCCGACGAGCCCTCTCCCCAGCGCGGCGGCGACGCCCACGATCTGAGCGATCTCGGCGACCTGGGCGATCTCGGGGATCTTGGCGATCCCGACTCTTTGCTCAACGATCTCTTCGGCGCCGTCCCGACGACGCGCCCGGCCCAGGGCGGCGCCGGGCCCGAGCTCGATGACCTCGCCCAAGACGCGCTCAACGCCTTGGGCGACCCCTTCGGGGAGAGCCGCGACGACCCCAGCTCCGTCTCCCGTGCGCCCTTTGACCGCCCGGCGCTCTTGGAGGAGGACCTCTTCTTGGGGGAGGGCCTCGCCTCACGCAGCGCCGAGGCCGCGCCCGTGGCGCCGAAGACCCCCCAAGAGAAGCGCCCCGCCGTGCTCAAGATCGCCTACGCCAGCGCCTTCGCCTTCGGCCGGGAGTACCGCAAGAACCTCGCTGAAGGCAGCACCTTCGTCGCCTCGGCGAAGCCACTCTCCGAGGGTCGCCCCTGCGTGTTTGAGATCACCCTGCCCGGCTTCGACCTGCTCACCCTGCACGGGGAGGTCGCCTGGTCGTCGAAGGGCCGCACCCTCACCGCCGGAGAGCAGGTCGGGATGCGCATCGGCTATCGCCTCACGCCTCAAGAGCGCCTCGCCTTAGAGACGCTCCTGAACCGCATCGGCGTGTGAGCGGGGCGGCGCTTAGGCCGAGAGCCCGCCGTCTACGGCGAAGACCTGCCCGGTGATGTAGGTCGCGCCGGGGCCCGCCAAGAACCGCACCAGAGGCGCGACGTCCTCGACGCGCCCGAGGCGCTGCATCGGGATGAGCTCTTTGGCGCCCTCGATCACCTTGTCGGGCAGCACCCGGGTCATGTCGGTGTCGATGAAGCCCGGCGCGACGGCGTTCACCCGCACGCCCCGCTTGGCCAGCTCTTTGGCCAAAGAGCGGGTGAGGCCGATCACCCCGGCCTTCGCGGCGGAGTAGTTGGTCTGCCCCGAGTTGCCGCGCAGGCCTGAGGTGGAGCTGAGGTTGATGATACTCCCCGCCCGTTTACGCATCATCGTCATGTAGGCCGCGCGGCAGGTGCGAAAGCTGGCCGTGAGGCTGGAGTCGAGCACGTCGAGCCACTCCTCGTCGGTCATGCGCGCCATGAGGCCGTCCCGGGTGATCCCGGCGTTGTTCACGAGGATGTCGACGCCGCCGAGCTCATCGGCCACGGCGAACAGGCGGTCTACGTCCTCTTGCACCCGCACGTCGGCCTGAACAGCGCGACCGCGGCCGATCTCAGCGACGACGGCCTCAGCGGCCTCCGCGCTGCGCAGGTAGTTCACCACCACCGTCGCGCCCGCGCGCCCGAGCTCAAGGGCGATGGCCCGGCCAAGCCCACGGCTGCCGCCGGTCACGACGGCGACCTTTCCTTCTAGCTCCATGATCAGGGCTCCTCTCTCAGTCAGGGGGTGGTCGCTGAGACCGGCTCAGCCCAAGACACGCACGTCACGAATGTCCGAGGCGCCGACGAGCCGCATGATGAGGCGATCAACCCCCAGCGCGATGCCACCGGCGCGCGGGTGCTGTCCGATGGCCTGTACGAGGCGCTCATCGACGGGGTAAGGCGCACGACCGGCGAGGATCCGCGCGGCGTTGTTGTGCGCGAAGCGCTCCCGAAGCTCGTCTGGGGAGAGCAGCTCCGTGAAGGCGTTCGCCAGCTCAAGCCCGCCCCAGTACAGCTCAAACCGCTCAGCGAAGGCGCCGCGCACCGACGCGAAGGCGCAACGATCCGCGGGGTAATCGAGGATGAAGGTTGGGTTTTCGAGCTTTGGCTCGACGTCGTTCACCCACAGACGATCGGCCTCGATGGGGTCGTCGGGGGGCGCCGCGCCCGCGTGGCGCTGAAACGCCTCGGCGTAGGAGAGGCGCTCAAAAGCCGGGAGCGTCTGCCCCAGCGCGGCGGCGGCGGCGCAGACGAGGGCCTCGCAGTCCTCCAGGATGCCCTCAAAGCCGACGCCGACCCGATACCACTCCAACATCGTGAACTCGACGCTGTGGTTCGGTCCCCACTCCTCCGCACGAAAGCAGGGGGTGATGGCGAAGATTCGGCCAAGGCCCGAGGCCAAGACACGCTTGAGGGCGAACTCGGGGGAGGTGTGCAGAAACGCCCCCCCGGCGGGAAGCGCCTCCAGGTGCTCCTCCAGAGCGGGGGAGCGCACGAGGGCGGGCGCCTCGATCTCGACGAAGCCGTGATCCCAAAACCAGCGCCGCGCCGCGCGCAGAGCGTCGGCGCGGGCGCGCAGGATCTCCGGGGCTGGGACGTCGAGGCCCAAGGCCCTACTTGGTGTTGACGCGGCTGACGTACTCGCGGGTGCGGGTGTCGACGCGGATGACCTCGTCGGTCTCGACGAAGAGCGGCACCTGAATCAAGGCGCCCGTGGACAGCGTCGCGTTCTTGGTGGCGTTGGTGGCCGTGTTGCCCTTGGCGCCGGGCTCGGCGTAGGTGACCTTGGCCTCGATGAAGTTGGGCAGGGTCACGGCGACGGGCCGCGAGTTGAACATCGTGATGTTCACGATGATGTCGTCGGTGAGGAAGTCTTCAGCGCCGTCCATCATCTGTTTGCTCACCGGCACCTCGTCGAAGGTCTCGGTGTTCTGGAAGTAGTAGGTCTCCCCGTCGTTCCAGGTGTACTGCATCTCGATGTCTTCGCAGTCGGCGGCCTCCAAGGTCTCGCCGGTGCGATAGGTGCGCTCGATCACGTTGCCCGAGAGCATGTTCTTCAGCTTCGTGCGCGTGAACGCCGTGCCCTTGCCGGGCTTCACGAACTGAAAGTAGATCATCGCGAAGGGCTGACCGTCCACCAACACCTTAAGACCGTTTCTGAAGTCCGAGGTCTCATACACGTTCGCCATGGCAGAGAAGCTCCCACTAGAGGTTTTTGAAGAGGTCGCCCCTTATCATGAGCGCCGGGATCGCGCCCGCAGCGCGCGGATTGTCGGGCGTCCTGAGGCGCTTACGCGGATCCGGCGCCTCTCCGACGCGGCCTGGCGCGCGGCGGACCGCCTCTTCCCCGTGCGTGTGCCCCGGGCCTGGTTTGACCAGATCAACCCGGACGATCCCGACGATCCCCTCGCGCTCCAGGCTTTGCCCGACCCCCGAGAGCTGCTCACGGGATTGGATGATCTGGGGGATCCCGTCGGTGAGCAGGCCCTCCAGCCTTTGCCCTGGCTCGTGCAGAAGCACCCCGACCGGGTGCTGCTCCTGCTCACCCGGCGCTGCCACCTGTATTGCCGGTACTGTTTTCGGCGCACGGCCCCGCACCACGCCGGGCCTGAAGACCCCGATGATGAGGCCCTCGACGCGGCGATCCACTACTGCGTCACCTCAAAGCCCAGAGAGGTGATCCTCTCCGGCGGAGATCCCCTCGCGGTGACCGACGCGCGGCTGTTTCGGGTGATCGACGCCTTACGCCCGGCGGTGCCGGTGCTACGAATCCACACCCGGGCGCCGATCACCGCGCCGGAGCGGGTCACCGAGGCCTTGGTCGCCGGGCTGCGCGCCCGGGCGCCGGTGTGGGTGTTTGTTCACTGCAACCACCCCCGCGAGCTGAGCCCCGAGGTGCGTGTCGCCTTGGCGCGCCTCGTCGACGCCGGGGTGCCCGTGCTCAACCAGGCCGTGCTCTTGCGGGGGGTCAACGACGATGTAGACACCCTCGTGGCCTTGTGTGAGGCCCTCGTCGCCCTGCGGGTCTTCCCTTATTACCTGCACCACACCGACCGCGTGGCCGGAAACGCGCACCTCCGGGTGGATCCCGCCGCCGGGCTCGCCATCCACAAGGCGCTCTCCAAGCGTGTGTCTGGGCTCGCCTTGCCGAGCTATGTCATCGATCCGCCGGATGGATCTGGCAAGATACAGGTCGAGCGCGCCGTGGCCGAGGGCAAGATCGCCCTGCAGGATCCCGGCGGCGCCTAGGACCACGATGGCCGTTCGTCAGACCACCCTCGATCTCAAGCGTGTCTCCGACTTTGTGCGGGCCTGGCATGGGGGGCT
>JAKLKE010000033.1:21384-26600 GCA_023150775.1 Myxococcota bacterium
CATCGACCTCGCCCCTGAGTTTAAGCTCGACCTCATCCTGCCCGCCTTGGGCCGCGTCGGGCCGCTCACCTGCCAGATCATCCAGCGGATGCCCGATGGCTCCGTCGCCGCGCGCATCGCCGAGCTGCCGAGCAAAGCCGCCCGCGGCATGGAGAAGGTGCTAGAGCTCGTCGCCGAGGTCAAAGAGCACCTCTTGGCGACGGGGGAGCTGGTGGCGCCGGGGGCGGCAGCGCCGGTGATGGCGGCGGTGGAGGAGGCGCCGCTGGTGGAGGAGCTGCCGGAGCTGCCGGAGCTTCCCGACCTGCCGGAGCTCCCCGAGCTTGACGAGATCCCGGCGGGGGAGGGGAGCACCGCGCCGGAGCTGCCGCCGGAGCTCCCTGAAGGGCTCCTCGATGACGAGCCCGCCGCTGAAGAGCCCGCCGCTGAAGAGCCCGCCGCTGAGGAGCCCGCCGCTGAGGAGCCCGCCGCTGAAGAGCCCGCCGCGCCGGAGCACGACGACCCCGCCGGGGTGGTGCGTGGCGCGCGGGGTGTGCCGCTGCCTGAGCTCGGCGGCCTCAGCCCGACGCTCCAAGGGGTGATGGGCGACACCAGCGTCCGGGAGGCGCTCTACAGCCTCTCCTTGTCTCGGGCCCAAGGCGCCTTCGTGGTCACGTCCCTCACCGAGCATCGGCGGGTGATGTTCCTGCGCGACGGCGGCCCCGTCGGCTTCACGGCGGATCCCCCCATCGAAGAGGAGCGCCTCGGGGCCTTGTTACGCGCCTCCGCCCAGCTCCCCGCGGCCCAGCTCGACGCCGCCGAGGCCCTGATGAGCCGCTACGGGCTGCGGCTCGGCGAGGCCCTGGTTCGCGCGGGCGTCGTCACCCACGAGCAGCGTGTCGGCCTCTTGCAGCGCCAGGCGGAGCTGCAGCTCAAGCGCCTTCTGGGCACCCGCGACGCCGAGTGGACCTTCACGCCCCTGGAGCGCCTGCCCGAGCCCTTCTTGTTGGCGCCGATTCACGCCCCCACCTTCTTGTACCGGGCGGTCTTGCAGCACGCCGTCACCCGGCCCGCCCAGCTCATCTTGGGCGGCGTAAAACAGCGGGCCAAGCTCTTCGCCATCGTGAACCCGCGCCGCTACGCGCTGATCCCCGAGGTCGCCTGGAGCCGCCCCGAACAAGAGCTGCTCGTGACCCTGCGCCGGAAGCCCGAGCGCCTGGAGAACCTCGTGCGAGGCGCGACGGCGGGGGACATGCGCCTCGCGGCGACGATCTTGGCCATGGTCGAGACCGACTTCTTGATCCTCAACAAGCTCCCCGGCCTCACCCAAGGTGATCCCGAGGCCCAGGCCCGGCGGGTGCACGAGAAGGCCACGAAGGTGGGCCAGCAGAGCGCCTTCGACGTGATGGAGCTGCACTGGATCTGCACCCAGGAGGCCATCGAGGCCCGCTTCAAGTCGCTCTTGGAGGAGTTTGACCCCGGCGCATTGCCCGATGAGCCGACGATCCGCGGCGAGAACGAGCTCGTCGTCAACGCCGTGAAGGCTGCCTACGCCACGCTCCGAGAGTCCGCCGCTCGGCAGGCGCTCCGGGCCCAGCTCCTCGACGCCGAGCTGATTCAAGGCGCCCGCGCCTTGCTCCTGGCCCGTGGCAAAGAGGCCATCGCCGCCAACGACAAGCTCATGGCCGTCGAGCACCTCGGCCGCCTCGTCGATCTGGCCCCGGAGGATCCCGAGGCCCTCGACGCGCTGAAGGCCGCGACGGCGCTCAAGCTCAAGTAGACCGACTGGTCTAGAGGTTAGGAGGGCTGGTCAACACCGCTCACTCTGAACGAGGTGCTCTTGAGCTTCACCGCCGCCCACGTCGTCTCACGCCAGCCCGAGGCCGAGGGCCTCGTCCAGCTCAGCCTCCGCCCCAAAGACGCCGCCACCCTCGCCGGCTACACCCGCCCCGGGCAGTTTGTGCAGGTCAAGGTGGGCGAGGCCCGCCCGTCGTACTTCGCCATCGCCAACAGCCCCCGCCAGGCCCAAGACGCCGGCGCCCTTGAGCTGCTCGTTCAAGATCAGAGCGGCGTCGGCGCGGCCTTGGCGGCGCTTCACCCGGGGGAGGAGGTCGAGGTCTCGGCGGTCATCGGCGGCGGCTTCGCCTTGGAGCGCGCCGAGGGGCGCCCCCTGCTCCTCTTCGCCACGGGCAGCGGCATCTCCCCGGTGCGGGCGGTGATTGAGCAGCTTCCCCCCGACGTCGGGCCCGTGGCCTTGTACTTCGGCGCCCGCAGCGAGACGCGCCTGCCGTGGCGGGCCACCTTGGCGGCCTGGGCGGCGCGTGGGGTGCAGGTTCACCTGAGCCTCTCCCAGCCTGAGCCCGGCTGGTCGGGCCACGTCGGCTACGTCCAGGCCCTCTGGGCCGAACAAGGCCACCCCTTCGCCCCCGACGCGGCGGCGGTGCTCTGCGGCGTCAAAGGCATGGTAAACGACGTGAGCGCCGCGCTCCTCGCCCAGGGGGTGCCCCAAGAGCGCCTGCTGCTCAACTTCTGAGCCGCCCAAAACACAGCCCCCAAACGAAGTGAGGGCCCCCCGAAGGGAGCCCTCAACTTTATTGGAGCGTCGGAGACCGCTCAGTGGTGCGCGACCAGATCCGCGCCGTGGACGTGAACGTCGTCGGGGTGCGGGTTCATGTAGGGGTCGGTCACGGCGAGGGCGGGGACCGAGGACAGGTAACGGCTCACCCAGAAGAGGAAGAGGCCGAAGAAGCCCGCGGTGATGCCCAGCTCAACGGGGCCCAGCGGGATGCTCTCCTCCATCCAGAAGCTCGGCACCGCGACCAAGAAGCGCTCCAGCCAGATGCCTACGGCTGTGATGGAGAGCACGATGAGGAACCCACCCTTCATCTTCTTGATGCCGCGAGACAGCAAGGTGATGAACGGGATGAGGAAACACATCGCGCCGACGACGCGGGAGAGGTAGGTCCAGGGCTCCAGGTTGAAGCGCACCATGAGGAAGCCGATCTCTTCCGTCATGTTGCCGTACCAGATCGGGAGGATCTGGGCGTAGGTCGTGTAGCCCCAGAACATCGTGAAGCCGAAGACCAGCTTGCCGTGGTCGTGGAAGACCGAAGGCTTGAGGTACTTCTCGATGCCCATCCAGCCGCCGAAGGTGATGGCCAGGATGCCCGTCCAGACCATCGACGACCACATGCCGCTCATGAAGAACCAGCCGCCGAACATGTTGGCGTACCAGTGCGGCGCGAGGCTCATGATGGCGTCGAAGGCGAAGAACGAGAGCACGATGGCGTAGAGGGCGCCCAAGATGGGGGAGATGCCCTGGAGCTTCGTGTGACGCTCATCGACCTCGGCCTGCACGTCCGTGGCGCCGGCGGTGATGTTCTGCCACCACGACGGCACGGCGGACTCACCGAGGGCCTTCGTCGCCGCGAGCAGGTCGGGGCGAAGGCTGGAGCGCAAGAACACCAAGGTGATCAAGGCGACGACGCTCAGGCCGAGCACCACACGACCCACCATGAACGGGCCCTGCAGCCACATGGCCTTGTGGCCCCAGATCACGTCGGGGTGGGTGTACCACTCGTACAGGTTCAGGCCGCCGGTGAGGTAAAACACCAGCCAGAACACCACGAGCACCGGGGTGAACGACGCCATCGCTTCGGCGAAGCGGCGAAGCGGGCGCGACCAGCGGGCGAGGGTCAACGTCTGGGCCGCGAGCCAGGCTGAAGAGCCGAAGCAGATCGCGGTGAAGTAGATGAGGTTGACGAGCACCACACCACGACCACGCACGGCGAAGTCGCCCATGCCGATGGAGGCGAGGAGGCTCAGCGCGCCCACGGCCATGAGCGCTTGGGACGCCCGGGTCAGCCCTTGGGGGGCGGGCCGAGGGGCGTAGTGCGGCTTAGGATCAAAGTTCTGAATGCCGATCATGGCTCAGCCCTCCCCGGCGCCGGTCGTGGGGACGGGCGGGACATAGGTGGACTCGGGCAGGGTGCGCAGGTACCCGATGATGGACCAGATCTCCTGGTCGGAGAGCGCCCAAGAGTAGGCCGGCATCAAGGCGCCGCCGTTGCGGATGGTGCCGTAGACGTAGCCATCGGAGCGGAGCTTGAGCGCGCCCGTGGCGCCGACCAAAGCCACGCCGGGGATGGGGAAACGCTTTTTGCCGTCGGAGTTGTCGGTCACCGGGCCCATGCCCAAGGCCGTGCTCGCGTGGCAAGGCGCGCAGTAGGTCTTGTAACCCCACTCGCCTTGTTTGAGCGCCGCCTCGTCCATGGTGAGCGGGTTCTTGAGGTTCTCAGCGACGGGGTTCACCGAGCCGTCGGGCATCGCGCGGTCGATGTTGGCGCGGTAGCTCGTGCGGGAGACCACACCCTCGGGCAAGGTCCGCATGGGCTGCTCGTAGGCCTTCACCGCCGTGGAGTCCATCATGTCGATGTACCAGAGCTGGTAGGGGTAGCCCACGGTGCTGTTGAGGAGCGCCCAGGTGCCGTAGCCACCCGCGCCGATGGCGAGGGCGCCGTAAACGGCCATGTGCGCGAAAGGCGGCTTAACCATGGCTGGCCTCCGCGTTGGCGACCTCATCGGCGCCAGCGTCATGCAGGAGCTTCGCGATCTCCGCCCGCTTCGCCCCGGCGCCGTGGACGATGAGCCCGAAGCGGTCGAGAGAGAAGCGGGGGTCCTGAACCTCAATGTCGAGGTTCAGCGACGGGAGACGGCAGTGAAAGAGCAGACCGAGGAGCGTGAACAGGCCCGCGAGGAGCACCGTGCACTCGAAGGTGACGACGAAGAAGGCCGGCACGGAGACGACAGGCTTGCCGCCGGGCAGGGCCATGGGCCACACCGCGGAGACCAGCGAGGCGAGGGTGAACCCGCCGGAGCCGCCGATGAGGCCGCCCGTCATCGTCCACCACCGCACGGGGCTGGGGATGCCGTCGTAGATGGCCTCCTCAATCTCGTGGCGGGGGAGGGGAGAGGTGACGGTGAAGTCGTGGTAACCAGCCTTCCGGACACGCTGGATGCCCGTCAGGAGAGAGTCGAGGTGGGCGAAGACGCCCTTCACGTTGTCGCTCACGCGGCCTCCACATGGTCATGCTTGAGCGGGGGACGCATCGCCTCTTTGATCTCGGCGATCGCGACCGCGGGCATGAGCTTCACGAAGAGCAAGAACCACATCCCGAACCAGGCGAAGGAGCCCAGAAGGATGCCCATCTCAACCCAGGTCGGCTGGTAGTACACCCAGG
>JAKLKE010000033.1:26610-29099 GCA_023150775.1 Myxococcota bacterium
CCGGGGTCGAACTGGTGGGCGAGGGACGAGGCGATGATGTTGTAGCGCTCGAACCACATGCCGACGTTGATCAGCAGGGAGACACCGAAGAGCACGTAGAGGTTGGTCCGCATCTTCTTGCTCCACCAGATCAGCGGAGCGAGGCAGTTGCAGAACACCATCGTCGCGAACACCCAGGAGTAGTTCCCCGTGGCGCGGTCCACGAAGATGCCCCACTCGTAGGGGTTGTCCGAGTACCAGGCGATGAAGTGCTCGATGCCGTAGGAGTAGGTCAGCACGGAGCCCGTCAACAAGCAGAGCTTGGCGAGGTGCTCAAAGTGCCACACGTTGATGTACTCCTCCCACTCGAAGATCTTGGAGAGGGGCACCAACAAGGTGATGACCATCGCGCAGCCCGAGAAGATGGCGCCAGCGACGAAGTACGGCGGGAACAGGGTGGAGTGCCAACCGGCGGTCTGGGCCATGGCGAAGTCCCAAGACACGACGGAGTGAACCGAGAGCACGAGCGGCGTACACAGCGCGGCGAAGAAGCCATACGCCGCCATGTAGTGACGCCACTGGTTGTCGGTCCCGCGCCAGCCCAGGCACAGGAGGTTGTAGACCTTCCGGATGATGCCCGTCGAGCCGTCACGCACCGCGGCGATGTCGGGGATGAGCCCGATGATGAAGAACACCGTCGAGGTGATGAGGTAGGTGTTGATGGCGAACACGTCCCACACCAGGGGGGACTTGAAGTTCGGCCACAGCTCGCGCTGGTTGGGGTACGGGAACAAGAAGAACACGTACCAAGCGCGGCCGACGTGGATGATCGGGAACAGCGCGGCGGTGAGGACGGCGAAGATCGTCATCGCCTCCGACGCGCGGTAGATGCCCGTGCGCCACCGCGCCCTGAACAGGAACAAGATGGCGGAGATGAGCGTCCCGGCGTGGCCGATGCCGACCCAGAACACGAAGGTGGTGATGTACACGCCCCAGAAGACCGGGGGGGTGTAACCGGCGACACCCAGGCCCCACTCAAGCTGGTAAGCCCAGCAGTAGGCGCCGAACGCCAGGACCACCAGGTCCACCGCGAGGGCACCCGCCCAGAGGGGAGTTGGCTTGAAGAGGGGACGCAGAACGTCGCGGTTGACGTCGGCGTAAGTCTGTGCAGCCTGCACGACGCGCTCCTGCTCTGGTTTAGTGGTGGTCGGTGCCAGCGGCGGCGCCGGCTCCGTGTGGTTTGGTCTCGGCGGCGTGACCGGCCTCGGCGTGGCCGTCACCGTGATCTTCGCCGTGTCCGCCGCCACCGTGGTGGTTGTAGATCACGGGCTCAAAGCTCAGCTTGGTGACGTAACGGACGCCAGGCTTGGTGTTCAGCTCGCCAAACAGCGCGTAGGCCCGGGGCGCCTTCCAGATCTGGGTGACCGCCGCGGTCTCCTCCTTCGCGTTGCCGAAGGTGATGCTGTCCGTCGGGCAGGCCTCAGCGCAGGCCGTCAGTTTCTGCCAAGCGGTGTCAGGCACGGCGCCTTTGCCGCGCCACTCGGCCTTGACGTAGCGGGTGCGCTGCACACAGAACGTGCACTTCTCCATCACGCCGACCTCACGCACGGACACGTCGGGGTTCAGCATGAGCTGATACGCCTCGGGCCAGCGGTAGGTGTGGAAGTTGAAGCGGCGGGAGGAGTAGGGGCAGTTGTTGGCGCAGTAGCGGGTGCCGACGCAGCGGTTGTAGATCATCGCGTTGAGGCCGTCGATGTTGTGGTAGGTCGCCACAACGGGGCAGACGCCCTCACACGGCGCGTGCGCGCACTGCTGGCAGACCGCCGGCATGTAGCGCACGTCGGGGTGCTCACCGTCACCCTCCCAGAAGCGGTCGAGCCGGATCCAGTTCATGTACCGGTTCTTGAGGTGCTGGTCGGGGCCGGTGATCGAGATGTTGTTCTCGGAGAAACACGCCGCCTGGCAGGCCCCGCAGCCGGTGCAGGTGTCGAGGTTGATCGACATCGCAAAACGGTAGGTGGGGTGCTCGGGCTCGGGGAACATGTCGTGCATGCCCTTCGCGACGAGGCGGGGATCTTCGGGGATGCGGTGAATGCCCGCGAGGGACGAGGTCTCGGTGTACTTGCCCGAGAGCACGTCCTCGACGTTGGAGACCAGGGCCACCGGGCGGTGATCCATCGACTCCGAGCCGATCATGCTCTTGCGGGGGTTGCCCTGGGCGCCGCGCTTCACCTCAGCGGCGATGCCCGCGTAAGAGAGCGCGCCGGAGACGGGGTCCTTCTCGGCCTTCACGAAGCGGAAGCCGTTGTGGCCCCAGCCCTTGCTGTAGCGGTTGCCGCGCTCGTGCCCGTTGCCGAGCACCACGGTGACGACGCCGTCGGCCCGCCCCTCCAGCGCCTCCCCGGCGTTGCGGATCAGGTTGTGCAGCAGCTGGCGCATCCGCACGGCATCGGCCTCGACCGGCCCGAGCGCCGCGTCGAGCGCGAGGCGCAGCTCCGGCTGGTGCGGGC
>JAKLKE010000340.1 GCA_023150775.1 Myxococcota bacterium
CGATCGGCGGTGAGGTCCTCGCCGAGCCCCTCGGCCACGGCGGCGGCCTCGTCAAAGCGGCCCAAGGCGGCGGCGAGGGCGAGCTGGGCGCGCTCGGCCTCGTCCCCGGCGCCACGGCGGGCGAGGGGATCGGTGAAGCTCAGCGCGTCCTCGTACTCTTCTTTGCGCACCCGCAGCGCGAGGCGGCGGCGCGTCGGCTCGGCGTCGTTGGGGGCGGCGCTCTCCCAGGACTGAAGCAGGCGGTCGTAGCCCTCCCCGGCGCCGCCGGCCTCAGCGATGGCGACCCGCAGCGCGGCGAGGTCTGGGTCACGCTCAAAACCAAACGACAGGGGCGCGAGGCGCTCGGCGGCCTCGTCGAGCTGGCCCAAGGCCAAGGCCACCCGGGCTTGGGGCAGGAGGAAACGTTGGTCGTCGCCGACGAGGTTCCTCACCGCGCTCCACAGGGTCGCCGCGCGGTCGATGCGGCCCAGGGCGGCCCAGGCGATGGCCTCATCGGCGATGAGCACGGCGGAGGCGGGGCGCCCCCGGGCGGCGGCGTTGAAGTGCTGCTGGGCCTGGCTGTGCTCGCCCCGGGCCATGGCGCGGCGCCCGGCGACCCAGCGGGTGAGCGAGAGCTCCGGGTCTACGAGCACGGCGCGGGTGACGGGATCTTTGGCTTTGTCGCCGATCAGCTCCTCGGCGGGTGGATCCTGCTGGCCGTAGAGGGTCGCCGCGGCGCGACCGGCGAGGAGCACGGCGTAGGGGTCGTCTGAAGGGGGCGCGGCCCAGGCCGTGGCGGCGTCGGAGGAGCGGCGGCGCACGAGGCGCAGGGCGATCTGCTCCATGAGCTCGGCGACGGCGGGGCCGGTCTGGTTGGGGTCTCCTTCGGCCTCGGGGAAGGTGCAGGCGCCGTCGCGGCGGCAGAGGGTGCCGCGGATGGTCAAACCCCAGCGCTCGGGGCCGAGCTGCGCGACGTCGGCGTCGAGGGTGAGGGTCCAGCGCTCGGCGTCTACGAGCACGGCCTCGCTCACCCCCGGCGAAGGCGGCATCGCGCCGACCCGGGGCACCACACCCTCCAGATCGGTGAGCGCCAGCTCAAAAGACGCCGTGAGCCCACCCGCGAGCTCCTTCGCCCGGCCATATCCCTCCGGCGGGGCCACCGGGGCCAGCTCGACCAAGGCCAGGGCGTCCCCGGGCAGGCGGAGCGGGGCGTCGCGTAAGCCTCCGGGGGCTTGCGTTGGCCCGTTCGTTGGACTACACCCGGCGATCGGGAGAAGCGCAATGCAGAGCCGTCTGATCCAGGTGCTCCGTCGCGTGTTGGTCGGCCTCGCGCGGCTGACGCTCTGGCTCTCGATCATGGGGATCCTGGCGGCGGGGGTTGGGTGGATCTGGCTCGACCGGGTGATCCTCAGAACCCTACCCGATGATCTCTCGGAGTACCGCGACTTCCGCCCGTTGACCAACTGCGAGGTCTACGACAGCACGGGCCGGGCGATCGATCAGTTCTGGGTGGAGCGGCGCGTCTGGGTGCCGCTGGATGAGCTGCCCGACCATGTGTGGCAGGCCTTCGTGGCCGCCGAAGATCGCCGCTTCTTTCAGCACAAGGGCGTCGATCTCCGGGGCATCGCCCGGGCGATCCTCGTGAACTTCCAGACCGGCGGCACCTCCCAAGGCGCGTCGACGCTCACCCAGCAGCTCGTCAAGAACCTCATCGTCGGCAAAGAGCGCAGCTACACCCGCAAACTTCGCGAGGCCGTGCTCGCCCTGCGCCTGGAGCGGGAGCAGTCCAAAGAGGCGCTCTTGGAGCTCTACCTCAACTATGTGGCCTTGGGCGCCGGCAACTACGGCGTCGAGGCCGCCGCGCAGGACTACTTCGGCGTCTCCGCCCGGGACATCGACGTCGGCCAAGCCGCGCTCCTCGCCGGGCTCGTGCCCGCGCCGTCGCGGTACTCCCCGCGCCGCTCCCCGGTGACCGCCGCCGAGCGCCGGGGCATCGTCCTGCGCAGCATGGTCACCTTGGGCATGGTGAGCGCTGAGGTCGCGTCTGCCCACCAAGACGACCCCGTGCTCGTCCCCCGCGAGGGCGACACCCAGGTCCGCGAGGGCCTCGCCTACATCACCCAGGTGCGCCGAGAGCTGCGCGCGCTCTACGGCGATGAGCTGCTCTTTGAGCTCGGCCTGCAGGTGCACACGCCGCTCAACCTCACGGTGCAGGCCGAGGCCGAGGCCGCCGTTCGGGACATCGTCGACGCCCATGTGGCCCGCCAAGGCCGGGCGCCCATCGCCAAGCGCCTGCCCAAGGCCGCCTGGGAGGCGTTTCTGAGCGAAGGGCCAGGCCTCCGCAAAGGCGGCGGCGGCGGTCAGGTGAAGGAGCCCGCCGCCGACCAGTGTTTTCAGGCCCTCGTCGGCCCCAAACGTGACCTCAACAAGCTCAGCGCCGGGCCCTTCACCTTCCAGCTCATCGCCGAGCAGCATGAGGTTCTGGCCCGGGCCAAAAACACCGGCGGCGACGTGCCCCCGGTGCCGCTCTCCCGCCTCGTTGGCGCCGGGGACGTCCTGGAGGTCTGCCGCGCGGAGGAGCCCAACAGCGTGCGCCTGGGCGACGCCCCCTGGTCCCAGGCCTCCGCCGTGGTCATCGAGAACACGACGGGGGAGGTCGTGGCGATGGTCGGCGGCTACCGCGACACCCTCGAGGGCTTCGTGCGGGCGAGCCAAGGCCTGCGCCAGCCGGGGTCGAGCTTTAAGCCCTATGTGTACGCTGCGGCCCTGGCCAAAGGCCACAGCCAGATCGACACCGTCATCGACGGCCCCTTGTCGTTGCCCGCGGGCAACGGCCAGACCTGGAGCCCCAAGAACTACTCCGGGGGCTACGCCGGGGCGCTGCCGATGCGTGACGCCATGGCCCGGAGCCTCAACACCGTCGCCGTGCGCCTCGCCTTGGAGGTCGGCGCCGACCGCATCGCCGCCTTGGCCAAAGACATGGGCGTCGAGACCCCCCTTCGCTCGGACCTCACCTTGGCCTTGGGCTCGTCCGAGGTCACCGTGCTCGATCAGGCCCGGGGTTACGCCACCTTGGCGCGGCTCGGGCGCAGCGTAGAGGCCGTGTTCATCAACCGCCTGCTGAGCGTCGATCAAGAGGTCTTGGCCCGGGCGGGTCAACCGCTGCGGGTCGAGGGCCGCAGCCTCGCGCCGTTGCCCGGCGGCCCCGGTCGGCAGGTGCTCCCCCGCGGCGTCGCCTACGAGATGGTGGACATGCTCCGCGGCGTCGTCACGGCGGGCACGGCGCGGCGGGCCTCGGTGCCCGGCCTCGATCGCGCCGGGAAGACCGGCACCACCAACGGCTACATGGACGCGTGGTTCGTCGGCTTCACCCCACGCTACACCGTGGCGATGTGGCTGGGCACGGATCGCACCTTGAGCCTCGGCGAAGGGGAGACCGGCGGCAAAGCGGTGATCCCGGCCTGGATTCGTATCGTCGAGGCGCTCGGCGAACAAAAGGGCGCGCGCCTGCGGCCGCCGGATGAGGCGATGTTGTTGCCCTGGCGCGGCGGCTGGGTGGCGGTGAGCCGTGGTCTCGCCCCGGCGAGCGCCTTGCCGATTGAGCGGGTCGGCGACGGCCCGCTGCCCCTGTTTGGCGCGACCCGTCGCTGAGCG
Organism: Myxococcota bacterium; assembly: GCA_023150775.1. Lineage (GTDB taxonomy): Bacteria > Myxococcota_A > UBA796 > UBA796 > CAJQPC01 > JADKFE01. The sequence goes on from JAKLKE010000340.1 coordinate 3,634, forward strand.
CGGCGTTCAGGCTCCCCAAGCCGCACGATCCGAGGTACACATTGGGGGTCACCTGCCTCGGAGCGCCCCAAGATGAGCCGTCCCCGCGCGATCCTCTCCGTCCTCCCGCTGCTCCTCGGCTGCGGCGACGGCACACGCCGCCTCGGAGACTTCACCGTCGAGTTCGACAAGGACGAGCCCGGCGCCCTGGTCCTCTTCCAAGGTGAGCCCATCATGCAGCTCACGTCCTTGGCGGTCGGCGACGGCGAGAGCGAGGTTGAGTTCGCTTACGGCTCCTACAAGTTCACCGACGCGCCGCCGGGCTTCGCCGCCGCCGCCCCACCCAAGGTGCGCGGCAACAAAGAGGCTGATGAGATCTACATCATCGACCTGGAGGCCGCCGACGGCGCGCTTCTGGGTGAGCTTCGCCTGAGCCTCACCAACGACGACGCGCTCACCATGGGGCTCTACGCCGAGCGCGGCGACATGGTGCGTATGGGCTTCGCCTGCGACGGGCCCGACGACGTGTTCTTGGGCGCGGGCGCCCAGGCCTTTGATGTGAACCACGGCGGCGAGGCGTTCTCCTTGTGGGTGGGTGAGCCCGGCATCGGCAAGGTAGACAGCGAGAACCCCCCAGAAGACTGGTTCATCAAGGGCACCCGGCACAGCTCCAGCGCGCCGATCCCGTTCTTGCTGCGCCCCGATGACGGCGTCGGCATCGAGGTAGACGCCGGGGGCCGGGTCGATCTCGACCTCTGCAAGACCGCCCCGGGCACCTACACCATCGGCGCCTGGGACACGGGCATGGACCTGCACATCTTCGCCGGCTCCAGCGCCATGGACGTGCTCTCCCAGCACGGCGCCAGCCGGGGCGGCTCGCCGGTGCCCCCAGACTGGGCCTTCGCCCCCTGGAACGACGCGATCCGCGGCGCCGAGAACGTGCTCGCCGTGGCCACGACCTTACGCGAGAACGGCATCCCGTCCTCGGTCTTGTGGACTGAAGACTGGAAAGGCGGCGAAGACACGATCTTCGGCTACCACCTCAGCGGCGAGTGGACGATCGACTCCACGCTTTACCCCGACGCCGGGCAGATCGACGGCGAGCTTGAGCAGCTCGGCTTCAAGTGGCTGGCCTACTTCTCGCCCTTCGTGTTTAAGGACTCCAACGTCTGGGCCGAGGCCGAGAACTACGTCATCCGCGCCCAAGACAACGTGCCCTACACCTTCCTCAACGCCACCCAAGACGAGGTGAGCGTGCTCGACCTCTCCTGGGACGAGAGCCGCGCCTGGGCCCAGAGCAAGATGGACCTCGCGCTCACCTTGGGGTTTGACGGCTGGATGGCGGACTTCGCCGAGTGGCTGCCCCCCGACGCCCGCCTCAACGACATGGACCCGATCCTCGACCACAACCTCTACCCCCTGTTGTGGCAAGAGCTGAACTACGAGGTGCTTGAGGACCGTGACGCCGTGTTCTTCGCCCGGAGCGGCTGGGCGGGCAGCCACGCCTACACCCCGATCTTCTGGCTCGGCGACCAGCAGACCGACTGGTCTGTGGACGACGGTTACCCCTCCGTGGTGCCGATGGCCTTGGGCCTGTCGATGTCCGGCGTCGCCTTCATCGGCTTCGACATCGGCGGTTACTCCACCGTCGGCACCGAGCCGACGACGAAGGAGCTCTGGTTCCGCTGGGCGAGCCTCGCGGCCTTCGCGCCGATCATGCGCACCCACCACGGCGCCTTCGACACGCAGAACTGGCGTTTTGACTCCGACGCCGAGACCTTGGCCCACTACAAGAAGTACGCGGTCGAGCACACCCGACTGTTCCCCTACATCCGGGGCCTCGCCGCCCAAGCCGAGGCCGAAGGCACGCCGCTCCTGCTCCACCCGGGGCTCTTGTACTCGGACTGGCCTTGGCTCAACGTGAGCGCGTGGATGCTCGGCTCAAGCCTGCTCGTCACGCCCGTGCTCGCCGAGGGTGAAGAGCGCGTCTCGGTGACCTTCCCCGAGCTTGGCGAAGAGCAGACCTGGTACAGCTACTGGACGGGTGAGCCCGTGCAGTCGGGCCTGTTCCAGGCGGACGCCAGCGAGATCCCCGTGTTTGTGCCCGCGGGCACGCTCTTGCCGGTGTACACCGACGTGCCCGACACCCTCGCCCGTGTGGTCGGCGAGATCGTCGACATCAAAGACGCCGACGCCAAGCGCACTCTGCACGCCTTCGGTGAGGGTGGCCAGTTCATCGAGGCCGACGGCACGAGCTACTACGCCGAGGGCAAACCCTCCAAGCCCGAGACCCTCACCATGACCCTCGCCAGCGGTGAGCTCTCCGTGGGCGGCGTCACCGTGACCATCACCGGCGACGTTGAGCGTGAGTACACCCTCGTCGTTCACCCCTGATCGGAGCCGTCTGTGACCCCAAAGCGCCTGCTCATCTTCGCTGAGCTGCCCTTCGTGACCTTGAGCCGCGCCTTGGCGTCGATCCCCCACGAGGCGCCGGAGCTGACCGCCCAGGTGCTCCCCGTGCTAGAAGCGGGGGTGATGGCGCTCACCTTCGTGGGGCCTGACGGCGCGGAGCTCGAAGGGCTCGACCTCGCGCCTTACGCCCAGGCGCTCTCGTTGGGCGGTACCTTGGGCCTCGCCTGGGAGGAGCGCGACGGGCGCGGCTGGGAGACCTGGCGTGAGGGCCTGTGTGAGGAGCGCCTCGGCCCGGCGGACGAGCTCGTCGTGCCCTTCGAGGCCGACGGCTCCCCCGACATGGACTTTAAGCCGACCACCCGCCGGGA
>JAKLKE010000341.1 GCA_023150775.1 Myxococcota bacterium
GATGGCCGTGATGCTGATGGACGAGGTGTTGGAGCACAGGAGCGCGTGGGCCGGGGCGACGCGGCTCAAGGTCTCAAAGATGCGGAACTTGAGGGACTCGTTCTCGGAGACGGCCTCGACGACCAGATCGGCCTCGGACATGGCGTCCAGCGTGGTGGCGCCGACGATGAGCGCCCGGGCGGCGGCGGCGGCCTCGCTGGTGAGCGTGGCCTTCTTGACCATCCGCGCCATGTTGCCGTCGATGGCGCTGAGGCCCTTGTTGACGGCGTCCTGAGAGACGTCGCTGAGCACGACGCGGTAACCGGAGAGCGCGGCGACGTGGGCGATGCCGTTGCCCATCTGACCGGCGCCTACGACGCCGAGGGTGCGGATCTCGTGACTCAAGGCGGACCTCCAGGAACGGTGCCGAGAACGGTGCAGGGTTCTCGCGGGTAACCCGGAGAGGGCCGCCCGGCCACGGCGCCGCCCGCGCCGCAGGTTACTCAAGACGGGATGTTGACCGATCCAAACGCCGCCGCCCAGCGCCCGCCTCCCCCCTCCTCCGACGCCTGGCTCGACGCCGCTGAGACCGCCGCGCGGGGCGGGGCCGTGGCGGTGGTCGGGCCGGCGCGCTCTGGGGCGAGCGGGCTGGCCGCGGCCTTGTGTCGCAGGCTGGGCCCCGCCACCTTACGCGCCCAAGGCGCCGGGTGCCGCATCGAGGCCGATCTGGTGCGGGTCTTGGGCGCCGCTTCAGGCATCGCCGCCCGGGGAGATCCCAGCGCCTTGACCACCTTCCTCGCCGAGCGCCCGAGCCTCGTCGTGTGGATTGATGAGGCCGATGAGGCCGACGACGCCTTGCTCACCGACGTGCTGCCCTCGCTCATCGGGCCCCGGGTCTTGGTGCTCTCGGGCCGTCGGGCGCCCGCCGGGGCCTTGGTGTTGCCGGTGCCCGAGGGGCGCGGCGCCCCGGAGGAGCCGCTGCCCGCCCTCGATCCGCTGATCTTGGCCTGGGCGGCCTTGCCCCGGGGCCTCCGGGGCCTGCCTTGGCCGCAGAGCCTCCCGGAGACCTGGCGGCATCCCCACGGCGCCTCCCCGCGGCTCACGCGCTGGGCCCGGGAGCGTCTCGCGGCCAACGACCTGAGCGCCGCCGCGCCGCTGATCGAGGCCGCTCTGGCGGATCGGCTGGAGGTCGCCCGGGGCGGCGCCTGGCCGAGCCCCCCCGACGAGCGAGATCTGCAGGCGCTCCGTTGGCTCTGTGAGGTCAGCGCCTCGCCCGAGGTCGCGGCTTTGGCCGCCGCCACCGCTGGCCGGGCCTTGGCCGCCGCGGGGCAGCTCGCCCAGGCGCGTGAGCTGTTGAGCGAGGCGAGCGCCCGGGGGCCGGGGCTCAGCCACAAGGGCCTCCTCGCCTGGGCGGAGGGGGACGTGCTGTTGAGCTTCGGGCTGAGGGACGAGGCTGAAGATCGCCACCAAGACGCCATCGAGGCCCTGCGCGCGGCGGAGCGCCCCGCGCTCTTGGGGCGGCTCATGCGCGGCGCGGCCCAGGCCCACGCGGCGGCCTCGATGCCCCGCCTCGCCCGGGCGCGGCTGGAGCAGGCCCAGGCCGTCCCCGGTGAGGGGGAGGCGGCGCGGCGGGCGACGGCGCGGGCGGCGGTGGAGCTGGCCTTGGCCCAAGGAGCGCCCGGCGAGGCCGAGGCCTTGCTCACTGCCTTGTCCCCCCGGGAGGATGACCCCAACGATCTGCTCGTGCGCGCTGGGGTGAAGCTCGCCTTGGGCCAGCTTGAGGCTGTTGAGGGGGATCTTCGGGCCGCGGAGGCCCTGGCCTTGGGCGCGCCGGAGCTGCTCGCCGCCGTGGAGCGCCGCCGCGTCGATTGGCTCCTGCGCACAAACCAGGCGGAGCTGGCCGCCGCCGCCGCCCAGCGCTGCGTGCACGCCCTGACGGCCCTGGGCCAACGCGCCGCCGCCGCCGCCGCGCGACGGGCCTGGGGAGACGCCTTGGCGCTCGGCGGGAGCTGGGCCGAGGCCGAGCGCACCTACGCCTTGGCCCTGCGAGAGCACGCGCGGGTGGCCGATCTTCGTGGGGCGCGGCGCTGCCTCACCCGGCTCCTCGACCTCAACCGCGCCGGAGACGACACGGCCCGGGCGCTGGAGCTGCTCGTGCTCCTCGACGCCCTCGACGCTGAGGATCGCCCAGAAGAGTCCACGGACACGGCGCGATGACCCTCTTCGCCCTGGGCCTGAGCGTCGCCGTGCTCGCCCAGAGCGCGCCCCCGGTCGTCGGCGGGGGCTTGGTGCAGGCGGGCGTCTGGCCGAGCGTCGCCGCGCTCTACGACGCCGACGGGCGGCTCTACTGCTCTGGGGTGCTCATCTCTCCCGAGCATGTGCTGACCGCCGGTCATTGTGGCGCCCAGCCGCCGGTGAAGGTCGTGCTCGACAGCGTAGACGCCTACGACGAGGCGGGCACAGCGCGCGGCGTGGCCTGGGTGGACGTGCAGCCCGGCTATTGGGAGGGCCTCGACGTGGCGCTGGTTCAGCTCGACGCGCCGGTGGCGCTGAGCCCGCCGCCTGCGCTCCTCGGCTGCGCCACGAACCAGCTCTACGACGGCGCCCCGGCGGAGCTGGTCGGCTTCGGGGCCACGAACCCGGGCCTGGACGCGGACGGGCGGCTCTACGCGGTGACGATGCCCATCGTTGACGCCGACTGTGATGACCCGGACCGTGGCTGCCGCGAGGCCGTCGCCGGGGCGGAGCTGATCGCCGGGGGCGGCGGCCTCGACTCCTGCGCCGGGGACAGCGGCGCCCCGCTCTTTGTGTGGACCGACTGGGGCGCGCCGCTGCTCGTCGGCCTCGTCTCCCGGGCGGCCTGGCCGGCGACGACGGCCTGCGGTGACGGCGGCATCTACGTCCGCCTCGACGCCTTGACCGTCTGGCTGGCCGAGCGTGGGCTCACGTTGCCCGACCCCGAGTGCCCGCCCCGCGCCGAGAACAACCCGCCGCGCCCCAGCGCCGGGTGGATCAACGCCGCGCCGGGGGAGCGGGTGAGCGCGCAGATCTACGCCAACGACGCCGATCGGGACGACCGCCACGCCTACCGCCTGGGCCGAGCGCCCGCCCACGGCGCCGCGCGGCTGAGCCAAGAGGGCCTCTTCACCCTCACGGCCGACGCGGCCTTCGTTGGCGACGATGAGGCCGAGGTGCTCGTAAACGACGGCGTCGTCGAGGTGGCGCTCACCCTACGCATCACCGTTCAGCCCGAGGCCCCCGAGGCGCCGATCACCCTGGCGCCGTGGTCGGGCTGCGGCCCGCCGCCGGGCTCCGCCGCCTTCATCGCGCTGCCCGCCCTGCTCTTCGTCCGCCGCCGCCCAACCCCCCAAGCCCGGAGATCCCGATGATTCAGAAGCTCAGCCCCAGCGAGCGTGACGCCGCCTTGGCCACCTTGCCCGACTGGCGCCTCAACGACGCCCAAGACGCCATCCACCGCGTCTTTCGTTTTAAGGACTTCTCCGAGGCCTTCGGGTTTATGGCGCGTGTGGCGCTCCTCGCCGAGGCCCAAGATCACCACCCCGAGTGGCAGAACGTCTACAACCGGGTGGAGATCAAGCTCACCACCCACGACGCCAAGGGCCTGAGCGCCCGGGACGTCCGCCTCGCCCGGTCCATCGACGCCTTGCTCGGGGGCTAAGGCGAACAAAACCCGCTAAGCAGGGGGCCATGCTCCCGCACCTCTTCAGCTTGACGCCCGACGCCCTCGCCGAGCTTCTCCGCGGCGCCGGTGTCCCCTGCTCCGACGCCGAGGCCCGCCGGGTGGTGAGCCGCCTCGTCGCCGATGGCCGACCCGACCTCAGCGGGCCCCACCCCGTCTCAAAGGTCCTGCGCGCCGCCGTCGACGCGTCCACCCGCCGCGACCTCCCCAAGGTCCTGGAGCGTGTGCCCGACCCCGACGACGGCTCGGTGCGGTACCTGTTTGAGGCTGAAGACGGCGTGGTGTTTGAGGCCGTGCGGATCCCGCTGCACAAGGCGGGGCGCTTCTCGGTCTGCCTCTCGTCCCAGGCGGGCTGCGCCATGGGCTGCGACTTCTGCGCGACGGGGCGCCTCGGGCTCAAACGAAACCTCAAGGCCTGGGAGATGGTCGCCCAGTGGCGGATTGTGCAGGATGAGTCCCCGGGCCGGGTGAGCGGCGCGGTGTTTATGGGCCAAGGAGAGCCTCTGCACAACTACGACGAGGTGATTCAGGCCGCCAAGATGCTCTCCCACCCCAACGGCGGGCGCATCTCCGCGGACAACATCACCATCTCCACCGTCGGCCTCGTGCCCCAGCTCCGGCGCTACACCCGCGAGGGCCACCCCTACCGCCTCATCGTCTCCTTGACCTCGGCGATCCCCGAGCGCCGGGCCACGCTGCTGCCTGTGGCCGGGCGTTTCCCGCTCCCCGAGCTCATGGAGGCCCTCAAGGAGCACGCCGAGGCCCACGGCGACCGGCAGACCGTGGCCTGGGTGCTCATGGCCGGGGTGAACACGGGCCCGGACGAGGTCGAGGCGCTCAAGGGGCTCTTGGAGGGGATGCCCCTGCGGTTTAACCTCATCGACGTGAACGACAGCCGCCCCGATGGGTACGCCCGGGCCGATGACGTGGAGCGCAAACGATTTATCGACGCTCTGCAGGCGCTCAAGGCCCCGGTGGTGCGCCGTTATTCTGTCGGGCGCGGCCGCCACTCGGCCTGCGGGATGTTGGCCGGCAAACGCCTCGCGGAGCTCGCCGCTGAAGACGCCGCTGCCGCCGCCGAGACGATCAGCGCACCGCCGCCGAGCAGCGCATAAACGCCTCGCGGCAGGTGATGATCACCACCTGACCGGCGCCGACCTGGGCCGAGCCCGCGCGCACCTCGGGCCGCCCGCCGAAGCTCACCAGGACCTCATACCGACCGGCGGGCACCTGGCCCGGCTTAAACCGGCCTTTGCTGTTGACCAAGGCCACCACGCCCGCGTCCCCGGTGAGGGTCACCTGGCCCATGCCCGCGGCGAGGGTGGGCGCATCGCCGGGCGGGGCCTCGGCGACGGGCTTGGCCGGGGGCTCCGCCGGTGGGTTGGCCGGGGTGGGCACCACGGCGGGCGGAGGCGCCACGGGCGGGATGACCTTGGCCGGGGGGCTCACCGCTGGGGGCGGATCGGCGACGGCGGCCTCGACCACGGCGGGCTCCCCCTCGTCTGGGGGCGGCTCCTCTGGCGCGGCGGCCTCGGGCACCAAGGCCACGGCCACAGGCGCAGGCACATAGGTGGCGAGGCGCCGGGCGCCGACGAGCTGGCCCAGACGCGCGGCGCCGAGCATGATCAAGGCGGCGAGCACCACCGCCGTGAACGCCAAGAGCGCCTCTTTGGTGCGGCGTGGCGGCGGCGCGTCGGACCAAGCCGGGGGCGGCGTCGAGATGTTCGCCAGGTCCAAGGCCGACATCTGGTCGGTGTCTTCGCCGTCCTCCTCCATGGGGTAGGTGCGGTTCTCGTCGAAGGTGGCGTCGGCGGCGCCGTCGCCTCGGGCCGACTGCTCGCTGAGCGTCATGCCGCTGAGATCGTTCGCCCCGGCCAAAGACACCGAGCGACCTTCGCGCAGGTAGGGCACGATGCGGTCGGCCCACTCCGAGAGGCTCTCCCCGGCGGCGGCGCGCTGGGCCTTTCGCGCGGCGAGCTCCACGGCCCGGGCGGTCGGGCGATCTTTGGCCTCATAGGCCAACATCGACGAGATCAGCGGCAAGACCTCGTGTTTGGGATCGCCGAGCACCGTCGCCACCTGGCGCAGCGCCGCCTCCCGCAGCCCGTTGTGGCGCTGGATGTTGGAGCTGGTGCGGCCCAGACGTTCGCCCACGACCATCTCGTAGAGCACGACGCCTAAGGCGTAGATGTCGCCCTCGGCGCCGTCTACGGAGTCCAGACGCTCGGGGGCCATGTAGCCGAAGCTGCCGACGAGCATGAGGTTTGAGCTCGACTCGCGCTGAAAATCGGCGCGGGCGACGCCGAAGTCGAGGAGCTTCACCGAGCCCGTGGCCGTGAGCTGGAGGTTGGAGGGCTTGATGTCGCGGTGGATGAGGCGCAAGGGGCGGCCATCGGGGCCAGGCTGGGCCCAGGCGGCGTGGAGCGCGCTCGCCACCTCAGCGATGATCTCCAGCGCCACGGGCAGAGGCAGGCGTTTGTTCGCCGTGGCCTCCATCAGGTTCACGCCCTCGATGTACTCCATGACCATCGCCCAGCCCGCCTCGATGCGCACGAGGCCAGCGACCTGGAGGATGGCGCGGTGGCGGAGCAGGCCGAGCAGGCGGGCCTCGTCGCGGAGGCGCTGGGTGAGGTCGGCGCGGCCGGAGACCTCGGGGCGGAGGATCTTCACCGCGACGTCTTTGGTGAAGCCGCTCTCGGCCAAGAG
>JAKLKE010000342.1 GCA_023150775.1 Myxococcota bacterium
CAGGAGGGTGTAGCGGGCCACCACCTCGGACAAGATCGCGCTGCCCAGGTCGGGGGTGGTGGTGATGCGCAGGGTGCCCGCCGGGCCGTCCTCTAGATCGCCGGGTGCGAGGGCGGCCAGGGCCGTGACGTGGGGGCCGACCTGCTCCAAGAGGCGGCGCCCGGCGGGGGTGAGGGTGACGCGGCGGGTGGTGCGGTGCATGAGCCGCGCGCCGAGCTCGTCCTCTAAGGCCGAGAGCTGTCGGCTCACCGTCGAGCGGGGCAGGCCCAGACGTTCGGCGGCGCGGGTGAAGCTCTCGGTCTCGGCGATGGCGGTGAAGACCGCCAGGAGATCCCAGCGCATTGTTGCTCCAGTGGCGCAGATTGTCCCAAACGGCGGGATTGTCGCGTGGGCAGGACAAATGTACATCAAGGAGGCGCTGGGGGTGACCCTCAGCCGGAGGTGTTCAATGGCCAAACGTTCTCTTCTGGTGACAGGGGCTTCAGGGCAGCTCGGCGGTGAGGTGGCGCGGCGGCTCGTCGCCCTGGGCGGTGACGACGTGATCATCGCCGGCAGCCGTGAGGTCGGGAAGCTCGCGGGCCTCGACGGTGTGGTGACGCGCCGGGTGGACTTCGACGACGACGAGGCCACGCTCCAGGCGGCCTTTGAGGGCGTAGACCGGGCGCTGATCGTCTCCACCGACGCCCTGGATCGCCCTGGCCGCCGGGCCGAGCAGCACCTCCGGGCGATCCGCGCCGCCAAGGCCGCCGGGGTGAAGCACCTCGTCTACACCTCCTTGGCCAAGGCCGCCGACGACAGCGCGATCCCCATCGCGAAGGACCATGTGCTCACCGAGCGCGCGCTGGAGGCCTCGGGCCTCGGCTACACCGTGCTGCGCAACAACCTGTACGCCGAGGTGCTCGTGGGCGCCGTCGGCCACGCCGTCAGCTCGGGGCAGCTCATCACCGCCCGGGGCGACGGCGCCATCGCCTATGTCACCCGCTCCGACTGCGCCCGGGCGGCGGCGGCGGCCTTGGCGTCGGACTTCGAGGGCCAGCGTGTCTTGGAGATCACCGGCCCCGAGGCCGTGACCGGCGATCAGATCGCCGCGACGCTGAGCGAGCTGAGCGGTCGCCCCGTGACCCACCTGCCCGTGCCGGTGGAGGCCTACGTTCAGGGCCTCGTCCAGGCGGGGCTGCCCGAGGGCTACGCCAGGGTCTACGCCTCGTTTGAGGTCGCGGCGGCTCGGGGTGAGCTGGGGGAGGTGAGTGACGCCGTGGAGGCGCTCAGCGGTGGGGCGGCGACGCCGCTGCGGGTGGCGTTGGGGGCGGCGTTTAAGGGGTGAGCGCTCGCCGCGCGCCGCTCATGTGAGCAGTCCAGGGGCGGCGCACCGCTCGAACACCGCCATGCACGGCGAGGAGCACGCTCAGGAACGAAGGACAGGCCAAGCGGCGTCCACCAGCTCCGCGCCCAGACGTCTTGTGGCCTCGATTCGGCGCACCGCCCGCTCATCAAGCTCGGGGTGCTGCCGCCGTAAGCCCGCCAAGGTGATCTCGCGGGCCTCCTCAGACATCTGGAACATCATCGCCACACGCTGCGAACCGCCCATGCGGCGATAGATCGCCATCTGGAGCTCGTGGGCCTCGGGGCTGGTGTCGTCGAGCATGGCCTGGACTCTCCAATACAAAGTGGGTCGCCCCAAACACGAAAAACCCCCCGACGGCGAACCGGCGAGGGGTTTGATGGTGGGCGATACTGGATTTGAACCAGTGACTTCTACCGTGTGAAGGTAACACTCTCCCGCTGAGTTAATCGCCCAGCGGGCTTTCATTAGCCGGTCGGCCCGGAGCTGGCAAGGGGGTTCACGCAAGTTCGGCGCCAGGGGATTCGCGGTATGCTGGATGGATGCCACGCTGGACCAACTGGGCGCGCACCGTCACCGCCACGCCGGGGGAGCTTCTTTGCCCCCAGGACGATGAGGAGCTGGCCACGACGCTCTCTTCCGCCGCGTCGGATGGGCGGCGGGTGAAGATCCCCGGCAGCGGGCACTCTTGGTCCGGCGTCGCCGCGCCCCACGACCGCTGGCTGATGTTCCACAAGATGCCCCGGGGCGTGAAGGTCGAGGGGGACCTGGTCCGGGTGACCGGAAACGTGACGCTCTCCACCCTCTGCGACGCCTTGGAGGCCCAGGGCCGCATGTTGCCCAACCTCGGCAGCGTCACCGCCCAGACGGTCATCGGCGCGACGGCCACGGGCACCCATGGCACCGGCGCCACCTTGCCGATCCTCTCCGCTGGGGTCGTCGGGATGCGGCTCGTGACCGGCGCCGGGGAGCGCGTGAGCCTCGGCCCGGACGACCCAACCCTCAACGACGCCCGGGTTCATCTGGGCGCTTTGGGGGTGGTCACGGAGCTGACGTTGCGGACGATCCCGCGACAACGCCTACGAGAGCGGCTGATCAACCTGCCGTTTGGGGAGGTGCTGGAGCGCCTGGACGAGCTCGTGAACACCCATCGCCACCTGCGCCTGTGGTGGCTGCCCAAGGTGGGCTGCGTGCAGGTCTACACCGCGGAGCTCACTGAAGAGCCCGACACCGGGCCCAACGCGCTCACGCTTCACCTCGACCGCCTCGGCGTGCAGCAGCCGATCTTCTCGATCTTGTTGGCCATCGGCAGGCTCATCCCGGCGCTCGTGCCCCTTATCCACCGCTTCGCCCAGGCCACGAGCTTCGGCGACCGCCAGCGGGTGGAGGATCTCCGCCGGGTGCTCTCGATGCCCGTGCCCGCCCGGCACCACGAGGTCGAGCTGGCCATCCCCCGGGAGGCCACCCTCGACGCGCTCAAGGAGTGGTGGGCGCTCTTGGACCGCGCCGACTACGTCCCCGACTTCGTGCAGGAGCTCCGGTTTGTCGCCGCCGATGACATCCCCCTCTCGCCCTGCTCGGGCCGGGCGAGCGTCTACCTCGGCGGCTACGCGGCGAACCCCGCCACCGCCGCGCGGTACATCCCGGAGATGTTGGCCTTGGGGCGGGCCTACGCCGCGCGGCCTCACTGGGGCAAACTCTTTGACCACGACCACGCCGAGCTGGCGACGCTCTACCCCCGCTGGGCGAGCTTTCAGGCCCTTCGCCGCCGCTTTGACCCCGCGGGTGTGCTCTCAAGCCCCTTCACCGAGCGAGTCCTCGGCCCGGCGCTGTCGTGAGCCTTCAGCGCCTCGTCGCGCCGCTCCTCCACGACACACGGCGGGCATGGGTGTGGCTCGGCTGCGTCGCCCTCGCGGCGGGGCTCATCTTCGCCCACGGCGAGCGCGTGTCCCGACGAGAGGCCGAGCTGGTGACCTGCGCGGCCAACCCCGCCCTCTGCCCCGGGCGAAAGGCGTTCTTGGCCTTGGTGGAGGTGGTGGCGGTGGACTCGACGGGGTTCTCGGTGCTCAAGCAGATGAACGTGCTGCGCATCGACGGCGCCGCGCCGGCGCTGCGGCCCGGGGAGACGGTGAGCGTCATCGCGGCGGTGCAGCCCGGGGGCCTCGCCTTGCTGAGCGTCGAGCGCCACCCCTGGCGGGGCCTCAAGCGGGCGCTGGGGATGATCGGCCTCGGCCTCACCGGGCTGGTGATGGCCATCGGCCTGCGCCTTCACGGCGGGAGGCTCGTCGAGCGTGGCTGACCTCGTGACCCACCTCGCCACGGCCTTCTTCTGGAAAGCGGCCACAAGGCGCCCGCACCTCACGAGCTTTGTCTTGGGCGTGGCCTTGCCCGACCTCGTGGGCCGGGCCCCGGTCTCGGCGCTGCAGTCCCTTCACCGCCACGGCGTCACCGCCCCGGATCGACTGGTGGAGGGCATCGCCGTCTTGCACCTGCCCCTGGGTTTTGTGCCGGTGACCTTGGCCTTGGCCCTGCTCTTTGAGGAGCGACGGCGCGCGGCGGTGTGGATGAACCTCTTGGGCGGCTGCTTTTTGCACCTCGCCTTGGACCTCACCCAGCACCACGTCGGCAAAGGCTACATGCTCCTCTTCCCGTTCACGGACTGGGACTTTGAGCTGGGCTGGATCGGCAGCGAGGCGACGGTGCCTTACGCGCCGATCCTGCTGCCGATCTCGCTCTTGTTGTGGGCCTGGCGTCGGCCCAAAGGGGAGGCCGCCCAGGGGGAGGGCCCTCAGGCCAGGGCGCCGGGCTCGACGGGCTCGACGGGCTCGGCGGGGTGACGGCTGAGGTTCTCGCGGCGCTGGCTGAGCACGCTGAGGCTACGCACGACGACCTTTGAGGCGGTGCGTGGGGCGCCATCTGCGCCGCGCCAGCGCTCTTGGCGGAGATCGCCGACGATCACGACGGCGTCCCCCTTGCCGAGGAGCTGGGCGACGATCTTGGTGTAGGGGGGAAAGGCGACGACGGGGTGCCACTCGGGCACGTCCTTGAAGCCGTCGCCGTCACGAACCGCGCGGTGGGTGGCGACGGAGAAGCTCGCGATCTCGTCGCCTTGTTGGGTCTGGGTGATCTTGGGCGGGCGACCAACATATCCGACGAGCATGACCTGGTTCTGAGTTTTCACGGTGGCTCCTGGTTAGGGGGCGGCTCAACGCAAGTCTTGTGCCAGGGCCCCGTCGCGCCCTGGGGCCTCACCAGGGCAGATCCGGCCTCAAACATCGTGACAGGCCCTCATTTGGGTTCCGGATCGTGGTCGTCGCCTCGTCCGGACGGGCGGCGGGTCGCAGGATAGAGGTGCGGTCTCCCTTCTCTCGCCGCGCGCCCCGGCTGCGGTGCCTTGCCCGAGAGAGGCGCCAGAGGACCGGATGTCGCAGTTCCTCGTCATCGAAGGCCTGATCGGGGTGGGAAAGACCACCCTCTGCCGACTTCTTGGCGAGCGTTGGAGCGCCCGGCTCGTGCTGGAGCCCTGGGAGGCCAACCCCTTCTTGGCGAACTTCTACGCCGATCCCGAACGTTTCGCGTTCCCGGCGCAGATGTTTTACCTCGCCACCCGCTACTCCCAGCAGCTCAACATCCGCCAAGGCGACCTCTTCGCGCCTCTGGTCGTGGCGGACTACCTCTTCGACAAGGACCGCATCTTCGCCGAGCAGACCTTGTCCGGCGAGGAGCTGCGCCTATACGAACGTTTCGCGGGCCTGCTCTCGGATGGTGTGCCCAAGCCCGATCTGGTGCTATTCCTCGACGCGCCGACGGAGGTGATCCTCCGCCGCATCAAGCGCCGGGGCATCGCCGCCGAACAAGCCATCACCGCCGAGTACCTCGACGGCCTGCGCTCGCGGTATCATCGGCTCCTCGACGCTTACGACCGCGCCCCGGTCATTCGCCTCGACACGACCGAGCTCGACTACGTAGACGATCAAGAGGGCCGCGACGTGATCCTCGGGATGATCCGAGGCTGGCTGCGCGGTCAAACCCCCTCCGCTACCCCTGCATCGGCGCCCGCCGAGCGGGAGGATCAGCCAGGGTTGTTCAGCGGCTCGCGTGAGCGGGTCGCCGCCAGCTTTGTCTCGGCGGAGGTTGCTGAGGACGGAGAGAATGCCCCGTAAGACCGCGTTGGACCTTCGCCAGATGAAGGCCGACAACCAGAAGATCGCGATGGTGACCGCATACGACTACACCACCGCCCGCATCGTGGACGCCGCCGGGGTGGACATGGTGCTCGTCGGCGACTCCTTGGGCATGGTGTTCCAAGGGCTCCCCGACACCTTGGGCGTCACCTTAGACGACATGGTCTACCACGGCCGATGTGTCGGTCGGGCCCTGCGCGCCGCCCACCTCACCGTCGACATGCCGTTCATGTCGTACCAGGTCTCGCCCCAGCAGGCCTTGGAGAGCGCCGGGCGCCTCGTGAAGGAGGGCCTCGCCCAGTCGGTGAAGCTCGAAGGCGGCGAGCGTGTGGCCGCGGCCATCGACGCCATCGTCGGCGCCGGGGTGCCGGTCGTGGCCCATGTCGGCCTCACCCCGCAGTCCGTTCACGCCTTGGGCGGGTTTCGGGTGCAGGGCCGGGGCGAAGAGGCCGCCGCCCAGCTCCTCCGTGACGCCGTCGCCGTTCAAGAGGCCGGCGCCTTCGCCGTGGTGCTAGAGATGGTGCCCGGAGAGCTCGCCGCCGAGGTCACCGCCGCCCTGCACATCCCCACCATCGGCATCGGCGCCGGGGTGGGCTGTGATGGCCAGGTGCTCGTGGTGAACGACCTCTTGGGCCTCGACAGCTCGTTTCACCCGCGCTTCGTCAAACGGTTCGCCGAGCTGGAGAGCCCGATGACCGAGGCCGTGCGGCAGTACGTCCGTGAGGTCCACGAGGGCAGCTTCCCCCAGGCGCGGCACACCTTTCACCGCGAGCAGCCCGCGCCTAAGCTCGCGAAGATCTACTGAACGAGGCCGACCATGGAGACCTTGACCAC
>JAKLKE010000343.1 GCA_023150775.1 Myxococcota bacterium
CCACGCGGCGGGGCGCGCACGTCGAGATCCACCCCCGGCGCCTCGGCGCGCACCAAGGCCAAGAGCGTCGGCAAGAGCGTGAGCGCGAAGGCGTCGCCCATCACCAAGGTGAAGCGGCGGCTCCCCTGCCCCGGATCCCAGCGCGCTTGGGTGTCGAGCGCCCGGGTCAGCTCCGCGAGGGCGCGGCGCAGCGGCCCGGCCATCGCCTCCGCCCGAGGTGTGGGCACGAGCCCGCCCGGACCCCGCACAAAGAGCGGATCCTCCAGGGTGTCCCGCAGCGACCGCAGGCTGTGGCTCAAGGCCGACTGCGTGAGCCCCAACCGCGCCGCCGCCCGGGTGGCGTTGCGCTCGCTCAAGAGCGCGTCGAGGGCGCGGAGGTGGTGCAGCTCCAGCCGATTGAGGAGCAGGCCAGGTTTCATGAACGACGCTCATGTTGTGGTGAGGAGGATGCAGTGTACTCACGCCTCACCCGGCCTTACAAGAGGAGGGCGAACCCCAACAACGTCCTTCGGAGGCCCCAATGTCCACAACCGTCCTCGTCCTCACCGCCACCGGCGCCACCGGCCAAGAGGTCGTCTCTTCCCTCGTCGCCCGCGGCGCCACCGTGCGCGCCGCCACCCGCGACCCCTCCCGCCTGAGCCTGCCCGGCGCGACCGCCGTGGCCTTTGACATCGCCGATCCGCAGACCTGGGGCCCGGCGCTGGCGGGCGTAGACGCCGTGTACTTCTGCCTGCCGCCCTTCCGCGAGGACGAGGTGAGCGCGGGCACGGCCTTCCTCCACGCCGCCAAAGAGGCCGGGGTGAAGCGGATCGTGAAGCTCTCCGCCGCCGGGGTCGAGGCCAGCCCCGAGAGCGGACACCGCCAGCTTGAGCTCGTCATCGAGGGCCTCGGCGTGGAGTGGGTTCACCTGCGCCCGAGCTTCTTCTTTGAGAACCTCATCAACTTCTACGGCGGCGGCATCAAGGGCGCGCGGGTCATCGCGCTGCCGGCGGGCCAAGGCCGCACAGGCTTCATCGCCACCGCCGACATCGGCGAGGCCGCCGCCGTGGCGCTCCTCGGCGACGTAAGCGGCGAGGCCTGGACCCTCACCGGCCCCGAGAGCCTCACCCACGACGAGGTCGCGGGCATCCTCAGCGACGCCTTGGGCGAGCCCGTGCGTTTCCAAGACATCGCCCCCGAGGAGCACATCGGCATGATGCGCTCCTGGGGCATGAACGAGCTGGCCGTGGCCACGATGAGCGGCCTGTACGGCTTCGTGCGCGCCGGCTGGACCGGCGGGCTCACCGACGAGGTGCAGCGCGTCACCGGCCGCGCGCCCCAGCGCCTCGCGGACTGGGCCCAGAAGAACGCGGCGGCCTGGCGCTGAGACGCCCGGCGCGTCAGGCGACTCGGCGGGGGTTAGGCTCTGGAGGTGACCCCACCCGAGCCACCCTCGCCCCCCTGGGAGCAGCGCCGACAGGCCGCCCAAGCGGAGCTCGACGCCGCCCGCGACGCCCGGGCGCGTAACCGCCTGGGCCAGTTCGCCACACCTCCGGCCCTCGCCCGGGCGCTCGTGCGCCTGGGGCTCCAGACGCTCCCCGCTGAGACGCCGATCCGCTTCTTGGACCCCTCCATCGGCGCCGGCGCCTTGTACTCCGCCCTGCTCAGCGAGCGAGGGGTGCGCCCCATCCAAGACGCCTTGGGCGTGGAGCTGGACCCCCTCGCCCTAGGTGTCGCCCGGGACCTCTGGGCGAACACCCCGCTGCGCCTGATCCCCGGCGACTTCACCGCGCTCCCGCCGCCCAGCCCCGACGACGCCGCCACGCTCATCGTCGCCAACCCGCCGTATGTGCGGCATCACCACCTCAGCGGCGAAGACAAGGCCCGGCTCAAGGAGCGCCTTCTCACACAGACGGGCACACAACGCTCGGGGCTCAGCGGGCTCTACGTCGATCTGCTGCTGCTCTCCTTGGACTGGATGGCGCCGGGCGGCGTCGGGGTGTGGTTGATCCCCAGCGAGCTTCTGGACGTGGGCTACGCCGCCGCCGCGCGCCGCCTGCTCTCGGAGCGGGTGACCTTACACCGCGTCCACCGCATGAGCCCCGACGCGCCCCAGTTCGGCGACGCCGTCGTCTCCTCCGCCGTGCTGCTGTTTGAGAACCGGCCGCCGCCCGCAGACCACCACGTCGCCTTCACCTACGGCGACATCGAACACCCCACACAGACCCGCCTCGTGCCCCTCGCCGCCTTACGCGCCGCGCCGCGCTGGCGCCGTGAGCTGACCGACGCGCCCAGCCAAGCGGGCACACCCTTGGGCGAGCTGTTCCTCATTCGGCGGGGGGTGGCCACCGGGGGCAACAAGCTGTTTGTGCTTCGTGAGGAGCAGGTCGAGCGGCTGCAGATCCCCCAGACCTTCCTGTCGCCGCTCTTGCCCTCGCCTCGCCACCTGCTCACCGACCGTGTGGAGTCTGGGCCAGACGGCGCCCCCGCGCTGGCAGACCGCCGGTGGCTCATCCGCTGCGATCTGCCCCCAGAGACCCTCGCTGAGGCCTGCCCCGCCTTGTGGCGCCACCTTCAGACAGGCATCCCCAGCGTCTCTACGGGTTACCTCTGCCGCCACCGCAGCCCGTGGTACAGCCAAGAGCGCCGCGCCCCGGCGCCGATTGTCTGCACCTACATGTCCCGCGCCGCCAAAGGCCGACCGTTCCGGTTTATCCTCAACCGCTCCCAGGCCATCGCCGCGAACGTCTACCTCATGCTCCACCCCAAGCCCGCACTCAGCGAGCGGATGCAGGACAATCCCGGCCTCATCGAGCGAATCTGGGCGGCGCTCAACGCCCTGTCCGCCGAGGCGCTCACCCACGAGGCCCGGGTGTACGGCGGCGGCCTGTACAAGCTGGAGCCCAAGGAGCTGGGGGCGGTGCGGGTGAAGATCTCCACGATCTGAAGCCGACGCCGGGCTAAGGCATCCTCAGCACACCTCGGAGCCCTCCATGCGCCACGCCCTCGTCTTCGCCGCCTCGTTCACCCTGCTCACCGCCTGCGCCTCCAAGAGCGGCGCAGAGGACTCCGCGCTCCTCGACGCGCGCCCAGCGGCCTGCGATCCCGAGCAGCTCGGCGGCGGCGAGGTCGGTGATCTGGCCCCCGAGTTCACGCTGCTGGACCAGGACGACGCGCCCCAAGCCCTGAGCGCCGCCTGCGGTGACGTGACCCTGCTCGTCTTCGGCACCTTCTGGTGCGGCAAATGCCAGGCCGAGGCTGAAGAGCTCGAGGCGCTCTACCAGACCCACGCCGCCGCCGGCTTCTCCTTGTACGCGGCCTACTCCGAGAACATCGACGGCGAGCCCCCCACCGCCGCCGACCTCAGCGAGTGGGCCGACTTCTACGGCTTCACCTTCCCCACCGTCGCCGACCCGTCCAAGGTCACCGACCGCACCTAC
This sequence comes from Myxococcota bacterium, assembly GCA_023150775.1. Taxonomy (GTDB): domain Bacteria; phylum Myxococcota_A; class UBA796; order UBA796; family CAJQPC01; genus JADKFE01. The sequence continues at coordinate 3,420 of JAKLKE010000343.1, forward strand.
GACCCCAACACCGAGACGCGCCCGACGAACGTGCTGCTCTCCCGTGAGGGCCGCGTGATCAGCGTCGGCGGCGTGATCCCCGAGGAGGAGATCGGCGTGGCGTTGGGGGAGTGAGGGTTAGACGAGGTTCGGGAGCTCTTTGAGGAGGTATTGCGCAAACTTGATCGTGCGGATCAGCGTCTGGTCGTCAGGGTCACGAAGGCGACTCAGGATCGACAGGTCCGTCGCGGGGCTCATCACCCGTCCCTGCGCAAGGTCTTCCCACGGATACTCAAGCTGGGGGAACACACCGGAGGGATCTTGCTCACGTTTGGACTTGGCCACGGACGGGTTGAGATCCTCCAGCTCCAGCACAAAGTTCAGCACCTCACGGTTGGGGAGGTAGACCGATGCGCGCCTTGGGCTGTGCTTGAGGATGCCGATGAGCAGCTCCACACATTTGTGCTCGCGCGGGAACGGGCGCCGCCCAAGGTTTAGGGCGAGCTTCGTGAGCTTCTCGAACACCATCTGCAACAGCATACAGACCGTGGAGGAGCGCTGCCGTTGCCTGACCAGGAGATCTACAGCGTCCAGATCCGCCTGGATCTGCGCAGACCACGGCTCAGCCCATAGGCGGGGCGAGAGGGAGCTCAGATCGCCTCCGCCATGGTCAGGTCCCAGCCGTCGGGGAGCGGCAACACGCCGCTCTGAACCTGCTGCCAGTCCTCCTCAGCGAGCAAGATCAGGGACACCGGCAAAGGTACGCCATGCTCAGGCGCCTCGTTGTAGTGATAGGGCAGCGCCTCACCCAGCGGAGGCAGCTCGGAGGAGACCTCCAAGAGCCGCACCTCACGCGCCTGGGCCGTCGGGAAGTACAAGATGCGAGAGGTGAGCGGATCAGCCTCGCGATGCGCGACCGCTAACTTCCGAGCGATGGAGTCGGCCTGGGACATGGTGGTTTGTGGCTCCTGTGCGACTCAGCTTACAAGCGACGGGCGTCTACGTCAAGCGGGTCACGCGCCGACGTGCGGGGCGCGCCTGGGGAGCCCACCTTGGTGTACACTCCTCGCCGAGCCACCGGCGCATGAGGCACCGTGACCTTCGTTCAAGTGGAGTTCCTGGCCTTCTTCGCCCTGGTGCTGGCCGTCACCTGGGGGATGCCGCTTTTGGGGGAGCGGCGGCGGGTGGCCCAGAACACCGCGCTGCTCATCGCCAGCGCCGTGTTTTATGGCTGGGTTGAGCCGTAGATGTTGGGGCTGTTGTTGTTCTCGACGGTGTTGGACTACGGCGTCACCTTGGGCATGGCGCGCTGGCCCGACCGTCGTAAGGCGCTCTTGGCGCTGAGCTTGGCGGGCAACCTGGGGATGTTGGGGACGTTTAAGTACCTCGGCTTCTTTGTGCAGAGCGTCGGCGACGCGCTCACGGCCCTGGGCTTCGTGGTGCATTGGCCCACGCTCAGCATCGCCTTGCCTGTGGGCATCAGCTTCTACACCTTCCAAACCTTGAGCTACACCCTCGACGTCTACCGGGGCAAGCTCACGCCGCGACGGTCGCTCCTCGACGTGGCCCTGTTCGTGAGCTTCTTCCCGCAGCTCGTCGCCGGGCCTGTGGAGCGCGCCCGGGACCTGCTCCCCCAGCTTGAGCGCCCACGCGAGGCCGCGCCGAGCCAGCTCGCGTCGGGGCTCTCTTTGGCCTTGTGGGGCGCGGTCAAGAAGATCGTCGTCGCCGACCAGGTGGCCCTCTACGTAGACCGCTGTTTTGTGCTGAATGATCCGCCGCCCTCTGTGCTCTTCATGGCCAGCGCCGCCTTCGCCGTGCAGATCCTCGCCGACTTCTCGGGCTACACCGACATCGCCCGAGGCACGGCGCGGATGTTGGGCGTCAACCTCACCCACAACTTCAACCGACCGTACCTCGCCGAGAGCCCCTCGGACTTCTGGCGGCGCTGGCACATCTCGTTCTCGTCGTGGATTCATGAGTATGTGTATCTGCCGCTCTGCGGGCGGCCGGGCGAAGGCGCCGCGCGGCCCAGCGCCGCCCGACGCACCTTCGCCACCTTCGGGGCGCTGTTGATCTCGGGGCTCTGGCACGGCGCGGCGTGGAAGTTTGTGCTCTGGGGCGCTTACCACGCCGCCCTGCTCACCCTCTGGCGCGGGCTGGGCCACGTCTCGCCCTTCTCGCCGCCGCGCCTGCTTCGTGTCGCCTTGATGTTGACCTGCACGGTGTTCGGCTGGCTGCTCTTCCGGATGCAAGACGCCGACACGCTGCGCCATGTGGTACAGACCGCGCCTTGGCAAGGCTGGAGCCGGGCTTGGCCCACGGTGTACGCGCTCGTCGGCGTCATCGTCGCCGGCGGCGGCGTCTTGGCCATCGGCGGCGCCGTCGAGGCCCGACTCAGCACGATCAGCCGCTCCCCCTGGCGCCCGACCGTCGAGCTGGGTTGGTGGGCCCTGGCCTCCTCGCTCATCTTCCTCATGGCCCGGAGCACGCAGAGTGACTTCCTCTACTTCCGCTTCTGAGCCGGTGGATCCTTGGGCGCGGCCGACGCCGAGGGCCCTCGGGCTGGGCCTCGCCCTCGCCGTGACCGTGTTGGTGCTCACGGCGCTGGGGGTGCGGGGCCTCGCGGCGCGGGTGGAGAACCCTCGGGCGTCTCAGGCCGTGGAGCGTGTCACGTCTGGGTCGCCGTGGATCGTGGTCGGCAACTCCGTGGCCCAGAGCGTCGTCGAGCCCGCGCGCCTCGCCGAGCGCCTTGGGGTTGACGAGGTCGCCCAGGCCGCCATTGACGGCGCCTTGGGGCCGCACGTCGCCGCCTTGTTACGACACCACCCCCCCAAGGCGGGCGCGACGGTCGTGGTGCTCATGCCCACACACAACCTGCTCGCCGGGCGCCTGCCTTCAGAGACCGATCGGGCCCTGCTCGTGGAGCTGCTGCGCGCGCCCGACGCCCCGCTCACCTCCTTGG
>JAKLKE010000344.1:0-6051 GCA_023150775.1 Myxococcota bacterium
GGGCAAGGCGTCGAGGCGGCGGGTGAGGCGCTCCACAGCCAAGGCCGCGGCGGCGCGCTCGCCCTCGGTGGCGCCGCGCTGGGCGAGGGACTGGGCGCGGCGCAGGCGGCGGAGCAGATCGGCGCGGGTCATGGTGCGGAGGGCCCACGTCGGGAGGTGGTGGCGTGGGGCCTGCCGCGATATCACCCCCAGCCGGGGGCAGCACCCCCCGACGGAGGCGCACATGAGCGAGCCCCGCGAGCAGACCTGGAGACGTGTGGGCGAGGAGCGGTATGACCTCCTCATCATCGGCTGCGGCATCACCGGCGCGGGGGCCCTGCGCGATGCGGCCCGGCGGGGCCTCAAGGTCGCCGTCGTCGAGGCCAAAGACATCGCCTATGGCACCTCGTCGCGGTCCTCGAAGCTGGTCCACGGCGGCCTGCGCTACTTAGAGCAAGGCGAGCTGTCTTTGGTGTTTGAGGCGGTCAGCGAGCGAAAGGTGCTCCAGAACATCGCCCCGCACCTCGTGAACCCCCTGGGCTTCTTGTACCCGATCTACCCCCAGAGCCCCGTGCGCCTGGAGACGCTGCGCGCTGGGCTCTGGCTCTACGACGGCCTGTCGCTGTTCCGCTCGCCGAAGCTGCACAAGACGCTCTCCAAGAAGCAGCTCGCCACCGTCGAGCCTGGGCTCAACCAGCAGGGCCTCAAGGGCGCGCCCTTGTACTACGACTGCGCCACCGACGACGCCCGGCTCACCTTAGAGACGGTCATCGACGCCAACGCCCAAGGCGCGGCGGTGTTGACCTGGGCCCGGGTGTCGGGGCTTCTGCACGACGCCCAGGGCCGCATCGACGGCGTGCAGGTGGTGGACACGCTCTCGGGCTCGAAGCTGCCCCCGGTGGAGATCCGCGCCAACGCCGTGATCAACGCCTCGGGCCCCTGGACGGACAAGGTGCGCGGCCTCGGCCAAGGCGGGCGCCCCCTGCTCAAGCCCACCAAGGGCGTTCACATCGTCGTGCACGCCAGCCGCCTGCCCCTGCACCACGCGGTGGTGTGTAACCACCCGAAAGATCGGCGTTTGTTGTTCTGTATCCCCTGGGGCGAGCAGTCCTACATCGGCACCACAGACACCTACTACGAGGGGCCCCCCGAGGAGGTCTGCGCCGACCTGGCCGACGTGGACTACCTGCTGCACGTCACCAACCACTACTTCCCCGACGCCAAGCTCAAGCACGAGGACGTGATCTGCACCTGGGCCGGGCTGCGGCCGCTCATCGCCCAGGGCGACGCCAGCGAGTCCAGCGTGAGCCGGGAGCACGAGATCATCGTCGACGCCGACGGCCTCATCACCATCGCCGGGGGCAAACTCACGACCTTCCGGCGGATGGGCGCTGAAGTGGTCTCCAAGGCGATGGACCTGCTCGCCTTGATGGGCCGCGTGCCCCAAGGGGTCCACGACGCGCACACCGGGCGTGAGCCCCTGCCGGGCGCCGTGGGCTGGCCCGAGAACGACGACGCCGAGGCCGTGGCCCGGCAGATCACCGAGGCCTCTGGCGGGCGGGTCTCGCCCTATGTGGCCTTGTACCTGGCCAACCGCTACGGCACCCGGGGCCTCGACATCGCCCGCTACGCCGTGGGGGATCAACGCCTGCTCAGCCCCCTGGTGCCCGGACGCCCAGAGATCCTGGCGATCGTGGACTGGGCGGTCCAGCGGGAGCTGGCCCAGACCGTGAGCGACGTCATGGTGCGCCGCACCCAGCTCTTCTTCCGCGACACGAACCAGGGCCTCGACGCCACCGAGGCCGTGGCCGACCGCATGGCGGAGCTGCTCGCCTGGGATGAAGATCGCCGCAACGAAGAGGTGCTGCGGTACCAAGACGAGGTGGCGCTCTCCCGGCGCTGGCGAGACGAGCTGTAAACCTTGGACACCGCAGAACATCGCCGCGCTTGGGCCGTCGCCGCCGCCGTCGTGGTCTTCTTTGGCCTCGCCGGGGTCTACGCCTGGGTTCAACACCCCGAGGACGGCAGCGCCTTGGACCAGCTCGGCCCCTGGACCGGCGCCGTGGGCCTCGTGCTGGCGCTGGTGGGCACGGCCTGGGTGTGGTGGCCGGCGTTACGCCCGCCGCCGCCGCGCCCGCCCTCGGGCAAGATCCACGACGAGCGCGACGAGCCCCGGCTGCTCCTCCACCCGGCCCTTCCGCCGCGCCTGTTTACAGCGGTGACCGTCGAGATTGGCCCAAGATCGCGCCGAATGACGGCGCCCGGTTGGGCCCGCCGAGCCGACGCATGGGGGCTCATGCTGAGGTGAGGCGGGCTCGACCCGGCGTCGTCCGGCAAGTGAGATTGGGTCAATCTCGACGGTCACCGCTGTAGCTTGGCTCTGGCCCTGCTCCGCCGCTGACGGCCAGGAGCGCCTCGTTCACCAAGGCCGCCGCCGCGTCCCCGCGCAGATCCGGCGGGTTCGTGAGCTTTTGCCGCCAGCGCCGGGCCCCGGGCTGCCCGTTGAACAGCTTGAGCAGGTGCCGGGTGATGTGGCGCAGGCCGTCCCCGGCGGCGGTGCGCTCGGCGATGTAGGGCAAAAAGTCGCGCACCACGTCCAGCTCGTCCACGACCGGCGCCGCCTCGCCGAAGAAGCGGGGGTCTACCGTGGCGAAGATGAAGGGGTCCTCATAGGCCGCGCGGCCGATCATCACCGCGTCCACATGGGCGAGCTGGGCGGCCCAGGCCTCGGGGGTGTTGAGCCCGCCGTTTACCTCGACCTGCAGGTGAGGGCGCTCGGCCTTGAGGCGATGCACGTCTTCGTACCGTAAGGGCGGGATCTCGCGGTTCTCCCGGGGTGAGAGGCCCGAGAGCCAGGCTTTGCGGGCGTGAACGGTGAAGCGGTCGGCCCCGGCGGCGGCGACGACGTCCACAAAGCGGAGCATGTGTTCGTAGGAGTCTTGATCATCGACGCCGATGCGGTGCTTCACGGTGACCGGCAGGCCCACGGCGTCCCGCATGGCGGCGACACACTCCGCCACCCGGGGCGGATCCAACATCAACACGGCCCCAAAACGTCCGGCCTGCACCCGATCGCTGGGGCAGCCGACGTTGAGGTTCACCTCGTCATAGCCCCAGTCTTCAGCGAGCTTCGCGCAGTCCGCGAGCAGAGCCACGTCGTCCCCGCCGAGCTGCAGGGCGATGGGGTGCTCTTCAGGGGAGTAGTCGAGGTGCCGCCGCCGGTCGCCGTGTTTGAGCGCCTGGGCGGTGACCATCTCGGTGTACAGCAGGGCCCGGCGGCTGATGCGCCGCATCAAGGCCCGAAAGTGGCGGTCGGTGCGGTCCATCATCGGCGCGACGCTGATGGGGCGCAGCACACCGCGCCGATCGTGCTTCACAGGCGGGCTCATTCGAAACGAAAGCTCGCCTCACGCACAAACGGGTGCGCGGCGATCTTCATCTCGACGAGGCGATCGACGATCGGCGTGAGGATGAAGGTCGGCAGGCCCAGATCGCGGCGGGTCTCGTTCATCAAGTCAGCGATGAGCACGAGCTTGGCGTTGAAGCGAGGCACATGCTCCATCACGGCCTCCCCTTCGCCATAGTCGACACCGACGACGAGCCAGTCGGCCCCGCCGAAGAGCTCGATGGCGCGGTCAATCCAGGCCGGATCGGTGCCCCGGTGAAGGGCGCAGTTGAGGTGAACCAGGCGCCCGCCGTCGGGCAAGGTCAACATCACCGCCAGGGGGTTGCCCTTGGGCTGCTCGGCCCGGCCCTTGAGCCGAGAGAGCGCGAGGCGCGGGTTCAGGAGGGCGGCCTTGGCCTTTGAGATCGCCTCGGGGGCTGAGGCGTAAGGCACGGGCTGGTACTCGATGGCGTCGATCTTGACCTTGTCGACCTTGCCGCCGGGGGAGCAGTCGTCTACGGCGCCTTTGGCCGAGAGCCACATACGTGTGGGCGGTGTGGCCACGACGGTGGGGCGTTTGCCAGCCTCGATCGCCTGAATCACGCCGCGGCAGCGCTCGGTCTCGGTCCAGGTGAGCACGCTGACGTCGTCACCTTCGGGGGCGTCGTAGGGGTCAAACCGAATCCAGCGCCCGCGCCGCTCGACGAGCACCGTGGCGTAACCTTTGTGGTGCAGCCGAAGTCGCCAGGGGTAGTCCTCGTGGCTCATGCGCTCAAGACCTCACGGATGTGCCCGAGCGCCCACTGGAGCGTCTCGCGGTCGATGACCAGGGGCGGGGCGAAACGGATGACCTGCTGGTGGGTCTCTTTGCAGAGGATGCCCCGGGCCATCAGAGCTTTGCAGAAGGGGCGGGCGGGGCCGGACTCGGCATGGATCTCTACGCCCAAGAGCAGGCCGCGGCCGCGGACCTCCAAGACGTGCGGAGACTGGATGGCCTCAAGCTCGGCCTTAAACCAGGCGCCCAGGGTGTCGGCGCGCTCGGCGAGGCCCTCGTTCACCAGCACGTCCAAGGCCGCCGAGGCCACGGCGCAGGCCAAGGGGTTGCCGCCGAAGGTGGAGCCGTGGTCGCCGGGGGTGAAGACGTCCATCACCGAACGATCGGCCAGAAACGCCGAGACCGGCAGCACGCCGCCGCCGAGGGCCTTGCCGACCATCACCCCATCGGCGCGAACACCCTCCCAGTCCATCGCGAACAGGCGGCCCGTGCGACCGAAGCCCGTCTGAATCTCGTCGGAGAGCAGGAGCGCGTTGTGGGCGTCGCAGAGCTCCCGGGCGCGCTGGAGGTAGCCCGCCGGGGGGACGTTGATGCCGGCCTCGCCCTGAATCGGCTCGATCAAGAACGCCACGGTGCGCTCGTTGAACGCGGCCTCAAGGCTCGCCACGTCGCCGAAGGTCACCACCTTGAAGCCGGGGGTGAAGGGCCCGAAGCCGTCGCGGTACTGGGGCTCGGTGGAGAAGCCGACGATGGTGGTGGTGCGGCCGTGGAAGTTGTCTGTGGCGACGATGATCTCCGCCTCACCGGCGGGCACCCCCTTGACCTTGTACCCCCACTTTCGCGCGGCCTTGATGGCGGTCTCGACGGCCTCGGCCCCGGTGTTCATCGGCAGGGCGGCCCCGTAGCCCGTGAGCGTGCAGAGCTGCTTCAGAAACGGGCCGAGGCGGTCGTTGTGGAAGGCCCGGGAGGTGAGCGTGACCCGCTGGGCCTGGTCGAGGAGCGCCTTGACGATGTGGGGGTGGCGGTGGCCCTGGTTCACCGCGGAGTACGCCGAGAGCATGTCCAGAAAGCGCCGCCCCTCGGTGTCCGTCAGCCACACACCCTCGCCGGAGGTGATCACCACGTCGAGGGGGTGGTAGTTGTGCGCGCCCCAACGCTCCGCTTGGGCGATGAGCGGGTGCTGTAGGGTGGCGTTGTTGGGCGATTTTGACTGGTTCATGGCGCCTCCAGGCGGGGATGGGGTCGCTGGGCCACAGGGTAACCCGGAATCCAGGCCTCGGCGGGCCCGCGCCTGCCGTTGGGATCCGGTGTATGTTGCCTGAATGCTTCAGCTCGCCCTCGCCCTCGCGCTGATTCCCGCCGCCTCGGCCCAAGACGCCGAAGAGGTGACCGAGGGTCAGCTCTACCGTGTCGAGCGCCCGAACGTGCCCGGCGCCTTGACCACGAGCGCCACGGCCTCGGTCGTGCGGTCACCCCCCACCGACGGCACCCCCTACCGCGTCGAGTCCCTCGCCCAGACCCACGGGCACTTCGGGGCCTACGCCGCGGACGACGCCGCGTCGGTCATCGGCGCCGAGGCCTGGCACGAGGCGGGCTTCACCGGCGAAGGTGTGAAGCTCGCCGTGTTTGACGTGCAGTGGTTCGGCGCGGAGCTGGGCCCCGACGAGCTCGGCGACTTCGACACCCACGACTGCTGGGCGCACCCCGGCTGCACCCCGGCCATGGACACCACGGCCCCACGGTTCGGCTACGAGGAGGGCAGCCACGGCCTCGCCTGCGCCGAGCTCGTGCGTGACCTCGCCCCCGGCGTCGAGCTGCACCTCGTGCGCACGAACGGCTACACCACCTTCGAGAACGCCGTCGGCTGGTCGGTGCGAGAGGGCATGGACCTCGCCACCTTGTCGATGTCGTT
>JAKLKE010000344.1:6061-6354 GCA_023150775.1 Myxococcota bacterium
GACGGCACCGGCCCGGTCTCGGAGCTCGTGGAGACGATGAGCGAAGGCGGCGTGCTGCTCGTCACCAGCGCCGGAAACTACGCTGAAGGCCACTGGCTCGGCTGGTTCACCGACGAAGACGGCGACGACCTGCACGAGTTCTCCCCCGGCGTCGAGCGCCTGCCCGTCGAGCTCCCCGGCGGCGCCCGGCGCGGGGTCACGCTCCACTGGGACAACTACACCCGCTGCGGGGATCTGGACCTCGACGCCCGCATCGTCAGCGAAGACGGCACCGTGCTCTTTCGGGGCGAGGC
>JAKLKE010000345.1 GCA_023150775.1 Myxococcota bacterium
CGGTTCACCGTGCTGTAGCCCGGGGTGAGCGGGATGTTGAACCCGCCATAACCATAGAGATAGGTGGGGTTTGTCCCGTCCAGCGCCATGCCCTTCTTGTGCACGATGAACATGGGGATCTTCGTCCCGTCCTTCGACGGGTAAAACACCTGCTTCACCTCATAGGCCGCCTCGTCCATGCTCACCGTAGGCGCCTTCACCAAGGTCGAGGCGTTGTTGAGCACGTCGTAGCGGTAGACCGCGCCGGGGGTCATGTACGAGGTGAAGCTGTAGTACACCTCCTTGTCGTCCCGGCGGCCGGAGAAGCCGCCCGCGCTGCCCAGGCCGGGCAAGGCCACCTCGCTGAGCTTCTTGCCGCTGATGTCGTAGACCTCCACCAGGCTCTTGGCGTCCTTGAGCCGGGTCACCAAGAAGCGGTTGGAGACGAGGCTCACCGACTCCAGGGGCTCGGCCTGCTGGGGGATGAGCTCCTTCCAGTTGGCGCGGGCGGGCTTGGTGATGTCGATGGCGATGACCCGGCCTTTGGGGGCGGCCTGATCCGTCGAGAAGTAGAACAGCGGGCCGTCGTTGCCGATGTAGCTGTAGTAGGCGTCAAACTCGCCGATCAGCTCGACGACGGGGCTGTCTGGGGTCTTGAGATCCTTGAGGAACACCCGGTTCTTGGGCTCGGTGCCTTGCCAGTTGGGGATGACGAGGGTGTTGCCGTCTTCAGTGACCGCGCCGCCGAAGCCCCACTCCGGCTGATCAGCGCGCTGGTAGATGAGCTTGTCTGCGGACTGCGGCTCGCCGAGGCGGTGGTAATAGAGCTTCTGGTAGTAGTTGGCCTGCTCAAAGTCGTTGGGATCTTTTGGCGGGTCGTAGGCGCTGTAAAAGAAGCCTTTGCCGTCCTTCGTCCAGGAGGCCTCGCTGAACTTGATGTGCTGGAGCAGGTCGGGGAGGTCTTGGCCCGTGGCGACGTCACGCACGCGGAGCTCTTGCCAGTCGGAGCCGGCCTTGGACAAGGAGTAGACGAGGTGTTTGCCGTCGTCGCTGGGGAAGGTGCCCGAGAGCGCGACGGTGCCGTCTTCGCTCAAGGTGTTGGGGTCGATGAGCACCCGGCCGCCCTCGTAGGGGCCCGTGCCGACGAAGAGCTGGGCCTGGTTCATCAGGCCGTCGTTGAAGCTCCAGAACCACACGCCGCCCCGGCGACCGGGGGCCGAGGTGCGGTCAAAGTCCCACAGGGCCGTCATGCGGGCGCGGATGGCGTCGCGGCCGGGGATGGCGTTGAGCACCTTGAAGGTCAGCTCGTTCTGGGCGGTCACCCAGGCCTTTGTGTCCTCAGCGTCGGTGTCCTCAAGCCAGCGGTAGGGGTCGGACACGGAGGTGCCGTGGTAGTTGTCGACCTGCTCAACGGTCTTCGTGACCGGGTAGCTGAGCCCCTGGGGCGCCATGTCTGGCGCGTTGTCGTGTTTGGGGGTGCAGGCCATGAGCGAGACCATCAGGGTCAGAGGAGTGAGGTGCATCGGCGGTCTCCGGAGTTGACGCGCCTTAACTCGCTTGCGCATCAGTCGGGACAGGGTGAGAGAGCGAAGAGGAGGTGTCTCGGTGCGAACGGGTTCTCTGAGCGTCGAGCGCGCGGCGCTCTTGATCATCGACTGGCAGGAGCGCCTGCACCCCGCCATGGCCGAGGGCGCGCGGGAGTTTGGGCTACAGCAGGCGGAGACGCTCCTGTTCTTGGCGCGTGAGCTGGGGATGCCCGTGGTCGCCACGGAGCAGTACCCGCGTGGTTTAGGCCACACCGTGGCGTCGTTGCAGGTCGCCGAGCCCTTTGAGAAGACCCACTTCTCCGCCTTGGCCGAGCCCGGCTTCGAGGCGATCCTCTCCGGCTTGGGCCGGGATCAGCTCATCGTCGTGGGCATGGAGGCCCACATCTGCGTCGCCCAGACCGTGCGGGATCTCCTCGCCACGGGTCGCCAGCCCTTTGTGGTGGCGGACGCCTGCCTCTCCCGACGGGAGCTGGACTGGCGGATGGGCTTGGAGCGCATGACCGCGCTCGGCGCCTCTCTGGTCACCGCCGAGGCCGCCGCCTTCGAGCTGCTCGGCCGCGCTGGCACGCCTTTGTTTAAGGCGATCAGCCAGCGCATCAAGTAGGAGACCTCCATGCGCTCCCCCTCCGTTCTGCTCTTCGCCCTCTTTGTGGCGGCCTGCGCGCCCAAAGAGACGCGCCGCCCGGTCACGGCCCCGCCGAGCGGCGGCGACGGCGCCTCTGGCGGCGCTGTGGTGGCGCCCCCCGCGCCCAAGACCCCGCCGGGCCCCGTGGGCAGCGCGCTCGACGCCGATCGCCTCACCGCGCTCCAGGCCGGGCCCTGGGTGGACCAGTTCGGCACCGTGCTCACCTTCAAGAGCCCTGTGGAGGCCGAGCTCGGCGGCAAGAAGGGCTCGGTGATCGGCCTGTTCTGCGATCTCGGCGGCAAGTCCGTGCCGTGCCTGGGCTTAGAGCTGCCGGTGACCGTCGCCGACAAGTCTACGCGGCTCCTGGTGCTGGTCGAAGAGAGCCCAGAGACGCTGACGCAGTACAAGGTCGCCGAGCATTATTACGCCATGGGCCCCGTGTCCGGCGGCCAGGTGTTCACCCGCCTGGGCCCGCCGCCTGAGGCCGATCGCCTCGATGAGCAGGTGCGCCTGATGTTGGGCCGCGACGGCGCGCCCTTGTTCTGTGTTCGTGAGGGCGGCGCGACCTTGTCCTGCGGCGGCTACGCCCAGGCGGTGGAGCTGATGCCGCTGCACAGCGGCCTCGTCGAGCGCCGCCGGGTGGTGATGGTCGCCGCGGCGCCTGAGCCCCAGGGCTGCGCCTCGGGCCTCACCGTCGCCGGAGAGCTCTCGACCCCTGCCGAGCGCCCCCTGGGCCGGGTCGTGACGCCGACGATCCCCCGAGAAGACCACCTCGCGCGCATCACCTCCGCCGTGGGCGAGGGCTTTGAGGTGACCGAGGCGTTCTGGATCGACCTCGACGGCGACAAAAAAGACGAGCTGCTCTTTGAGCTCGGCTACCCGGCGACGACGGAGGGGGTGCCCGCCCGGGCCCTGGTGGGCGTGCTCGACGATGGGCGCGTCACCCGCCTCGCCCAGGTCGAGGCCAAAGACAGCGTCGCCGCCGCGCCCCGCGCCCGCATCAACGGCGTCATGGACCCCTCCGTGACCGGCGTGCTCTCGGTGCTCATCACCTTCGAGGGCGGGATGCAGTCGGGCTACACCGTGCAGCGTGTCGACAGCGCGGGCAAGGTCACCCAGGTGTTTGAGCGCGGCTGCTGAGCGCCAAAAACGACGCCGCCCGGGCTGAGGGTTCAGCGCCGGGCGGCGGAGATTGAAGCGGCGATGGGCTCAGGGGCGAACGTGGCGCCGAGGGGCCGGGGCGACGTGATGCACGACGTGTCGCGGAGCAGGCGCCGGGGCGTAGATGACCCGAGGCGGCGGCGCGGGGTGAACGATGACCCGGGGAGGCGGCGGCGCCTGATGAACGATGACGACCTGGGGCGGCGGCGCGGGCTCAACGATCACCACCTGCGGCGCGGGCGGCGCCGGAGCCCCCACAACCACAACAACATCCACACCAGCGAAGGCCGTCTGAGCGAAGAGCAGCGCGAGTCCGAGCATGGGTCACCTCCGTGAAGTTCAGGCCGGTTACGCCCCCTCCTCTGGCGGCATTCATGGCCCCGGCGACTTTTGTGTCCGCGAGGATCCCCCCGCCGCTTGAGCCCCCCGCGCCGATGGATTAGTCTCGGGTGACCTTCATCTCGTCCTGGAGAGCGCCATGTCCTCAATGAACCCTACGGCCCGCCCCGTCGGCGTGCTCACCGACCTTGTGCTCCCCGAGGTGCGCTGGCGTGACGCCGCGCTGGTGATCGGCGGGGCCCTGCTCGTGGCCGCCGCCGCCCAGGTGCGTATCCCGCTGCCCTTCACCCCGGTGCCGATCACCGGCCAGACCTTCGGCGTGGCCCTCGTCGGCGCGTCCTTGGGCAGCCGTCGCGGCGCGCTCTCGATGGCCCTCTACGCGGTTCTTGGGGCGGTCGGCCTGCCGTTTTATGCGGGCGGTGAGTCCGGCGTGGACTACGCCTTCGGCGCCACCTTCGGTTACCTCGTCGGCTTCGTCGCCTCCGCCGCGGTGATCGGCGCCTTGGCCGAGCGCCAGACCGACCGTCGCCCCCTCACGGCGTTCTTGAGCGTTCAGGCCGGCAGCCTGCTCATCTTCACCTTCGGCGTGCTCGGCCTCATGGTCACCCAGGGCTACTCCTTGGGCGAGGCCGCCGCCCGCGGCTGGCTCCCGTTCATCCCCGGCGACCTCGTGAAGACGGCCCTCGCCGCGGGGCTCCTGCCCGGCGCCTGGAAGCTCATCGAGCGTTTTACGGGCAAATGACGGCGCCCGCGGCGTCTACGGTGAAGGTGTAGACGCCGTTTGGCACGATCTGCACGGAGCAGACGGCCTCGGCGACAGGATCAGAGAAGTTTACCTTCACGGTGTGGCGGCCCTCGGGCACGCTGACGTTCGGCTTGGGCAGCTTCACCGACATCCCGGCGAGGCTCACCGTCGCCCCGGCGGGTTTGCTGCGCAGGTTGACCTCGACCACGCTGGGCGCGGCGGCCTTGGGGGCGGGCTTCGGCGCGGCCTTGGGCTCAGACTTGGGCTCAGACTTGGGCTCGACCTTGGGCTCTAGGGGCGCGGGCGCGACCTTGGGGCTGGCCTCGACCTTGACGGCGGGCACGGGCTCCGGCGGGGCGACCACGACGGCGCGCTCCGGGGGCAAGGCCTCCTCAGGCAAGGTCGGCTTCTTCTCCAGCGACACAAAGATGGCGGAGACGAGGCCCAAGGTCACGCCGATGACGGCGGTGGGCACGAGCAGCCAGCGCGGGTGCTGGGCGGGCGGCGCGCTCGCCTCGACCAACATCGGCGGCGGGAGGTCCAGGGGAGGGGTCTGCATCGACGGCGCGGGGCCCGAGAGCACGTCGCTGTCGTCCTCGACGATGGACGGCACGGCGATGGCGCGGTTGCGGTAGAGCGGCTCGATGACGAGCTCGGCGTACTGATCGAGGGGCGTGGCGCGCACGGGGCTGCGCAGCAGAAACTCGCGGGTGAGGCGGCGCACGTCGGCGGCGGTGGGGCGGCGCTCGGGGTCGTAGCGCAAGAGGCGGCCCACCAAGTCTCGCAGGGCGGCGCGGGCGGCCTCGTCGGGCACATCCGGCGGGTTCAAGGCGGCGAGGCGCTCGGGCAGAGCCTTGGCGAAGAGGTGGGGTTTCACCGAGAGGCGGCCCAGGCGTTGGCCGCTGATCAGCTCAAACAGGGTGGCGCCCATGGCGTAGACGTCCACCTCGGGGGTGGGCGGGTCGCCGTCAAAACACTCCGGCGCCATGTACATCGGTGAGCCGATCTGCACGAGCTGGGTGGAGGCCTCGCGGCTGTCGAAGTCGCCTCGGGCGGTGCCGAAGTCGAGCACCTTCACGCCGCCGGTCAAGGAGATCAAGATGTTGGAGGGCTTGATGTCGCGGTGAATCACCCGCAGCGGGCGCCCTTCGCCGGGGGGCGCGCTGTTGTAGGCGGCGTCTAAGGCGGAGGCGACCCGGGCGATGACCTCAAGCGCCGTGGAGGTGGGCAGGGGGCCGTTCTCACGCAGGACCTTGTCTAAGGTGAGGCCCTGAATGTGCTCCATGACGACGGTGAGGCGGCCGCGCCAGGTGGTCAACGACTCCACACGGACGATGTTGTCGTGGCTGAGGCGAGAGAGCAGGGCGGCCTCGTCTCGGGCGCGGCCGGCGACCTCAGCGTGGCCCATCCAGTCGGGCTTGAGCACCTTGAGCACGACGGTGCGCTGCAGAGGGCCTTCGTTGAGTCGCGCGGAGAACACCTGGCCGAAGGTGCCCTCGCCGAGGCGCTCCAACAGCTCGATGTCGTCGGGGAGGGCGGGCGTCGGGTTCATGGTCACTTCGCGCAGACGTTGGTGGCGCCCGGCGTCCCGTAGTCCTTCAAGGAGCCGCTGGTGGTGTAGGCGGTGGCGGTCGTGCGGCACCAACGCGCGCCGGAGTCATTGTCGGACGCGTTGAGGTGGTTCTTGGAGAGCTCAAGGCTGTACCCCGCCGAGGGGGTCGGCCAGCCGCCGCTGGGGCTGCTGCGGGCGTCGGGGCTCAGGGTGTCGAGGGTGACGGTCGGGTAATCGACGCCGGTGAAGCGTAGGCTGTAGGTGGCGCTCGCGTCGCTTGGGAGCACAAAGTTGGGGTCGAAGCTCGGGCCGAAGGGGCTCTCTAAGCCGTAGTCGCTGCCGTAGACGTAGTCGCAGGCCGCGCCTAAGGCGGCGTCGTCGTAACAGAGGACCAGGGCCGTG
>JAKLKE010000346.1 GCA_023150775.1 Myxococcota bacterium
ACGCTGAAGGAGCTGCTGATCTTCGGCCTCGATCCTCGGCAAGACGCCCTCCGACGCCGCGAGGGCGCGGCTGATGGCCACCACGGTTCGGCGGCTGGGCGCGCCGGGCAGGCCGAGGCCACGAAGGTGCTCGATGACGCCCTCTAAGGTGCCCAAAGGTGCGGGCGGGCGGTCCACCGAGGCCAAGAGCGCGGGCAGGCTCACCGGCGGAGCGTCGATGAGATCGTCCTCAGGGCGCCAGCGCGGGGCCCCGGCCCGGGGCTCGATCCAGATCACGCTCGCCCGGCTCAAGAAGCGCGGAGAGAGCCGCTCGACGGTGTCATCGACGTTCACCGTGGCCACGAGCCGGGCCGAGGAGGGAAGATCGAAGCTGGCGGGGTAACGGGCGCCGTTCTCGGGGTGCAGATCCGGGCCATAGAGCCGCAGGCGCGGCGGGTTGGCCTCGGTCGCCGAGAGCAGCCGCGCCAGATAATGTTCTGGTGAGGCGAGGTTTAGCTCCTCGATGAGCACCGGATACAGACCGCCGAGGCGCTGATCGGCGTCGTCCCGAGCGCGCAGGAGATGCTCCAGGAGGCCCTCGGAGGAGGGCTCCCAGCGGCGCTCGGTCGGGTGCCAAAAACCGAACAGAGGCGCGTCGTCTTGCCAGTCTCGGCGCACGACGAGCTCTAAGGTGCGCCCCGTGGCGGGGCCGTGGCCCAGACGGGTGAGCACGCTGCGGGCGAAGGTGCTCTTGCCGACGCCAGGCAGCCCGGCGAGTAAGGTCCAGCGACCGGTCAACATCGCGATGAGCAGGTTCGCCACGTCCTCAAACGCCCAGGTCTGCCCGGCGACGCGCCAGATCGCCTGCTGCAGCGTCATCCCGGCGACCGCGCGGCCGCGGGCGGCGCGCAGGGGCGCGGGCGGCGCGGCGGGCGGGGCCTCGGGGGCGGGCGCGACGGCTTGGGGCAAGGCCCGAGACAAGGCGCCGAGGCGGGGATCGTGCAAGAGCGCGTCTAAGGTGGCGAGCTCCTCATCCAGGGCCTCTAGCTCCGCCGCCGTGGGCCCCCGCGTGGCCCGCAGCGCCTCCAGCTCCGCCAGGAGCGGGCCCAAGGTCGCGGCGCGCTCCTCGGCCAGGGTGGCCTCAAAGGCCGACCGCGCAGCGTTGAGCTCCTCAGCGAGGGTCGCCCGCAGCGCCAAGGCCGCCGTCGAGCCCCGCCGGGCCTCGGCGCGTAGGGGCTCAAACACCGAGGCCCGGGCGAGGAGCTCATCGAGGCGCTCCAGACGCATCCCCGCGGCCTTCGCCGGGCTGGGGTCGTTCAGCCAGGCCGCGAGGTGCGCCGCGCGGTCTGTGTCGAGTGGCGCGCTGAGGTGGTGATACAGCCAGCCAGGCCCGGCGCCGTCGCGGCGGGGTGGCGCCAAAAACTGCAGCTCGTCGTCGGTGAGCGGGTCAGACAGAAGCCAGCTGTCGCCCTCCTCGTCCTCCCGTCGGGTCCCCGCGCTGCTGATGTCCAAGAAGCCCACCTCGCCCTGAACGCCGAAGGTGAGCTCGTTGTCGAGCTCAAAGACCTCCCCCGTCGGCGTCTTCGGCGTCAACCCCGCCGGGGTGAGACGCCAGGGCCCGACGTTGAGGTCGTCGCCCTCGCGCACATAGATCGTGCGCTCGCTGTGCCGGTGGGCGTCTTTGAGGGAGCCGACCCAGGCCCAGGCGGCGAGGCGCTCCTCAGCGTCCTCCGGGGTGCCGTCGATGAAGAGCAGCCCCTCAGCGACGCGCCAGGGTGTGCGGGTCTCAATCGCGATGCCCGTCGCGCCGCCCAAGAGGGTCGCGGCCTGAAAAACCCTCCCGTCGTGAAAAAAGCAGACCGCGGCGAGGGGCGGGTCTGGCGGGCTCTTCGCGTAGCGGTCGAGCTCCTCGATCACCGCGCGAGTCTGTGTCACGTCGAGGCCGTGCTTCCGCCGAAACAGGAGCCGCCCGAAGACGCTCAGGGCGTTCCATGACTCGGGCTTGATCGCCAGCCGCTCCCGCAGGGCGCGCAGATCGTCGTCGAGGCTGTGGTCTTCCTCGGCGATCAGCTCATCCAGCACGGTCTGAAAGTGGCTGATGCGTTCATCCAGCGCTTGGAGCGTGCGGACCTTCTGTTTGTCTTTGGGGTGGAGCAGCTCGCTAATCTCGGAGATCTCTTTGGTGATGCTGCGCTGGCGCATCACGAGCTCGCGCTCTAAGGACTGTAGCCGATTGACCCGAACCTCTAACGACGCGTTGAAGCGGTCCTTCACGGTGCGCGCCCAGCGCATGGCGCGCTCACGGTCGGCCTTGGGCCAGGCGGGGTCACAGAACGCCGAGAGGAGCCGGTCATCCGACGACTCACTGTAGATCATTCGATCTACCTCAGCCTCGGCCTCGGCCTCGTTGAGCTTCTCTTCGTCGATGTCGTCGAAGGGGTCGTCGTCGAAGGGCAGGGGGCTGCGCTCCCCTTTGCGGCGGCGCTTCTTGTTGTCGCCTTCAGGGGGAGGGGCGTCGATGGGCTCGTCTTTGTACGGGCGCTTGAGCGCGGCGGGCTCGGCGGGCACGTCCTCGCCCACCTCTTTGAGCTGGGCGGCGAAGCCACGAAAGGTGTCGATGACGGCTTGGCGAGAGCTGTGGAGCTTGCGGCCAGAGAGCACGCTCTTCATCGCCGCGATGCGCTCGTCAACGTGCTCCAACATGAGCTGATCGAGGTAACGTTCGGCGTCTTTGGCGGCCTGATCGGCGTAGGCGCCGATCTCCGCCCGGAGGCTGCGCACGAGCTTTCGGCGGTCCTCCAACATCAACAAGGTCTCGCGCATCCAGAGCTGGTAAGGCGTCTTTGTCGTCTCAAACGACTCGCGGTACAGACCCAAGATGAACACGCGGTGGTTGAGCGTCGCGTCCTCTTCGACCTCGGGGCACTTGCGCGGGTTTGGGGCGAACACCGGGCGATAGGTGGGCTCGGGGAGGAGGTCGGCGATGAGCGCGACGGGGACCTCGTGGCGTTGTTTACAGGCGACCTTCACCTCTTCGCGCCAGGTCTCGGGCAGGTTGGGCGCCGGAGGGGCGTCGGCGGGCCAGCCGGAGAGCACGACCTCCAGGCGCTCGCTGAGCGCCATGAGCGCGTCCACCGTCGAATGAAACACGGTCGAGCCGCGCTTGAGCGATCCCTCTGGGCCCGCCGTCGCCGCCCAGTCCTGGGCGGACTCTTCAGTGAGCCCCAACAGCCGCACCCCCTCGGGCACGGGCTCCAAAGCGCGGGCGGCGCGGAGCAGCTCAGCGCACATCGCCCGGGCGTCCTTGAGGATGCGGGCGGCGGGGGCGACCTTCACCGACACCGGCTCGGAGAGCTGCATGTCGAGCTGGGCCATCATCGCCGTGGCGGCGAAGCTCTGGCGCAGGCGGGCGAGGGGCCGAGACATCGGCAGGTCGATGAAGGCCTGAAGCGCGGCGCCGGTGGGGCCGCCCACGAGCGCGCCGACCTCCCGGGCGCGGCGCTCGGGCTCCACACCAAAGGTCACCACACGCCACCAGTCGAAGATCGCCGAGACCGCGGGCAGCTCCTCGTCTGTGGTGCGGATCAACGAGCGCACATATTTGTGCAGCCGCTCGCGGTCGCCGAGGGGGTCTGGGCCCACCCAGGCGAGGCGATGGAGGCCGCCGAGTGAGATGTCGGCCATGGCCAGGGTGCCGCCGGGCTCAATCGTCAGCTTCTTCTCGATGAGCGTCGCGAGGGGATCGGATCCCGTCATGCGCGTCTCCTCCACACAGAGGTTTGATTGGGTCCGTCAGACCTGCAAGAAGTCATACCAGTCGCCTTGGGCCTCGCCCTGCTCACGCAGCGCCCGGGCCCGGCTCGCCGCCCGGCGCCAGCCGCCGTCTTGGAGACGCCGCACGAGCTCGTCGAGGGTGGCGCGCCAGCGGGGGCCCACGCCGCGCAGCGGGGGCAGCACACGCTGGCAGAGCTGGAGATCTTCGGCCTCGATCCTGGGGATGAGCCCCTCCGCCGCGCCGAGGTAACGCTCCATGGCCAGGATCACCCGGGGCGTCGGCGCGCCGGGCAGACGCTGCCGGGTGAGCAGGTTCAGCAGGCCGTCGAGGTTGCCCAAGGAGCCCGGGCGGCGCAGAAACGCGGCTTGGAGCGCGTCCCAGCGCGGCGCCGGGGCGTCGATGGGCTCGCCGCTCACCGCGACGGTCGACGTGCTCCCGTGCTCGACGAGGATCACGCTCGCCCGGCTCAAAAGCCGCGGGCTGAGGCGCTCGACGGTGTCATCGTGGTTGACGGTGGCCAACAAACGTACACAGTCGGGGATACGAAACGCCTGGGGGTAACGCCCGGCGTTCTGTGGGACGAGCTCGGGATCGTACAGACGAATAAACGGCTCACCGGCCTCCAAGGCCGACATCAACCGGGCGAGGTAATGTTCGGGCGGCGCGAGGCTCAGCTCGTCAAAGAGCACGGGGTAGAGCCCGCCGAGGCCCCGGGCGGCGTCGTCGGCGGCGCGCAACAGACGCTCCAAGAGCCCGTCAGACGAGGGCTCCCAGCGGGTTGTGCTCGGGTTCCAGAAGCCGAAGAGCGGCGCGTCATCTTGCCAGTCGCGGCGAACCACGAGCTCCAAGCCCCGGCCAGAGTCGGGGCCGTGGCCCAAGCGGCTGAGGATCGTCCGGGCCAAGGTGCTCTTCCCGACGCCAGGGGGCCCGGTGAGCAGCGTCCAGCGCCCGGTGAGCATCGACAGCAGCACGTTCGTGACCTGGAGCGGGCTGAGGTCACGGCCGGCGAGGCGCTGGATGAGCGCCTCGGGCTGCACCCGGTCGAGGCCCACGAAGGGCTCGGCGACTAGCGGCGTGTCGTCTTGGGCCTTGAGGGTGGGGCGCGGGGCGGGGAGGGGAGGGGGTCGCAGCCAGGGCAGGCGCTCGGCGAGGGCGGCGCGGCGGGCGCTCAGCTCGGCCTCGCGGCGGGCCTTCGCCGCTTGTGCGGCCTCGGCGGCGGCGCGCTCGGCCTCGATCTGCGCGAGCAGGGCGGCGCGCTCGGCGTCGAGGCTCGCCTGGGCCTCGGCGCGGCGCTGGGCCTGGGCGGCCTCCCCCTGGGCGCGCACCTCGGCCTCAACGGCGCCGAGCACCGCCGGGCCGCTCGCTAAGGTGTCCAGCGCCCCTTGGCGTCGCGCGTGGGCGCGCTCGGCGCGGGTGATGAGGGTGGCTAGGCGCGCCTCCCGGGCCTCGCGGAGCTCCGGCGGCGTGGTGGGCGGCTCCAAGAGCGCGCGGATCGCGGCGGGATCAGGGGCGTGCAGGAGCTCATCGTTGAGCCAGCGGGCCACGTCCTCGTCGCTGCGCTGCTCGCGGATCGGCGCCTCCTTGATCACGTCCTCAAAGCTCGGCGGGTAGGGCACGAGCCACTGCCCGTTGCCCAAGGCGATGCGCCCGCAGTGGTGAACGAGCACGTCCTCGTGCACCTCACCGACGACGCCGCTGGGGTGCTGGGGGCTGAGCTTGCCCGCGGCGTTGAGCGTCCAGGGCCCGGTGACCTCTTGCCCGTCGGTGAGGAAGATCGTGCGCCCGGCGCTGTTCTTGGGCGTCGTCGTGGTCAACAAGGCCCAAGACGACACCCGCTCGTCGAGCTCATCGGGCCCCGCCAACAAGAGCCCCTCGGGCCCCGGGCGGGTGGGCCGCGTCTCAGGGCCTTTGGCGGGCAGGCCGCCGAGGATCCAGGCCACACGCTGAATCGTCCGCCCCTCTTTGCGGCACAAGACCGCGCCGGGGAGGTCGTCGCCTTCGGGGGTGTCCAAGGCGCGGGTGAGATCGGGCAAGGCCTGGCCGGGCTCCATCTTGGACGAGCGGCGCTCCCGCAGCAGATCGAGGAGCGCCCACAGCCCGGCGCGATCTTGGCGGAGGATGATGCGGTCGCGCAGGGGCACGAGGGCCTCACCCAGGGCCTCGTCGTCCTTCTTCTGTTGGCGCACCCCGCTGGCCTCAAGCTCCTCGACGAGCTCCCGCAAGGTCTTGAGCGAGCGCCTCGGCGCCTCGGTCTTGCCCAGGTGCACCGCCCGGGCCATGATCTCATCGTCTCGGGAGTAGAGGCTAAACTTCGCCCCCACCGCCTCTAAGCGCTGGACGTAGTGCTCTCGCGCCGGGGGCAGGGCGGCCTCGATGGCCTTTCGCCAGGCGAGGCCCGTCGTGTCTCCGGCGGGCTGGGGCGGGGCGGCGAGTCCGAGGCGGGTCAGCTCAACGCTGGTCTCTTCGCAGTAGGCGAGCACGACGTCTTTGGCGTCGTTGTTTCGTGGGCTCTCGTGGCTGCGCAGGATGCTGAGGAGCTCTCTCGCCCGGGGGATGTTCGGCTCACGCAGGTGC
>JAKLKE010000347.1 GCA_023150775.1 Myxococcota bacterium
TCAAACCGCTGGGGGATCTGGAAGTCGAGCTGAATCGTGGCGCACTGCCAGTCGCGGCCCAAGGCGTCGAGCACGTCGAAGTCGATCTTCGGGCCGTAGAAGGCGCCGTCGCCGACGTTGACCTTGTACTCCAAGCCCGCCTGCTTGAGCGCGGCCTCCAGAGACTCCTCCGCCTGATCCCACAGGGCGACCGAGCCCAGGTGGTCTTGAGGGCGGGTGGAGAGCTTGGCCTGGAAACCTAAGCCAAAACACTCGTACACCCGGCGCACGAGCTTCAAGAGGTCGGCGACCTCGGACTGAATCTGCTCATGGGTGCAGAAGATGTGGGCGTCGTCTTGGCAGAACTGGCGCACGCGGGTGAGGCCGCCCAAGGCGCCGCGCACCTCGTTGCGGTGCAGCACGCCCTGGTCGTGGATACGCAGGGGCAGCTCACGGTAAGACCGGCGTTGGCTGCCGAAGATGAGCATGTGCGACGGGCAGTTCATCGGCTTGAGGCCGAGGATCCGCGAGTCGTCCTCTTCATCGGAGGCGCCCTCGTGGTGGTGGCCCTCGGCGAAGTGGTACATGTTCTCTTGGTAGTGCGCCCAGTGGCCCGACGTCTCCCACAAGGCCTTGTCGAACACCATCGGCGTGCGGACCGGGACGTAGCCCTCGTCCTTGAGCAGGGTGCGCATCGCCTCAGAGAGCGTGTGGTAGAGGTCTTCGCCTTTGGGCAGCCAGAAGGCCGCGCCCGGGGCGTAGTCGTGGAACATGAACAGGCCGAGCGCGGTGCCCAAGCGGCGGTGATCCCGCTTCTTGGCCTCTTCAAGGCGGAAGAGGTACTGGTCGAGCGCCTCTTTGGTCGGCCAGACGGTGCCGTAGACACGCTGGAGCTGCTTGTTCGCGGAGTCGCCATAGAGGTAGGCGCCGGAGATCTTGAGCAGCTTGAAGTGTTTGCAGTTGCCCGTGCGCGGGGTGTGCGGGCCGCGGCAGAGGTCGACGAAGCCGCCGTGGTCGTAGATGGAGATCTCGGCGGCCTCGTCCAGGAGGCTGATGCGCTCGACCTTAAAGTCTTGGCCCGCCGCGCCAAAGAGCGCCACGGCCTCGTCCCGGGTGACGACCTTCTTCTCGAAGGGGCTGTTGCGCTTCACGACGCGCTTCATCTCCTCTTCGATGCGGGCGAGATCCTCGGGGGTGATGGAGCGCGGGACGTCGACGTCGTAGAAGAAGCCGTCCTTTGTCGCCGGGCCGATCGCGAAGCGCGCGCCGGGGAACACCACCCCGATGGCCTCGGCCATGATGTGCGCCGTCGAGTGGCGCAGGGCGTGCAAGCGGTACTCTTCTTCAGACGCGAAGGCTTCGCGTCCTCTCTCATGGTCTTCCACGGCCATACTCCGAGACGGGAAGCCTTAGTCACACGCCGCCGGTTACTCTGCAATTCCCCACCCACGGAGCCCTGATGTCGACCATCGCGCGAAAGCTGGCGGAGCTTCCCGCCTTCGTGGGTCTCTCCGAGGACACGCTCCGAGGCTCCTTACGTTTCTGGAGCCTCGTCACCCTGCCACCCGACGCGCCGCTCTTCACCCGGGGCGAGCCCTCCACGGGCCTCGCGATCGTGCTCAGCGGCCGGCTTCGGGCCGTGGGCGATCGTGCGGAGCTGGGTGAGCTTGGCCCCGGCGAGCTCGTCGGTGAGGTCACGGCCTTTCTGGACGGCGCGCGGTCCTCGGCCACGGTGACGGCCCTTGAGGAGACGACGCTCTTGAGCCTACGAAGCTCGGGCCTGCTCGCCTTACGCCGCCAACGAAGCCCGCTCTACGACGCGCTCCTGGGCCAGGCCCTCACCACGCTCTGCGCCCGGGTGCGCGCGGTGAACGACATGGTGCTGAGCCAAGGCGTCGTCGCCGATCCCGACCTCAGCCTGCCCCCCGCGGAGCCCGCCGCCGCCGAGCCCCCGCCGCTCTTGGACCTCCTGCGCCGCCTGCCCGGCCAGGCCGAGCTCCCCGAGCGCCTGCTTCATGAGCTGACCACCGCCTTCACCGTCCAGTCGATGCGCGCCGGTCAGCGCCTCGTGTTGGAGGGTGACGCCGCGGACTGCGCCTTTGTCGTCGCCGAGGGCCAGGTTCGCGCCACCCGCGCGTTGCCCGGCGGCGGGAACATCACCCTCGCCCGCCTGGGCCCCGGGGATCCATTCGGCGTGAACGCCTTGGTAGACCGCTCGCCGCGCAGCGCCACCTGCCTCGCCGAGTCCGACGGCTGGCTCTACCGCGTGAGCGCCGCCGCCCCGGCCCGCCTGAGCGCAGACGGATCTTTGGCGTGGCGTGAGACGCTCCTCGCCACCTTGGCCACCCAGCTCCGCCTGGCGAACCACCTCCTCGACGCGCCGGGCGCCGACGCCGACTTTCGCGCCGAGGCCCGGGCGAGCGGCGCTTTGTTGGGTCTGCCCCTCTCGGGCGGCGTCGCCAACCCCGTCGTGCCCGCCGCGCTGCGTGACCCCCTGCGTCCGCCCCGCGAGGGCGCCCCGGTCGTTGAGTGAGCGCGCAGCAAAAGCGCGCCTTGGACCGCGCCGTCGAGGACGAGGCCCTGCTCACCGCCGCCCAGGCCGGTGATGAGCAGGCCGCGAGCGCGCTGCTCGCCCGGCAGCTTGACCGCGTCTACGGGATCTGCGCCTCGATGGTGCGTGATCCTGAGGTCGCCGCCGAGCTGACCCAAGAGGCGATGTTGCGTCTACACACCTCGCTGCCGGGCTTTCGGGGCGAGTGCTCCTGGGCCTCGTGGAGCTGGCGCGTCGCGCGGAACCTCTGCCTCAACTGGCGAGCCCGCAGCCGTGAAGAGAGCGGCGAAGACGGCGCCACCCTGCCCGACCCCCGCGGAGACGCCCAGGACGAGCTCGGCCGCCGCCAGCGCACCGCCGGGGTGCGCCGCGCCTTGGAGGCCCTCAACGACGAGGAGCGTGAGGCCGTGGCGCTTCATTACGAGGTGGGCCTGTCGATCCCCGAGGTGACCGAGCTGATGGGCCTGCAGAACCGCAGCGGCGCCCGGGGCCTGCTCCAGCGCGCGCGCCGCAAGCTGCGCCGCGCCTTGACCGAGACCATGCCTGAAGACTCGGTGATCCTCCGCGCCGCGCCACAGCGCCCGGAGACCCCCGCCGGGCTGCGCGAAGAGATCGAGCGCACCTTGAGCACGATCCGCCCCGAGAGCAGCGCCGGCGCCGAGCCTCGGGTGCGCGCGATGCGCCCGAGACAGCGCCTGCTGGACTGAGCCAGCGCGCTCAGGTCACCCGCTCCAAGAGCGCGAGGAGCTCAGCGCCAGACTGCGGGCGGGCGCCGGGCTCAGGCGCGAGACAACGGCTGGCCAAGGCCCCCAAGGCCCCCGGCGCGGGCTCGGGCAGCTCATTGAGCCGGGGGATCAGCTCGCCCAAGGTGCGGCTGTGGCGCGGCGGGCGCCCGGTGAGCAGCTCATAGAGCACGCCCCCGAAGGCGTGAACGTCGGTGGGCGGGCCCTGGCGGTGAACCTCGCCCCGGGCCTGCTCCGGCGCCATGTAGCCCAGGCTGCCGAGCACGTCGCCGTCGAGCGTCATCGTGCCGCCGTGCTCATCCCGGGCGGTAGACAGCCCCCGCGTCGGCCGGGCGAGGCCCCAATCGAGGATGAGCACCTCACCGAACAGGCCGATCATGACGTTGGATGGCTTGAGATCCCGGTGAATCACCCCTCGGTGATGCGCGAAGGCGATGCCCCGGGCGACCTGGAGCATCGCGAAGAGCAGGTCGGAGCGGGAGGCGCGCCCGTTGAGGTGCTCCTTGAGGGTCTGGCCCTGGACGAGCTTCATGACGTAAAAGAGCGAGCCGTCCCGGGTGCGCCCGACGTCGTGGATGGGGATGATGTTAGGGTGCTCAAGCTGGGCGGGGATCTGCGCCTCCGCCACAAACCTCACCCGGGCGTCTAAGGTCGAGCCCTCGCGCCGCAGGAGCTTAAAGGCCACGTCTCGACCGAGATCGCGGTCGCGCGCCCGATAGATCACGCCCCCCGCGCCGCGCCCGATCTCGCCGAGCAGCTCGTAGCGATCTTCGTCGGTCATTCGGGGTGCGCCCCTAAAACGCGGATCACGCCGTGAGAGTCACTTCTGGAGGGCGGACTCGCGCGCCTTGAGGCGACGTTGGTACTGGGCGACGCGGGTGCGAAGCTCGGTCTCCCGACGCTGCGACTCGTCGAGCAGGCGGCGCAAACGGTCAAGCTCGGCCTGAAGCTCGGCGAGCTGGTGGCGATCCCGCGCCTTCTCGCGGCGCAGATAACGCACGAGGTTCGTCGCGCGACCGAACACCATGAGGCTCGACTCGCTGAGCACCTCGGCGGGATCGGGCTCCACGAGCGGCGCGCTCACCTGCTCAGCGACCACGGGCGTCACCGCGGAGATCTCTTCGCTGACGGGCTCATCGTCGAGCTCGTCGAGCTCATCCGCCGCGGACACGTCGATGGACGGCAGATCGGTGATGCTCGGCGCCGGGGCCACCTCGATGGGCACGATGGCGCTGGCGTCGAGCTCTTCAGGGCCGCCGGGGACGAGCCAGCAGAAGCCGCCGTCGCTGACGACGTGTAATTCTTCCCAGCTCGCCGGAGGAAGTCCGCCCAAGACAGGATCCGTCAGGCGCGAGAGCACGTAGCCCTGGCGCTTTCGGCCGCTGTCCCAGACGTGTAAGAAGCGCGACGCGCGCACCTGGGCCGAGGTGAGGCGCTCCTCGAAGCCCGACTCGCGGGCGGGCGGGTCCACCAGCACACCGGGCCTGGCCACACGCAGGAGCCCTTTTCCGCCTTCGACCTCAAAACGAATGGCGTACACCGCTCCTTCCCCGGGGCTCCGGCGAACCCAGAATCGGAAGCGCGGCATCTCGCTCATGCGGACCTCTTCGATGAACAGGGGGCTGACTGCATGTTCTCACACGAATCGGAGGTCTTTGGCAAGCGCCTCGGCGAGCATCACGCTTGCAGAGTGGCCTTGATGCGAAGTATCCTCGCGGCAGGAGAGCCACATCATGGGTGTCGCACGGAACCTCGTCAAGAGCGCGCTGCGTGGGGCGTACACCCGCGTGATGGACAAGCTCGGCTCAAAGCTCGTCGCCGGGATGGCGGACACGTCCTCGGACGCGCCCGACGCCTATTATGCGCCCAAGCGCGACGCTTACGCCCAGATGGTCGCTGAAGAGGAGGCGCAAAAGGCCGCCAAGGCGAGCGGACGACCCCGCTCCGCGTGAGCCTGTCCCTGGTGAAATCCGATCTCTCGGTTATGCTCGCCTGCCCAAGCCTGCTCTGTCTGGAGGCCCGCCTATGCGGCCGCTCTTCTCGATCTTCGCCCTGACCCTCGGCGCCCTCGTGGCCTGTGAGGTCCCCCCGCCCGACATCGAGCGCCCCGGCGTTGATCAGGCGATTGCGATGTCCCGCTTCAAGACGGCCTGCGTCGGCCTACGCATGAAGAAGGACGACGACCTGCGCGCCTACACGGCGAAGAAGCTCGCGGAGATCCCCGATCAAGACGTGATCGTAGACTGCGTGTGCGAGAACGCCTACAAGGCCGACAAACACACCGTCGACCTCGCCATCGTCAAGGGCCTAGAGTCCAGCGCCCGGGACGACCTTGCCCAGTGTTTTGTGCCCGCCCTGGCTGATGCTGAGGTGAAGGATCGTGCGGCGCTCATCGCGGGCTTGGTGAAGGTGCGCGCCCCGGCGCTCTCCGCGGAGCTTCTGCGCATCGCTCAGGACGCCACCCAGGCCTCCGACGTGCGCGCGGCGGCGTTCGGCGCCTTGGGCGGCACCACCGACGCCGGCGCGGTCGGCACCCTCGTCAACACGCTCAAGGGTGACCCGGCCGCTGAGGTTCGGGCCGCCGCCGCCACGGCCTTGGTCGGCCAGAAAGATCCCGCCGTGGCCGAGGCCCTGTACAACGCCGCCACCACCGACGCGGACGGCGCGGTGCGCGCGGCGGCCTTGGCCAGCCTACGCACCGTCGGCAGCGGCAAAGCCGAGCAGGTGCTCTGCGAGCTGATGATCAAAGATCCCGCCCCGGCGGTGCGCAAAGAGGCGATCCTCGCCATGAAGGGCGCGAAGAGCGACACCCAGGTCGCCTGCTTACGCGAGCGCGCCCTCACCAAAGAGGACGACCCTGACGTTCGCCAGGCGATCCTCACCGCGCTCGGCTCTTCGCCCAACCAGAAGGCCGCCGACGCGCTCTGTGAGGCCGTGCCGTTCTTCATGAAGAGCTACATCACCAAAGAGCCGCCGGAGAAGGTGCCCGGCACCGACATCGCCAAGGCCCAGAACGACCGCGACTTCGAGAAGAG
>JAKLKE010000348.1 GCA_023150775.1 Myxococcota bacterium
GACGAGCGACGGCCAGCTCAGCGCGTGGAGCAAAGGCGCGCTGAGCATGACCATGACCTACACGAGCGACGGCCAGCTCCAGACGATGACCGATCTCCTCGGCGCCAGCCGCAGCTACAGCTACGACAGCGCCGGGCGCCTGAGCGGGGTGACCTCGGCGGAGGGGGTGAGCCTCAGCTACAGCTATGACGCCGACCACCCTCTGCTCTACAGCACGATCTCCCAAGGCTCCACGGTCATCAACACCTTCGAGTACGACAGCCTGGGCCGGATGATCGCCGCCGGAGACGCTGAAGGCAACGAGCTCGCCTGGACCTACGGCGACGACGGCCTCCTGAGCGCCGCGGAGGACGCCGAGGGCGGCCTCATGGTGTACAGCCGCGACGCCGCGGGCCGCGTCACCGCCGCCGAGGGCTCCTGGGGCCTCTCCCGCTCCTGGGCCTATGACGACGCCGGCCGCGTGACGTCGAGCACCCGGGCGGTGGTCTTGCCCTGAGCGGCTTGTTGAGCAGGTGCGCAACTAAGAGACCCGAGTTACTGCGGCTACGCCAAGGAGGTTCCTCTATGCGTACCGTGCTGACGTCCGTTTCTCTTCTGCTTCTCACCGGCTGTGGACCGCTTCAAGCCTTGTTCGACACCGAGCCCGCGCAGCTTTCAATTCAATCGCCCCCCGGCCCGTTCTGGGACAAGCAGCTTCACCCGCTTGACGTGAGAGTGCTCACGGACTCGGGGCGGGAGTTGGCGGATGAGCGAAAGCAGCTGACCTTCTCAACGGTGCCCACCGGCGTCGTGAACGCCTCCGCCGCCGGGCTTCAATGTTTGGCCACCGGCGACGCCTCTGTGGTCGTCTCTGGAGCAGGATTAAGCTCAACGTTCGCGGTCCAATGCAGAATCGTGAAGAGTGTTCAGGCGCCCCGGTCGATTGAGTTGTTGGTCGGAGAGCCAGACGCCGCGTTCACCCCTGTCGCCGTCGGCGACAACGACACAAAGCTCGCTGACGCGCCGTTTGTGGTCACATCAAGCGACCAAAACGTCGTTCGCCACTCCTCAGGTCGTTTGACTCCCAAGACGGTGGGACGCGCGATCGTCACGGTGACCTCGGGTGACGCGAGCGCCCCGACGGAGGTGGTCGTGATGGAACGAATCAAGACGGACACGCTCGCGCTGTCCGATGGTCAGACCATCGCCTACACGCTCTCCCGAGGCCGCTTTCTTGTCGATGTACAGACGCGCGCCGCGGACGGCGCCAGCCATGGGGTCGAGGTCAGCTCTACCTCTCCGGGCTGCCCAGCGCAGGCCGAGGCGACACGCCATCGCCTCACTTGTGAGGTGAACGACACGGCCAGCCTCGTGATCACGAACCCGACGACGTTCGGACTTGGCCCCGCGCAGATGGGAAACATCGCCATCTTTCGGATCCCTTGACGACAGGGTCCGCCCTCGGCCCCTGTTCCCCGAGCGCGCGCCGGGTTAAGGCGGCCTCCCCTTCTGAACGGAAGCCTCATGGACGCCGCCCTCACCCCCCGCGCCAAAGACTACTCCCAGTGGTACCTCGACGTCATCAGCTCAGCGCAGCTCGCTGACTACTCGCCGGTCAAGGGCAGCATGGTGCTGCGGCCCCACGGCTACGCCATCTGGGACGGGATGCGCACGGATCTCGACCGGCGCTTCAAGGAGACGGGGCACGTCAACGCCTACTTCCCCTTGTTTATCCCCGTGAGCTTCCTCTCCAAAGAGGCCGAGCACGTCGAGGGCTTCGCCAAGGAGTGCGCCGTCGTCACCCACCACCGCCTGCGCGCGGCGGTCGGCGGCGGCGTTGAGCCCGATCCCGCCTCGAAGCTCGAAGAGCCCCTCGTCGTGCGGCCCACCTCGGAGACGATCATCTGGCACATGTACGGCCAGTGGATTCAGTCTTGGCGTGACCTGCCGATCCTCATCAACCAGTGGGCCAACGTGGTTCGCTGGGAGATGA
The DNA here is from genome assembly GCA_023150775.1 of Myxococcota bacterium. Taxonomy (GTDB): domain Bacteria; phylum Myxococcota_A; class UBA796; order UBA796; family CAJQPC01; genus JADKFE01. The sequence goes on from JAKLKE010000348.1 coordinate 1,973, forward strand.
AGACGCGCCCCTTCCTGCGCACCGCGGAGTTTTTGTGGCAAGAGGGCCACACCGCCCACGCCAGCCGGGACGAGGCCGTCGAGGAGGCCCGCCGGATGCTCGGCGTGTACTCCGACTTCGCCCGGGAGTTTCTGGCCATCCCCGTCATCCCCGGCGTGAAGTCGGCGTCTGAACGTTTCGCGGGCGCGGTGGACACCTACACCATCGAGGCGCTCATGCAGAACGGCTGGGCGCTCCAGGCCGGCACCTCCCACTTCTTGGGCCAGAACTTCGCCAAGGCCTTCGACGTCACCTTCCAAGACGCCGACGGCAGCCGTAGCCACGTCTGGGCGACGTCGTGGGGCGTCTCCACCCGCCTCGTCGGCGCGGTGATCATGGTCCACAGCGACGACACCGGCCTCGTCCTGCCCCCCACCGTCGCCCCGGTTCAGGTGGTCATCACGCCGATCTGGAAGAGCGACGCCGAGAAGGAGTCCACCTTGGCCTTCGCCCGTAAGGTGAAGGAGGCCTTACACCCCACCGTGCGGGTGGTGCTCGACGAGCGCGACGGCGTGAAGCCCGGCGCCAAATACTTCGAGTGGGAGCGTAAAGGGGTGCCCCTGCGCCTGGAGATCGGCCCCCGCGACGTGGCCAACAACGCCGTCTTCGCGGCCTCCCGCACCGGCGGCAAAAAGTTCGGCATGGCCTTTGAGGGCCTCCTCGTTGCGGTGCAGCAGAAACTCAACGACATCCAGACCGAGCTCTACGACCGCGCCTTGGCCCGCCGCACCGAGGCCACGCACCGCATCTCCAGCTATGACGAGCTCAAGGAGCGCATCGAGGCGGGTGGGCTGTTCTTGGTGCCCTGGCACGACGACGCCGACTGGGAGGCCCGCATCAAGGAGGAGACCCGGGCGACGATTCGTTGTTACCCCATCGAGGGCCAAGACGAGGCCGTCGGCAAGACCTGCTTCGCCTCGGGCCGCCCGGCGACCCACATGGCGATCTTCGCCCGCGCCTACTGATGATTTGAGCGATCCGCCGCGCCCGATCAGGCCAGCCAGACGAGGCTGCACTGAATCGGGCCGGTGGCGCCCTCCATCTCAAAGTCGTCTCCGGCCTCTAGCTCCAAGAGCCCCTCGCCCATCGGCGACGAGGGGCTGATGACCCGCACCGAGACGCCGTCGAGCTCAACACGCCCGCCGCCGACGGGCGCGATGAACAGAAGCTCACGCCTTGGGCCGTCTACCTCGACCAAGGCGCCAACCTGGGCTGTGGGCGGGTTGAGGGGCAGGCTCGGGTCAAAGAGCTGGTACCAGGCCGCGAGCTGGCGCAGCTCGGCCACACGCCAGGCCTGGCCGCGGGCGAGGTAGCTCGCCTCCGTGGCCCGGGTGTCGTACTTGCCTTCAGAGCGGGTCTCCGCCGAGGACGCCTCGTCTCGGGCCATGGCGGCGACGGACTCGACGGCGTGGAGCTCAGCGTTCAGGGCGTCGCGCAGGGCGGCGACGACCGCTTGTTTGGTGGGGCGCATCACGCCGCTCTAACCCGGAGGCAGGCGCCGCGGCGAGGGCTGGGATATTAGACCGTATCCCCTACGCCCGGAGCCCCAATGTCGGCGCGGAAACTCCTCCTCCTCTCGACCTTCACCGCCTCGCTCATCGCCTGCGCGGAGACCCCCACCCCGCCGCCCGAGCCGATGGTCGGCCCCGTCGCGCCCGTCGCCGTCGAGATGCCGAGCTACCCCTACGAGCTCGGCGCCATGACCATCCCCGCCGACAACCCCCAGACCGACGCCAAGGTGAAGCTCGGCCACCAGCTCTTCTTCGACAGCCGCCTCTCGAAGGACGGCTCGCGGTCTTGTTACTCCTGCCACCTGAACGAAGACGGCAACGGCGGCCACGACCCCATCGCCGTCGGCGCCGGAGGCAAGGTGCTCACCCGCCACAGCCCCGTCATCTGGAACGTCGGGTATCTCGGCGCGTTTTATTGGGACGGCCGCTCTGAGAGCTTGGAGGCCCAAGCCACCGCGGCCTGGGCCGGGGGCAACATGGGCGTCGGCAAAGACAACCTCGGGGCCAAAGCCGCGGAGATCGCCGCCGTGGCCGGGTACGCCGCGCAGTTCAACGAGGTCTTCCCCGGCGAAGGGGTGACGCCCAGCACCATCGTCAAGGCCCTGTCCGCTTACGAGCGCACCTTGGTCTGTGACAACACGGCGTTTGACCGCTTCGCCAAGGGTGACGCCATGGCGCTGGACGACGCCCAGCGCGCCGGTCTGGAGCTGTTTATGGGCAAAGCGGCCTGCGCGAGCTGCCACGCGCCGCCGCACTTCTCCATCGCGTATGGTGGTCCCGGGGTGTATTTCAACGTCGGCATCGGCACACAGAGCGCCTCGCCGGAGAGCGTCGATGTGGGCCGCATGAGCGTCACCAAGGCGGAGTCCGACTGGGCGGCGTTTAAGGTCCCGAGCCTACGCAACGTCGCCAAGAGCGCGCCGTACTTCCACGATGGCTCCGTGGCGGATCTCAAAGGCGCCGTGCGGCTGATGGCGGCGGGTGGCCTGCCCAACAAGAACCTGAGCCCCTTGATGGTGGACCGGGGCCTCACCGACGCCGAGCTCGACAGCATCGTGGCGTTCTTGGGCGCGCTCGACTGCGGGAAGGCCTTAGAGCAGCCGGCCTTGCCCTAGCCCCCCGTCTGCACCGCGCCTGCACAGACGCTGCGCAGACGCCCCTGAGACTCTCCTCGGCGCCGCCTCACACCCGAGGCGGCGCCGAGGCTACTCTGGGAGCATGACGAACCTACGCCTCGCCGCCTCGATCCTAGTCCTCCTGCTCTCCTCCTGCGCCGTCGCCGAGGAGGGTCCGCCGCCGCCGCCACCGCCACCGCCGTTCACCGCGGAGCTCGCTGAAGGCGCCCGAGGCTGGGCCGACGCCGGGCTCAAGGCTGAAGACTACGGCACCGGCGTCGCCTTGTTTGACGCGGAGTGGCTCTTCGGCACACAGATGATGACGGCCGTAGGATTGGGCCAGCTCATCCTGCTCTACCCAGGTGAGCGCGCCGAGAGCCTGCCCAAGATGGAGGCGGCGCTGAGGGCCATGCTGTCCGAGGAGGGCCTCGCCTTTGACAAGAAAAAATACAAAGGGCTGCCCATCACGCGGCGCTTGAAGGAGAACAAAGGCAGCGCCGCGCTCCTGGGCTATGGCGGACTCGCCTTGGCCACCCACCGCGCCCTCGCCCCTCAGCACGAGCTCAGCGTGACCGAGCAGGCCTGGGCCGAGGCCATCAGCCGTCGGCTCAAGACGGGCAAACTCATCGAGACCTACCCCAACGAGATCTACCCCGTCGATAACGCCGCGCTCATCGGCGCCTTGGCCCTGCACGACGCGGTGACCGGCGAGGACCACAGCGCGGCGATCAAGGCCGGCGTCAAGGCGCTCAAACGCGCCGTCGATCCCGAGACCGGCCTGCTCATTCAGGCGATGCGCGCCAACGGCAAGGCCCTGGACACCCCCCGAGGCTCGGGCACCTTCTTGGCGAGCTGGTTTCTGCTGCGCGCCGACCCCGCGCGGGCCCGGGCCCTGTTTGACGCCGGGCGCCGGGAGCTTGAGGGCAGCGTGCTCGGACTGTACGCCATGCGCGAGCACCCCGCCGCCAACGCCGATCGGGGCGGCGACATCGACTCCGGGCCGCTCTTGATGGGCTACTCCGTCTCGGCCACAGGCTTCGCCCTGGGCGCCGCCGCCGGGCTGGGTGAGCAGGAGATCGTCGAGGACATCCTGCGCACTGTACGTCTTGGCGGCCCTCTGGCGGTGAACGTCGTGCCCGGCCTCAAGGCCCCCGAAGGCGGCGGCGCCACCGGCTCACACCTCGGCGACGGGATCTTGTTGGCGATGGTCACGACGCCGGGGAGGCCTTGAGGAGGCTCAGCCCTTCAGGAAGACGTCATTCCGAAAGGCTCGCCGGGTGACCTCCTCCTCTATGAGCGTAAGCAGGCGCTCCTTGCTCCAGCGCGTGACCTTGACGCCTGGAGAGAGGCCATAGCGGTTGACGATGCGGGCCAAGCCACGCTGGGTGAGATCCAGCCGTAGCTTGAGCGCCTCCTCCCCTTCCTCTCGCCGAGCGACAATGAGCTCCATGAGCGACGGGAGAGGCTCGTCTTCCACGTCCGACACGCGCGGCGAGGGAGGTTGATCAGCGAGCGAGGAGCGTTCGGGGGCTTCAGACAGACGACGAAGCACTTCAGCGACGATCTGAGGCATAAACTCGCGAATTACCTCCTCCACAAGAGCAGGAATGCGCTGGTCATGGGATTCTAGTTCATCCGACACGGCGACGAAACTCCCTAGCCAG